>JBCCFB010000192.1:0-12285 GCA_039029995.1 Planctomycetota bacterium
CTGCGTCTTCCTCGGAAAGTTGTAAATGCATACTCCCGCTGTCTGGGTGTGGATGAATGTGCGCGAATTCTCGCCCGATCATAAAGGCTTCAGGGTTACAGATTTCGGCGGGATGCATTACCAATGCTCGCGAGCCTGGAACAGAAATACGACTGGGTTCGTTTTCGACATGAGGAAGTGAAAAACACCACTCGTGCAGCTTCTCAACAACGTTGTCAGGACCATGTTGTGTTAACTGAGAATGAGGGAGGCTAGAAGTTGTATCCGGCTTCTCCCCTTGTCGTTTGGGCAAGTCAATGAATCTCATATGAATTCGACCTTTCTGCTTTTGGCCTAACTGTTGTCGTGATGAGAGACGCCAACAAGGATTCGAACATCGTGAAGGCACGTTCATCGTTCAATGGACCGTTTTCGTCAAATGCTTCGTGGTCCGTTGCCAAAGCAAACTGCGTTTCAGTGACATCGTTGATACGATAGGATCTCAAGGTTCCGTTTTGCAACAAGGTACAAATTTGTAACCTAGTCCGGAGATGCGTGATCGCCTGGTTTGCAAAGGGTTCTTGATGCAGGAAGAACCAGGCTGCCCGATTGATGTCGACCATGCCGGTTCTTGTAGGCAGCGCATGAGATCAGAAAGCCCTTTGATTTCAGGGGTTTTCGCGGAATGGCAAAGGAACATTTGTGTTACCAGGAAACAGGAGATCGTCGCAAATGGCAAAAAAAAAGAACAAGCAAAAGATCGATGGGCCATGTCCGATCGCGTCGGTCATCGAGGTTTTCGGTGGGAAGTGGAAATCTTCGATTCTTTATCATTTGGAACAAAGAGGAACGCTTAGGTTTAGCGAATTACACAGGCTAATTCCGGAAGTTTCAAAACGGATGTTGACGCTTCAACTGCGCGAACTTGAACGAGATGGACTGGTGCAACGAGAGTACTTTCCAGAGATTCCACCGCGAGTTGAATATTCTGCAAGAGCGGTCGCAAGTTCTTTGGCACCGGTTTTTCAGGTCATTGACGATTGGGGCAAGAAGAACCTAAAAGCGATCTATAAATCACGACGGGGATATGACAGTTCGGCCAATTGACTGCATTCTGTTGAGGTTTCCAGTCATTGCCTAAATGACAACAACCTGCTTCGGCCTTCATCGCCCGAACGCATAACTGACGTGGCGACGACGTACCTGCCGGACAACGATGTGACCGGGGGCAGATTTGTAGAGGGGTCGAATCGGACCGGTTGTTTTTGGGCCGCCAGCCGAATGGCGTCATGTGCACTGCCAGGGGCAATACAAGCATCTTTCAAGCGGTGGACTTCGTCTTTCGAAGCCGCTAATTGACGGCCATTGTGCAACGAGTCTGGTATTCGTCGTTGAAGTGATTTCGTCCAGAAAAAAACGAAGCAAACGTACTCATTCGGCGGACCAGAATTCGCTTATTCGCGCAGCGACTTCATTTGGTCGTTGGACGAACGGCCAATGTCCTGTGCGAGCTAAGACGTGCAGCGGCACCCCCCTTCGTTCCGCAAATCGCTTTGCTGCATACGACGAGACATACGGATCGGCATCACCCCAAATTAGCAGTCCTCGACGAGGCAGGCTTTTCAAATCGGTTTCCCATGGGTGTACTTGCCCGGACGCCCTCTGGGTTTGATACAACGCCAGAATACAGCGAGCCAGATCCTTATCGAGGCCGGAGGCTTGAGATTCCGCAAGAGCTTTGGGAACACCTTGCTTGCACAGTCCCTTCGCGACCACTCGCCGATTTGTCATCAGCCGTGTGACCAGGTTGCCGATAATTGGCAGACGAAACAACTTTGCCAGGAGATGGGGTTTAGTCTCACTGTCGATCAGTGATCCGCAAATGATCCAGGACTCGACCAATTGAGGTCGCAATGAGCAGGCGCGCAGGGCAAAAATTGCGCCGAAGTCATGTGCAACTATTCGTAAGCCGACACCATCAGCATCCGCGGCAATAAGCTCAAACTGTTTGATTAGCCAATTCGCATAGTTGTCTCGTCCCGGTTCGAAACCAGTCGGGCAAGGTGTGGCGAATCCGGGTAAAGCAAGGTTTGTGTACTCAGGTTTTGACAGATTCAATGCCCGAATTAACGGATTCCAAATTTCAGGGCCGTTTGGCGCACCGTGAACGAAAACCGTTGCCATGAAACTTCCATTGGTTAAGTATGCGTCGCAAGCGAGATGCATCGGCTGAAAACTGCGATCATTGTGTTTGACAGGAGCCTGCAGGCCAAGCCGCGGGACTCGAATGAGTCACCAGGGAGCGACCAATGGCGCATTCAACAGCCCGGGCAAGATACTCAAGTCGATGTGACCGGGACCGGAAATGCTTGACAGCACTTCATCACGGGGTAATACGTACGGGTTCCGGGATCGGCAGCTCCTGATCAGCCTGCGACTATGCTTCCAAATGGCCGGGGAATAAAATTTCACTGATTCATCTTCTGAAAGACGTTTGATGGTCATTCGCTGGCCCTTTAGGATGGCTTCGTGTACGAAGTTCGTTCAAAAGGAATGGAAATGAAATCGCTTTGGTGTTTGGCTTGCGCTGCCATCTGTTCCATCACAATGCGCATGCCCAGTTCATAGAAACGTTCGACAAAGAAACCGCAAACACTGCCGAAACGGTCGCAGCGTATCCTCATATCGTTTTTGATGACCCCAACAACGAGGCCCCGGGGTTTCTCGTAGAAAATGGAATCTTGAAGACGCCGGTTGGCAACCATGACAATGCGCGGTTTCCGGGGGCAATCGGAGAGTCGTTCACCGTTTCATTTCGACTGGGAGGTTCCACCGGGTCTAACGGATTACCGGTCGGTGCATGGTTCGGTGGAACGTCAACTTCCAATTTCATTCGCGTTCTTTTTCACCCCGGGTTTGGTGGAGGCCATTTTCGAGCTGAACAGGATGGCGGCACTATCGTTAACAATACAGACATGGGGTTTAACGTTGCCGCCGAAGTTCTTCACGACTGGACCGTCAGTTCCGATGGACTCGGCAACTACGTCGTCACGGTGATCGATGGAAGTAACCCGACTAACGTATTTGAGATTAGTTTCCAGGGTCAGATTCTTGCCTCCAATGCATCGTTTGGAATCTCGACCGGTGGACGCGCGGGCATTTACGGCGACGTCATCATTGACGAGTATCAACCACCGCCTCCTCGGCCGCTTTTCGTTTTCGATGGCACGCACGATAACAATTGGACCAATGGTCCGGATTTTCCAGGTACGGGAACAGTCGGAGCTAATTGGACGATTAACGGCGGCGCGGCAGGGCAACTCGCCGTCCCTGATTCCGGGAGCATCTCCCATTCGATTGACTATGACTATTCCGGCAGCGACTGGACACTTGAAGATGCGAATATTTCCGAGGACGTTCAAATCGTATTGAACGATGGCAACCTGACAGTGCGTAATGCAAACCTTTCGCTTCAGCCAACATCAGCCAATATAGCAGTTTCGCTTTCCGGAATGAACCTGGGGAACGTGGGTCCGATGAATTTTCTGATTGACGAATCCAACCTGACGTTTGGTCGATCAAACGGTACCGGTCATTGCCTGGGTATCTTTGGCGGATCAACCGGTTTGATATCAAATTCAAACCTGACAATCGATTCCGAACTCGGGGCGGGAGATATTGAGGTTCGCATGGGATCAGTCGTTTCGATAACCAACTCAACGATTGAGGTCGAAGATGAGTTTAGACTTTTGTCGACGGGAACAGTCGTATCGCTCCTGGACGTGGATATTAATGCAGCAGCATTGAGGACCAATCAAGGCAGTCAGTTCATCGTTGACGGATCCGGCGTGATCACGCTGTCAAACTCCAACCCGCTGCGTTCGAACAACACCTACTTGAACGACGTCAACATCGTTTCGAACCATCTGAATCATGACCTGATCGTCTGCACCAATCCGGGTTACAACCTCGGACACCTTGCCGCGAAAGTCGCGGGAGGTTACTTCTCAATCGATGGAGTGCAAATTGAGCCACCGATTTCCGACAACGCCGATTGGCTGTCCGTGGCAAACCAACTGGAACTAAACCGTCAATTGAAAGAACTGGAAGTAAACGGCAAATTTTTTCGCGTGGTATTCAACCTTCAGGATCAAAGACAGCAGTTAAACGAGCCCGGTCCTCAAACCATATACCCCGCAGGCGTTACGCCTCAGTCTGGTGATTTCGTTTCCGGCGATGTCGAGGAGCTCTCCGAAAGTGACGATCTGGACTTCGTTATGAGACGCGCGAACAACGATGTACAGTCAAGAACGCAGTTTGATCTTGAAGCAACAAGTCCGGTCGCATTACCGCAGTCGCTGGTGGTAACGATCGAAGCTGCGGTGTTTGCGCGGGGAACGGTCGTTCAGTCAATCGATTTGTTCAACTACGACACCAACAGCTGGGAACAAGTCGATTCACAGCCAGCTTCCCGATTGGGCGATGTAGTTGTCATCATCGAACCCGACGGTGACCTTTCGCGATTCGTCGAACCAGGAACGAACCTGTTGGAAGCCCGTGTTCGCTACCGATCGATTTCCGCGCGTCGACAATTTGCCTCACGAACAGATTTGTTTCACTGGACCATTGAGTAGTCCGTTCCGGCACACGTCGGAGTCTGCCGATGTGACCGGGGCAGCATAGCAGATTGCCCGAGCGGAGAAAGAACCTGATAACGACAAATCCTTCGTCATGGACTTGGCGATCGGTCATCAACAGCTTGAGACTTCTCGAACAGGTGTCGCAGGTTATCTTGTGTGTGCGTCATGGGCACAGACCGAAGTGCATTGCTGATAGCCAGCGTGTAGCCGTCGTCGCCCAAAGTCACATGAACATCGTTGTCGTCGACCGTAATGCTTCCTCCGCCGCAAAGGCGCAAGATGATCTCAACAAGATGTACCCTGGCGAGCTCCTCTGCACCGGGCAAAGCGTCAATGAACGCGTTTACAGCAATAGCTTGTTGTTCAGTATCCCAGGGTTGAATACCTGGCAGCCGCTCACCAATAAGAACCTGTTCCACCAGTGACCGTATCCTCAGCGTTCCTTCGTGCATTTCCCGAACAAGCTGTTGGATCAGCAGGGGATCTGGATTATTCCTGATCGCCTGAATCGAATTCGAAAGATGGGTCAAATCTGAATCATCGGGATGTTCGGAGATCCTGACCAGGTCCCGTAGTGGTTCAGGATATCGCAAACGCGCTTCGGCTTTCGTACGTTCCTCAGCGGCAAACATTTCCGCACCCGAAAGGTAAAGTTCGCATTCATCAGCACAATCCGGATCAGCCGGGCGAAGCTCTCCGCGCCGAAACAACATTCCATCAATTTGAATTATTCCCTCTGCACTCTGCCGTTCGTTCGAAGACGTATGTGCGACTACACTCAGATACGCAATGCAATTCTCGTCTACGATGCCAAAGCAAACCCACGAATGAGAACTATGTATTCCATTCGGGCCACCCCATCCGGAAAAACTCGGCTGTCCGTCGCCCAGCATCTGCTTGACTTCGTCCAGAGTTTCGCAGTCTCGAAGCTGTTCAATCGGTGGAAGCTCGTTTACATAAACCGGAGCATCACTTCCTCGATATCGACCGCTGGGATACGTTCGCAACAGCACGATTGCACCTTCAACGATTCGACCTTTCTCTAGCCGCAATCGTGTTACGGCGCCGTCTTCCGAGAAGATGTCACCAATCCAATCTTGTTCTAGCGGCAGAGGCGGCTTCGAGACGTTTGCGTCAGTCTGAACGGCAACCAGCATTTCGGATAGCGTCGTGGTCTCGGAGGCGTCAGCCGATTGCGCGTAGAGATTCGCGGGCTGAGCGAGCCATATCGCGAAATAACTGGTTAGTAGCCAGACAATAGCTGTATCTTTTGCCATCATGGAAGGCTTCGCTCAGAATTAGCCGGTTCATCCCCATGTAAAAATATACAGTATGTTGATAGTCCGCAAGAATATTGACTGGTTTACCTTGCCGATGCGACTAGACGGCTAAGAATTACCACTAACGCTCAGGCTACGTTGCTGATTGGCTGGAAAACCGGTTGATCTCAACGAAATGTTCTGACACTTGAGCCCGGGATTACCAATTCTCGTCTCAAGTTGCGTCGGCAATAGCCGTGCGATTTCAACTCCACGTTTCTGGCTGTCAGCGCGGCGATTATGGTGGCGCCCCAGTTGTTTGCCTAATATCACTGTGTGTTCTAGGATCGTGGAGGTTGAACTCCAGTCCACCTATCTTCAGACGCAGCATGTGAAAATGAAGTTTCGTCTACTCTGTTTACTCGCCTGCTTGTCGAGCTATGTCCCGGCTGGTTTGTTGTTGGCGCAGTCCGCTCCCGGATTTCGAATCGAGGAATTCGCAACCGTCACAGATCCGTTGCGAATGACTTTTTACCATCCCTCTGGTGACATCGATGTAGGTCGCAGCAACAACGGTTCCGGCGGGGCACGTACAGATCCAGTCCATGTTCACAAAGTGGGAATCGATGGATCGTTGCTAGAGTTTGGCAATAGCCCCATACCCGGCCCTGCATCCGTGCTGTTTGATGAGAACGGCTCCGTCGCCCCCGCGGGTTCTTTGCTTGTTGGTGGTGTGGTAACGGCTAAGATATCGTTTTACGCGATTCAGACCAACGGAACAGTCATTTCTCTTTTTGGCCCTTCGTCTGTCTACCCCGGACCTTCTGACATGGCTTTCGACAGCAACCAAAGGCTGGTCTACATAACTGAAACGGGGAAACTGTATGTCAGTTCGGGCGGCGTACCGTCAGTCCTGGTCGATCTTCCCGCCAACGGTCGTTTTCTTGCCATCGACTCAACCGATCGCATATTCACTAGCACAGCGGACGGCAGTATTCGGGTGTATGGTTCTGCCGGCAATTTGATGGATGACGATTTCGCAAACGGGCTCGGTTGCTGCACGTCTCTTGCTTTCGGATCGGGTGGAGTCTGGGGCAATGGTCTTTATGCGCTTTCAGATGGAACATTGTTGAGATTTGATAGCGGTGGAAATTCAACTGAGATCGGCACGAATCTAACGACCGGTTCATCGAGCCATTTGCTGTTTCATCCCGATGGAGCTCTGTATATATCTGATTTCACCGGCGACAAGATTCTCATAGTGACCCCGGAGCCTGAACAGATTGCCCCGAGTTCAGTCGTCGTGACCCGCGGTCAACATATTGCCGGCGGCAATACCGCGCTTCACAAAAGTGACAATGTCGATTTGTCAATTTCGCGTTCTAGTTTTGACGTGCAATCGCGCACCGAATTCGAGATCAAAGCGGTGAGCCCAGTTGCACTTCCAACGTCGTTCGAAGTCCTGTTGGAGGGAGCAGTTTTTGCCAGATCACCGGTGAACCAAACTATCGAGTTGTTTGACTATGACGCAGCAACATGGGAAGTGGTTGATGCGAGAGCAGCAATGCGGTTGTCCGATTCCATTGCTGAAATTGTCGTCCAGGGCGATCCGTCACGTTTTGTTGAACCCGGCACCAATTGCATCGAAGCCCGAATCCGGTATCAGTCCGTTAACGGACGGCAACAGTTCTCATCTAACACCGATCAGTTTCTCTGGCTGATCGGTCGCTAGTGATCTTGCAATCTTGCTCGCTCTCTGTGGTTCTGGAATCTCGCAATGAGTGGTTGGCGATCTGCACGCCTTGCGTTGTCTCTTTATGCTCGATCCGGGGCTCCTAGATCCTGCATCGTCAGGTCAACTGCCATTTCCAAGTGTGGCAAAAGTCCTAAGCGGTGGTGAAACAATCTTCCCTGATCTTGACCTCGGATACGGCCCTGCCCAGATCGTCGATGAATCAGCAATGAAGAACTCGATTCCGGAGTTTGAAGCACTGGACTTTGAAACCATGCTGGGGTTTGCTACCAATGAAATGGTTGGCGAGCTGCTGATGATTGAAATAAACGAAGAGGAGTTCCGGCAATACCACTGGGCCTACTTGCAGTAACTTGCCGGATTCGTGAAGGAAGCGGTTGCCAATGGCGACGTAGTGCTCCGATATTGACCGGCTAACGAGGCCGGACGATATGTTTTCCTGGTTTTGGCTGTAGTACGATGTGTAGGGAGTTCCGATACCACTGATGGGCTACACTGGCGCGTTGGGAAGCGCTTCACTTGAGGACTCCGTTAATCGCGTTGGCAGCTTTAATGCAGCGTCGCGTTTGTCTGCTGCCTGCGGTTTCAAGTATCCCTCGTCTGTGCGTATATATCGGGGGGGCCGTTCACTCGTTAAGCAACGTTTCGATCGCGAACTCAAGATCGTCAGTGTAGACGCCTGAGAAGCGGAGTATTCCATTGCGATCAATCAACGAGTAAGACGGGTATGCTGCCGGTGCGAACCCTTTGCTCATGTGGTTATCTGCATCAGACGCAAGAATCCATCCGTAGTCACTGGATTCAACAAGTGTGCTCAGGCTTTCCGCCCCCGCGGTTGTGTGTATTGAAACGATTTCGAAACCGCGGTCAGCAAATCGTTCGTGCAGATTCTGAAGCGTCGGCAATGCGGCCATGCTTGGCTCGCACCAAGTCCCCCAGAAATTGACCAATACAACTTCACCCTTGAGGTCGTCCCATTGCAGATCGGCATTGGCGTTTACGATCTGATCCAGTCTCAGTGCAACCGGCGGTTGACCTTCCAGCGCATCCTGTCGAGCGCGTTGATGTTCGGCACCGTAACGGCGGATGTCATCGTTGTCTGATGTCGAAATCTGTTGTCTCGAAGATGTACTGCCAACACTTAGTCTCGGTAACTGTTCGACCAATCGGGACTGCCCCTCGCCGGAAATGTTCGGTGAATATAGTCGCAGGAATTCAAGTTTCCTGCAGTTGCTCAAATATGTCAGACCCAGGTCTGAGAAATTGCCCCGCATCACCAGGCGGTTCAGTTCGGGTAGGCCCGCAATCAAGTGCATCTGATCATCGTTAATACTTGTTGTAATAAACAACCACTGCAGAGTCTTGATCTGCGAGATCTGTTCGACCTGTTCACTGTTGAAAGATGTACCCTGTGCGCTGAAGCTGGCAAGCTTCCTGTGTTCGGAAAGTTTGTCCAGGCCGGTAATGGTCCCGCCGCCGGATTCAAACAGCAGACTCCGCAACTCCGGCAGCTGCGCTATTCCAGACAAATCACAAACGCGGTTCCGGTCCAGAGTCGAGTTTGAAAATCCGACAAAGTACACTCGCGATTCCTTTAGCGCGGCAAATCCATGACCGACAACGCCTGTTCCATATGCGGTCACAATTTCGAGGTCGGGCAGCGACGCAAGGTGCTCGATTCCCCTGTCGTCGACAGGAGCGTTGGAAATTCCGATGTTCTTGAGTTGTTTCATCGAGGCGATTTTCTTCAGTGCATCGTTGGTAACGCCAGGACCGCTGAGTTGGATGCTTTCGAGAGCAGGAAATGTCGTCAACACGTCGACGGTGTTCTCGTCGTATTGCATGTTGCCGACTATCGATGCCAATGCAGGGCACCGGCTCAATGAACGCAATCCCTCGTTGCTGAAGGTAAACTGGCCCGAATGACGAACCATTGTCAGGGCAGGCATTCCAGAGAGATGTCGGAGCCCCGAGTTTGTCACTTGGGTTCCGTCAAGGGTCAGTTTCTTCAGGACTTCCAAAGCCTCGAGTTCCGCTAGAGCGTTATCGGTAATGGGCAGGTGCCGCAGGCTGAGGTGGCGAAGGTGTTCCATATTGCCAATGACAGGCATGGACGCATCTGTGATGGAACTCTGCCCGCCCCCGACCGGACTGAGGTCCGAGCCCAGATACAATGATTCCAGCTCAAGACCATCCAGTGCGATGATGCCTTGGTCGGTTATCGCTGTTTGTTCAAAGTTAATCCGGCGGATGTTCGAGTGCCCCGCAAGAAGCGTGAGGCCCACGTCAGTGATTGCTGTGCCAACGGCATTGATCTCTTCAAGTTGCGGATGCTGTTCAAGTAAAGTCGCAAGTCCGTCATCGGAGATTTCGGATCCGTCATTTGCGCCGTTATACGTAGAAACGTTTATCACTTTCAGTTTCTTGAGCTCCGACAACCGTGGTAACCCGACGTCTGAAATATCACAATTTTTCAAATCCAGTTCTTCCAGGCCGGTCAGGCGTCCAATGAAATTCAACGAATCATCGTTCACTTCCGAGTCCTGAAAACTGATCGAATACAACGAGTCTGGATCGAGTCTGGTAAGAAAGCTTAAGGTTCGGTGCGCTGATTTGCTGACCGCAAGATGTGCTTGCTGCCCTTTCTCGATTTCAACTTCACCGCATGCTTGGCCGACTCTTTTCCATTGGGAGGGATTTATTTCCTCGATCGCCGGCATCCCGGATCCCGGCCCGGAAAAAATCCCCGGGTACCAGTTTTCGTAGTCGAATTCATCGGGTGCGTTCCTGATCCACAGCACTCCCACCGAACGGTTTTCCGGAAAGCTCAGTACACGAGTCTCCTGCTGACTCGATGGAGTGGCGGCCACGAGGATTGCTGACATCGCGACGGTGATAGCGCCGAGAAAAAGCACCGCAACAATTCCTGGAGGAGAAATCCTTGCAGCCACGTGATCTTTCTGTCGCGGCTGGACCAGTCGCGAGATCCGATTCAGTAAACCGGCGCCCTGCGCACTCATCGCAAGCGAGTGAACAGAGCGGTAACTTTCAAGTTTCAGAAGTGCTGCGGCATAGTCCTTCGGATTTCCACACACTTCTGCTGCCCGGTCGTCGCAGCAGTTTTCACGTTCGATTCGTATCTGAGTTGAGAGCCACCAGATACACGGATGATAAAACAGAATTGTCTCAACCAATGACTGAATCAGGTTGATCAGGTAGTCCGCGCGTCGGATATGCGCCAGCTCGTGGGCCAGAACAGCCTTCAATTGCGACTGACTCAGCCCAGTTATTGCGGACGCCGGCAGCAAAACGACTGGCCTCAGCCAGCCGATCACAGTGGGAACTTCGACGAGCGCCGATTCCATCAGTCCGATTGCCGACGTGATGCCTAGCTGCTGCTTAAGTTCAGCGATCAAATCCAGACTTCTTCGAGGCTGGTGGTGTGGCGGAGGCCCGGTTGAAGGGTCCCTGTATCGGTTCAAGAAGCTTCCTGAAGGGTGTTGAGCCTCTGAAATAACGTGACCGCGGCATTTGATTATCTGGACGCGCACCCAGGCGACGAGTAATCGGAATGAGAGGATGATGACGCCGGCAATCCAAATGCCCGCAAGCCACGGAGCTATTTGCTGGAGCATTCCTGTTATCCACTGCGACCCTTTCGGCGTGGCCGGAACAGAATGTCTTGAGGAGGCACCCGCTTGATTCGACGCCGGATCTGAAGCTGAGTGCTGTGTCGGCACAGTTGATAAAACTACAAGATCGCTTTCTTGCAGCTGGCTAGATTCCATATCGAGCAGTGGCTCGATTTTGGAAACTTCAATATCGGAGCCGGCGATTTCATGATCAGGCTTACCTGGTTCGCTGTCGATTTCTTGAAACAAATACGCGGACGTCAACAACGGACTTGCAGCCATCAGCGCGAGCGCCAAACACATCACGCCATAGCGTGACTCCGAAGATGATTCGTTGAGAATCAAACGGAGAACGAGGTACGTCCCCACGGCAATAAGGAGTCCCTGCCAGAGGAAATGCAGCAAAGTCCAGCCGGCGAGCGCAAGCACATCGGACTCGCCTATCCATAGAAAGTCGTTCATCAGTTTTCCTCGAGTTCATCAAGCATGCGGCGGATCTGTTCAATTTCCTCTGCAGCGGCACGTTTTGCCGAAAGAGCCTGCATGACCAGTTTTTCCGTCGAACCACTGAAGACGCGCGACAGCAGATCTTTGACAATGTGTTTTTGTGTCACTGACTCCTTCTGCTTCGCTTTGTACACATGTGATCGCTCAGATTCGTCGCGAACGAGCAGACCTTTTTCGGCCATGATTTGCATCAGTTTGAGCACGGTGGTGTAGCCGGTGTTCCTCGACTTGATCAGCTCGGTGTGGACTTCGCGCACAGTTGCCGGCCCGAGTCGCCAGATCACCGCGAGAATGTCCAGTTCGGCATCCGTCGGCAGCGTTTTCTTCCGCTTCATATTTCGTCTCGTTTTCTTGTTGCATCTCAACAGAATTGCACAGCCCGTGCAGTTATACGAAAATGTTCGTAGATGTCAACGAAGATCTTCGTAGTTTGCAATGAGCAGCGTGTTCACTGCTTAATGCTAGATTGAACCAGTTCTCCGTCGGCAGTCGACCGAGGTTTGTCGTACCAAGCA
>JBCCFB010000193.1:0-12280 GCA_039029995.1 Planctomycetota bacterium
ACTCCTTTCAATATGGTGCTCGAAGCCCGCGCATAGGCGGAAAGCAAATTCAGGCAGAAGTTCTGACATGGGATCCAATCCGGATCCCATTTTTTTCATGCCGGAATATGTCTCCGCGGAAAACCGGATATTTTTCGCAGGAGATCCGGCTAGACCATCAGTCGCTCTCGCATTGCAGGTAGGGAGACTCCTTTGCCTTTACCCAAGCGAGGTTGCGACAATGAAATTCAAAATTCAATCGGCTGTCTACATTCTGGTAGCGACTCTAGTATCCCCGGCCGCAATCTGTGCGGATGCAGTTCTCGATGCGACCGATGCCGGATTTGTTACTGAGCTCGGAGGGTCTGCCAAGGGTGACGGCACAATCACTCCACCGGCAACGTATAACTACTCAGTCGGTCAGGAACTGCACTACTCGGACGGGTCGCTTGGTACCCCTCCCGGAACCACGCCACTGGCGTACATGGACCGGAATAACTACTTCATTTTCGATACTACCGGAATCGACGGAATTGTTGTCGGTGCAGCGTTGACGCTTCCCGCCGGAATGTTTGAAAGTGTCGATTCATTCGAGACTTTTCATCTGGTTGCACCACTTGATCCCGGTGCGGCGCTCGGGGACGCCGATATGCTGGCGTTTGCTCATACATTCGGCTCAACAGAGTTTGACGAACCGTTCGATCCGATGGTTTCCGTAGCGATGGCCTTGTATGGAAACATTGAAGGTGGGTCGGGCGATATCCTCGCGACATCGCTCATTTCATCCAGCGATGATTTCACAACGCTCTCGATTGAGTTTGAACCGCTTGGCATTGACTACATAAACTCGCTTCTCGGTGGCGAGATTTTCTTCGGCGGAACGGTTTCCACGATCACTCCGGGTTCTACCACCGAGCAGCCGTTCGGCTTTACCGGCGGTGAGTTTCCCAAACTCGAATTGATGACAGTTCCCGAACCCGGCAGCGCATCAATCCTGCTGACGGTTGCCGGCTGTTTCGGTTTGCGACGCCGGAAGTGCGTGGGTCAGCCATCATAAGAAAATGCAAAAGACGGTCACATTTGGCTGAGGCACAGGTCATCCGATTGATCAGCAGGTGCAGCGCAACCCGCCGGATTTCAGATTTTTGAGGACCGGGCCATTAACTGATATCCTGAATTCCGGTTAGTTGCGAACTGTCACTTTTTCCACTCACTTGAGGGCCGCTATGAAATCTTCCAGACTCCTGCTCGCTGTCATTGCCTGTTTTGGTGTGTGCTCTATCGCACAAGCAGAGGATTGGCCGCAATTTCGTGGTCCCTCAGGTAACGGTGTTCTTGAGGAGCTTCAACATCCGCAGACGTGGAGTAGTGAAGACAATATGGCGTGGAGCGTTGATCTGCCGGGCGGCGGCTTGTCTTCGCCGATCGTCAGTGGCAACCGGATCTTTCTAACGACGGCGGTAGGCGCGGAAATTCCCGTCGGTTTCGCTGAGGGAGTTCGCGACATGCGTCCCAAAAAGCCTGATGCGGATGTTCAATTTCAAGTTGTCTGCCTGAACCTGGAAGACGGGTCGGAAGTCTGGACGACCACCGTCACAGAGCAACAGCCGGAATATCCGATTCACGGTTCCAACTCTTATGCGACAGAATCTCCGGCAACTGACGGAAAGCAACTGTACGTCTACTTTGCTGCCACCGGAACAGTAGCCGCTCTGGATCTGGACGGGCAGGAGGTATGGCGACAGGATATCGGCTCCTATCCGACTGGAAATGGATTCGGCACCGGCAGTTCGCTGACCGTCGGCGAAGGTAAAGTGTTCATTCAGTGCGACAATGACGAGAACTCGTTTGTTGTTGCTTTTGATGCGGAGACCGGCGAAGAAGCGTGGAAACACGAACGTCGCAGCCGCACCTCGTGGTCGACACCTCTTCTGTGGAAGAACGACCAGAGGGTCGAGTTGATTACCTGTGGCTCAGGATTTGTGACCTCCTACGACCCGGCTTCCGGTGACGAGTTCTGGACAATGACGGGAATCAGTTCAGCATTCAGCGCGTCGCCCGCGGCAGATTCTGAACGGATCTATTTCGGCAACAGTGGACCGATGAGCAGCGGACCTCTTCTTGCTGTCGAAACAGGACTTTCCGGTGACAGCGAATTCGTTCCCGATATGCAGGCCGAAGGTTTGAGCTGGTCAAAGATGCAGGCGGGCCCGGGAATGTCGTCTCCGGTTTCAACCGGTGGATATCTGTATATTCCGGGTCGAGGCATCCTGACGTGCTATTCCGCAGAGGACGGAACAGTCGCATACAAAGAGCGGCTGCCGATGGGATCAATGGCAGCTTCGATGTGGGCGGCCGGAGACAGCGTGTTCCTGATGGATGAAAGCGGCAAGACTCTGGTACTCGAACGTGGACCTGAAATGAACGTCATCGCAACCAACCAGATCGAGGACGATCTCTTCTGGTCGACTCCGGCGATTGCAGGCAACTCGCTATTGATTCGCGGATCGAAAAAGCTGTACTGCATCCGCGAGTGACGCGTTCCTGTTCATCGCGTTCCTAAGTCAACGCGTTTTGAAATCCGGCTCGTCTTTACGAACCAACTCTTCTCTATAAACCAAGTAGAGCTGCGATCAGATTGCGCTGAATATCGGAGGTCCCTGAATAGATCACACCTCCGATGGCATCGCGCAGATCACGTTCGGAATCAGAGCCGGACAGGTAGCCTTTGCCACCATGTAGCCGGATCGACGAAAGGCTGTTTTCGACAAACAGCTCGCTGATAACGAGTTTGGCCATTGCAGCCTCCATCGACACAGGCTGCCCCTGATCGATTAGCGATGCACATCGGTGAAGGAACATTCGGGCAGTTTCCAGCCGGACTTTCATGTCGGCAATACGGTTGGAGACTGACTGGAATTTTCCGATCGGATCACCGCCGACTTTTCTTTGCTTGACAAACAAAACTGTGTCGTCCAGCTGCCGCGCCATCGATCCGACATGGCTGGTGAAGATAAAGCTGCGTTCGTAGTCCATCGACGAATTGAAAATACTTGCGCCGGCTCCTTCTTTTCCGAGCAGACAGTCTGCCGGGACGAAGACATCTTTGAATTCGATTTCGCCCATCGGTCCGGTTCGCAATCCCATTTTTGACTGAGCCGGCGAAAGGGTGATCCCGTTGGATTTAGCGTCAACGATAAATGTCGAAATGCCCCAACGACCACGGCCGGGATTCGTGGAGGCAAAAGTCAGGATGATGTCCGCGACCGGACCGAGGCCGATGTAGATTTTTTTGCCGTTGAGAACGTAGCCGCCGTCAACTTTTTCAGCAGTCGTCTTCAACTGGAAGGCGTTTGAACCCGAAGACTCTTCGGTCATCCCGTGAGCGCCTTTGGATGTTCCATTGATCATCGGCGGCAGGTACTTCTTTTTCTGTTCCTCGGTACCGAACTTTAATATCGGTTCCTGCACAGCCCACATCTGACCATTTATTCCGAGGGTGAATCCGTTGTCAGGGCAACCATAACCCAGCGATTCCAGTAGATGAATGGTGGTCACCATGTCATATCCACTGCCACCGTATTCTTCCGGGACATATAGCCCGAGGATGCCTTTTCCGGCGCAGGCCTGCCAGTTCTCCTCGTGAAAGCTCCCTTCAGCATCACGGCGCTGCAGATCGCGTTCAAGTTTCTGTTCGGCGAACTGGCGCATCTCTTCACACAAGGTTTCCAGGCGCCGGTCTCTTGAAAAGTTCATTGGATCTGTTGCAATTCTGAAGATGTTATCAGGGAGTTATGACAGTCAATTGAGGCTATCATTTAACTTTACCATGAACCGGTTACTGTCGGCCGGTTACTTTCGACGATTGGGACCCGAACGCATGATCACTGCCTACTTGTGGAGCTGCCATGCGGACAGCGGGGTGCGATCCCGTCTCCATTCCGGTCAAACCGTGCTTTCAGAATCCGAGCGAAAACGAGCCGGTGACTTCAAGTTTGAGGAGGGTAGTCTGCATTTCAGGACCGGCCGTACACTGCTAAGGACGTGGCTCGGCCTGCATACGGGGCTCGAAGCACCTGCGATCGAATTCCGCTACAAACCGCTCGGGAAACCGTTGCTGGACAATCACGGATCTGGCGGCTTGAAGTTCAGCTATTCTCACTCCGGCGACTATTTCGTTTGCTCGGTTGTTCATGAGTCTGAAAATGGTATCGACATCGAAAGGGTCCGGGATTTCGATGATCTTGGCCTGACCGCTCAGACGATGATGAATTCACAGGAATATTCAGAATGGCTGGCAGATTCGTGTGACGAAAAAGTCGACACGTTCTTCCAGACGTGGACTCGAAAAGAATCCGTGGGAAAAGTTGCAGGCACCGGCATCTCGACGGGTCCTCAAAACATTCCGGTACCGATGCAGGGCTTTGCACGCGGAACCGCACCGATTGTTCCAGGCCTTGAGCAGCGAGTTGTGCTCAGTGACTGGAGCCCGTTTGCAGGCACCGCCTCAAGTGTTGCTGTAGCGACAGACTCCGCGAATGAAGGGCTCTGCTATTCCGACGAAGTCTGGCCGGGAGGTGAAACGGTGGAGACACATTCCGGTTCGATTACGATTCCTGATTTCTGCGCTTTAACAATTCGTCGTTTCCAATAGCGTTCACCTACAATACGAGTTTCACTGCGGCCGGAAGCCACCATGAGATTTGCGACTGCCCTAGACATTGCGACGCTATGCATCCGGCACCCAGGCGTGCTCCTGGGGCGCAAGAAATACCTCTTTCTTTTCAGCCATATGCGCAGCTATTCCAGCCTGCTCGCGCATATCCTTGGCAGCAATCCCGGGATCAACGGGCACTCAGAACGTCTGCGCCCATATCGTAATAAGCGCGATCTATTACGACTGCGTCTTACAGACTACCGGGAAACCCGCGAAACCGGACACGAATTCCTGCTCGACAAGATTCTCCACAACCAGTATCGAGTCGAAGAGCAGATCCTTGAATTGCCATCATTGAGGCCTGTATTTTTTCTTCGTCCCCCTGGTGAAACTTATCAAAGCATTCACAACATGGGCCGGAATATTCTCAAAGACGAGGCGTACTGCGATCTTGATGCTATACACTCCTACTATCGTGAAAGGCTCGACGAGCTTGTTCGTTATAGCTCGATCGTTGCAGATCGCGCGATCTACTTTGATGCTGCCATGCTCGTAGATCAGCCTGATGAACTGCTGGGCCAGCTAAGCACGTGGTTGAGTTTGCAAACGCCACTGCAGAAGCAGTTCACAGTTTTCGAGGATACAGGCCAGAATCTTAAGGGCGACCCTTCGGGCAATCTGCAAAGCGGCGAAATCAGAAAGACTGAGGGCAGGGAGCGAATTGAAATCCCTGCTGCTATGCTCGCCGAGGCCGACGCCCATTATCACCAGTGTCGAGAACGCCTGATGAACAACTGCCGTACGATCGTCGCGGGATGACCGACGGTTTACCCGGACGTCAATTCATCGATTAGTTTCTCCGCGACGCGTGTTTGCTTGTAGGCCGCAAAGCGCTCCTGCATCTTCGTTACGTTCTCAACTATCACTGCATCTTTCAGCGCCTTATCAAGCGCCTGCTCGAGAGCCCCGGGAGATGCGGCTTTGATGTCCAGCTTTACGCCAAGTTTGTGATATTCAATTCTTGCCGCACACCCCGGTTGGTCCACGTGTCCCGTTGAGCAGACGATGACCGGCACACCATTTTCAATGCACTCATTGATGGTGGTGATCCCCCCATGACAAATCGCTGCCGCTGAGTGCTTTAGAATCTCAAGTTGGGGTGCGTACCCCATAGCCAGAACGTTATCTGAAACATCCGAGAGTTTTTCGCCGTCGAGACGGCCACCAAGCCCTATCACCAGAGCGAGTTCATCGCGGCGTTTGAATACAGCAACGACCTTGGATAGAAAAGCTCGATCTGTCGCCCAGTAGGTTCCAAGCGAACAATAGACTACAGACTGACCGTTCTCTTTCGCACGATCAAGAAATTTGCTGAGTTGTTCCTGCTCATCACAATCGACTTCGATGTCGCGACGGGAATGGTGCACCATCGGTCCGACGTAGTGAATATTCTCGTGAGGGGTGTGCGGGAACTCCATTTCAATAGCGTTGTATGAAAGCACTTTGACGTTCGGATAGGTCTGTGGACGCATCCAGTCAGAGCGGCTTGTCTGGCGTGAGATGCTAACTCGTTTTTCTCTCGCGACAGCCTTCAAGTCCGCACGGTCGTTGGTTTGAAAGCGAATTGGCCTCAATCTGCGCAGCAGCCTGCGCGGCGTAAGCTCGGCAAGAATACTCAGATGTCGCGGGATTAGCAGCCGCGACCACGCGAGGGCGTTCCAGACCATACCGATAGCCCCGACCGGTGGCATAAGTTCGGTATTCATCGGGGGCAAACCCGGGCGTTTGAAAATCGAGAACCAGACAATCGGCGTCACCATCGGTATTCCAGTTTTCAACCCGACCAGAACGGCAAAGTGCAACTCAATATCGATAACCAGCATGTCAGGCTTGATCTCACCGATCCGGTCCTCCAGTTCACGGGACTGGAGAGACTCAAGTCGAAGGCGCCGGCCTTCACGCATCCTCGTCAGGAACGACGAGTTCCTGCGCATGTCCGCGAACTCGTCATTCAAACGATCGTGATCGTTCAGTTGGAAAAATCGAAAGCCATGTGCCTCGACCGCGGCTGACAGATCCAGATGGCTGAGATAGACCACTTCGTTGCCTGAGTCTTTGAGACGCCTGCTCAATTCAAGGCTGGAATTGAGCGTACTTGCCATTCCGTTTGTGATGTAAAGGATGCGCGCCACGAGAACCCCGCCTGACTACGAACGACCGTCGATCACCTGATGGATTTCCCTGGCGACGCGCTCTACTTCCGGTTCCAACAGGATCGTTTCATGGCCGGCTTCGATGATCCGTACCTCAAATCCTCCGGTTGTGTAGTCCTTCCATTCCAGATGATAAGCGGTTTTTTTGCGGGACTCGCAATCGCTGCTGCGCAATAACAATACCGGGCTTTTCAGTATCTTCGGCTGGTAGGCAAAGAACGCCTTCATCGTTCTGGAAGTAACGAGTTTCTGGAAGTAGCGCCTTCGGTTTTCCGCGTTGCCGGACCAGCGATCGCGCAGATCGCGCGGCAACTGTCGCGCCCAGCGAAGCGTTTTGCGCAGGTTGTGAGCGATCAGCCCTGCCGCGGCTCGCACCGCCGAACCATGCTTGTTGCGAAGCATTTCGAAACGTCTGGCTTGTGGCCACATAACCGGCGAATCAACCACGATGAAAGAAGCAATCTTGTCACCGACTGCTTCCCGCTGAGCTGCCATCTCCATTGCTAAAGTGGCTCCAGCACAGTATCCGACAAGATGAACCGGTTTGTCACCGAACATGGAGCGAACAAGTTTCAAACTATGAGACGCGTGAGCCTCGAAGGACTCGAATGTTTTGCCGTCTTCAAAACCCTTCGATTGAATTCCGATAGCAGGTCGGTCCGGGAAATACGCGGCAAGATGACGATAGTACATCGCCTGCTCACCTCCGCAGTGCACACAGACCAGAGGCGTGCCGTCTTCGATGTCATTAAATCGAATCACCGTCTCAGGACCGGAGCCGGAATCACCGGACTCAATTAGTAGAGCAAGCTTTTCAATGGTCGGGTGTTCGACAAGAATTTTCGGCGTGAAGGCTGTTCCAAACCTTTCTTCAACTGCTGACAGCAGCCTTACCGCAGTCAACGACCTTCCTCCAAGTTCGAAGAAGTTGTCGTCGATACGAATACCGGGTTTACCTAGAGCCGACTCCCAGATGGTCGCCAGTTTCAGTTGCGTATCAGTTTGCGGCTCACCTTCCCCGACCGGAATAAAAGTCTGCGACTCTGTATCAACCTGCCCTTGATGCCCGGTAGGTTGCTCCGACTCAACCGCCCGCTGTACAAGTCGTGGCATGCCTTCAATCAACTGCTGGTTCGTGGATTCAGGCGCCCTGGCAAAACGTTGAACCGCATCAACAAATCCGGTAGCCAATTGTCCTGCAAGTTCAGGTGCGCATGCCGATGGATCGAAAAACGTTTTCACGATCCACTCTTCACCCGGAATGACCACCAGCGTGAATGGAAAGCCGGAAGTCAAACCACTTTCGAAACGGTCAAGCTGAAGCTGCCCGTTGTTTTCTGCTTCCGGAAAGTTCTCGATTACCAACAGCGTTTCCAGAAGGACGCGGTCGCGACGCAAACGACAACCGGACTCTATCTCTTCGAGCGGCACCAGCTCAAACGGCTGTGACTCGAACTGGTCATCGCGGAGCCTCTTCATCAATTCCACAGCTGTCTGCTCGGTCGTACAGTGGACACGGACCGGCACCACATTGGTAAACAGTCCGACCGTATCCTGCAAACCGTCGACCGGCAGCGACCTGCCGGAAACTGTCGAAGCAAAAGCAACGTCGGTCTGTCCGTAAAGGTGAGACAGCGTCAATGACCACGCCGCTGATACCGCAGCACCGATAGTCAACTGATTTTCCCGGACGATCACGTTCAACGCCTGCACTACGTCTGGCGGAACCTTTCGCTCTTGTATCTGCGGCGCAGCTGACTGCGAGCCGAATGCTGTTGTCACTCCGAAAGTACGAGTCACGCCTTCATAGCCGTCTAGTGAACGCTTCCAGTGATCTTCAGCCCGGTCGCCTGCAGCAGACTTTCGCGCCGCCAGATAGCTTGCGTACTTTGTCGTCAGCGCACGTGGCGTCTGCGACGGCGATTCAACTGCCTCGTAAAGCTCAAACAAATCGCGCAGGGCTACCGACGTGGACCAACCGTCGAGAAAGATGTGATGAAACTTCCAGAATAGAAAGTGTTCTTCCGGCCCGATCCTGCACAATGCGAAATCGAATGCGGGCGGCTGTTCGAGATCCACGACCGCTTCTTCAAAACCGGTCTTCCACTTCAACAGTGCTTCGTGCGGATCAGATTCACTGCTGAAATCAAACAGCTCCGCAGCAACGTCCAGTCTCTTCCAGACAATAATCAGCGGGCTTTTTCCTTCGCGCAGCTTAATAGATGCGCGAAGCAATTCGTGTCGCTCAACCAGGCTATTCAGTGCCTGCTGAAAACGATCATGATCGAGGCTGCCACGGATCCGGCAACTTGCGTGCAGGCATCCCGGATCATTCGCTGAGTGCCGGTGCGCAACCAGAAACGCTTCCTGAGCCGGCAGGAGCGGATAGATCGCCTGAACGTTTTCACGTTTCATTGACGAATCATTTTGTGCTGGTTCGCGATTCATGATTGCGAGAATGCAGCGACTCGATTGATGGAACAGCGGGCTCAAGTTGCAACAGCAGTGACCCATTTAGGAAACGACAAGGCAGGTTCCGCAGACAAGGCAAAGGCTTTCCTGCTAATCCAGATCGTCCAGCAGGTCATCCAGTTCCGCCTGAGACAACTCTGCCTCAGGAAAATCGGAAGGGGTATAGCCGGCGCGGGAGTCGTCGAGCTCTTCGACGATTCTCTCCAGCCACGCATTGCACTGATCCGCGAGGTGCTCCACCGTTTCTTTGTTGAACAGATGCGAGCACCACAACCATTCCATGATAAGCCGGTCGCCTTCAATCGTCGCGTTAATTTCGATTGGATGCCCCCCGGTGCTCTCCCGATGCCGGCTTGTAGCGGATGCGCCATCGGCGGGAGTAAGCAGTACGTCTTCGGAATAGGCTGACCTTACGCCAAGAAAGTTGAACAACACCCGAGGCTCGTCCCGTCCAGAACGTTCAAAGCCGGACGCATCATTGAGATATCGCAGCACTCCAAAGCCGGCTCCATTGTCGGGAACTGAGCGCAACGTCTCCTTTACCGACTGGATCGAGTTACGAAGCTCATCCGACCGGACGTTCAATTCGACCGGGTAAACGCTGGTGAACCAGCCAACAGTTCCGGTTACATCGAGTCCCTCAACAGACTCGCGACCATGTGACTCAAGATCAAGTGTGACACAGGCAATTCCGTTTTGCGCCGAAACCGCCAGTGCTACCGCAGCAACTAACAAATCGTTCGTACTTGTATTCAGGGCAACGTTTGCTGCCCCGCGGAGTGCCGTCGTGACTTCTCCATGGACTTCACGCGTCAACGACTCCACTGAACCGGACGTTACCGGCAGATTCGAATCAGCATCAAACGGCAGACGGTTTGATTTGCTTCCGATTGACTCCCAGTAGGGCCTCTCCGAATTCCTGTCATCTACCGAAGCAATCAAGGCAGCAACGAACGCAGCAAATGAACCTGAAGCATGCTCCGGCGAAAAGTCTTTCCCAGATGAAAGCAGGTTGTAACCGTGGTTGATCTCGTCGATCAGAATTGACCAGCTCACCGCATCGATAACAAGGTGATGAACCACAAAGAGAAGATGGTCATGGGAATCGTCGGACTCAAGCTTCAAAAGCTTGAACAGTGGGCCGACGGAGAGATCTAGCGAACCCTGGGCTTCTAAACAGATCGCCTGAACTTCGTCATTGCTGAGCCCCGCAACATTTCGGGTTTCGATCAGGACTTCAGCGGGCGTCCCTGTTTTCTGAGTCCAGGTTCCTTCAGTATCCTGCGCGAAGGTCGCATGTAGCATTGGATGTGCAGAAACAACTTTTGCGATGGCAGATTGTGCTATTGTCAAATCGTATTCGGCAGGCAGCTGAAACATCATCGACATGTTCCAGTGATGCGGCGCAGGCATCTCCTGCTCAAAGAACCACTTCTGAATCGGCGAAAGGGGGAAAGGACTCGTTGAATCGACAACCTTGCGACTATCGCTTTCGATTCCCGAAGCGATTGTTGCAAGCTGAGCAACAGTCGGATGGTCAGCAATCATTTTCGGCATGAGCTTGAAACCCTCCCGGCGAGCCCGCGAGATGACGCGAATGCTGATTATCGAATCACCTCCAAGCGCGAAGAAGTTGTCATGGATGCCGACTTTGTCCACTCCGATTGTTGCCGACCAGATCGCCGCCAGTTTTTTCTCTGCTTCGTTTCGTGGTGCAACATAGGCATCGGTGGTCCCGGCGGATTCCGGTAGCGGCAGCGCTTTTCGATCGACCTTACCGTTGGAGAGTCGCGGAAACTCATCGACAAATATGATCCGCTCCGGCAACATGAAGTCGGCCAGATCACTGGCAAGGCCAGCTTTGATCGCGGATTCATTCCGGTCATCGCAAACGACATACGCCAGAATCTTCGGGGGAGCCTGCTCAGTAAAAGACCGCGCAATTACGACGGCATCATCTACGTTCTCAAGCATACGAAGCCGCGACTCGATCTCGTCCAGTTCAATTCTGTATCCCCGGATCTTGACCTGGCTGTCAACTCGTCCTGCGAACACAATTTCCCCGTCGTCGCGATAGTATGCGAGGTCTCCCGTGCGATACATCCGCACAGTTTGACCATGGAGGTCGGATACATCGACAAACTTGTCAGCCGTAACCGCTTCCTGGTTCAAATAACCTGCTGCGACTCCGGGGCCGCAAACGTAGATCTCTCCAGTTGATCTCACAGTTACCGGCCGTTGTTCCCCGTCAAGCAAATAGACTTCCGCGCCGGGAATGGATCGACCAATTGGAATACTCGATCCGATGTCGTCCGCCTGAACGTGATACGCCGTTGCCCAGACGGTCCCTTCGGTTGGACCATACTCGTTGTGAAGCTGCGCATTGCCCGCCAGTTGAAAATGCGATTTGACCACGTCACTCGAAAGTGCCTCACCAGCCACAATCGACGTCGTCAGTGAAGCAAACATATCCGTTGACGGTGCGGCTTCAAGCAACAAGCGGTAGAGCGTGGGTAGACACAGCAGGTGGGTGACGTTGTACTGCGCGATCAAGCCTGCGAGAGCGTCAACGTCCTGCTCCTGGCCGGGCTCAGGCAGCACCAACCCTCCGCCTGCTGTCAGCGTCCAGAAAATCCCTGCGACCGAGCTGTCAAAAGCAAAGGACGAAAGCAACAGATATCGGCCAGGCGATCGACTGTAGTAGGCAAACCTTGCCGCATTTGACGCAGCAAGATTGGCGTGAGTGATGACGACACCTTTGGGCCTCCCCGTCGAACCGGACGTATAGATCAAATACGCTGCGTCTTCCAATGCTGGTTCAGGCAAATCTACAGAAGCGACCGTAGCCGCGACATCTTCAAAAAATGAAATGCGAAAATCACCTTCGGGAATGCGTGTCGCAGTCTCCTGTGTTGCTAGAACATGGGTGACATCAGCATCACGCAGAACGTATTCGAAG
>JBCCFB010000194.1:0-12156 GCA_039029995.1 Planctomycetota bacterium
CAACCGGAAGCAACACCGTAATGCATCACGGGGCGTTCCAGAAACATCTCCCAGAAATCTGATTCACGGGACTCAATCGGCTGTGAAGAATAGAAATACAATCTCACCAGTCTGGCTTTGTCCACTCCATTTTCCAGGTGCCACTGTTCAGCTGATGAACCTAGCTCCTGCATAAATCCAGTCGGCAAACCGGATGTGTCTTCCAGCGCCCTTTGCCAACCTGTGAATTCAGTTTCAATATCAAAACGAGTCTTGAAGAAAGCAGTCTCCGCAAGTGCGCCTTCAATTCTCCAGACTGGAAAAGACTCAAGTTTCAACACCGCACGAAAGGTCGCACCGCTGAGGAAACAGGCCAGATTGGACAACGTTTTCTCACTGATCAATCCGGAAGGATAACGGAGCACATGATACGCAAGGCAACTATCAATTTCTGAATGTGCCATGGTGCCGGGACCCGAGTTTAGCTTGACTCAAACACGACTGATCACAAATCAAGCGAGCGCGGGCCAATTCTAAAAACGGTAGATGCCGGTGGCGATGGCATTCAAAAAAACGCACCGGTTCGAGAAGAACTGAATGCGCAGTGGTGTATGAAGGACACAAGCGACTGGATAAGTCAACTTATTCCTGGCCAGCCGTCCTGCCTTCAACTTCCGGAGTGCCTGTCGCCTGAGTTTCTGCGGGAGCGATATCAACGACCGCGCGGATAATTCCTGACAGGGCAGGGCCGCCGTCTGTTTCGAATTCAAGATCGCACTCGTGACGCCCGACGAGGTCCTGCCCTACGTAGATCACATCTACAAAATGAATCTTGCGGGCACCTTGCGTCGTTGGGCGAACGCGGAACGAACGGTTGACACATTTGACGTCGGTCAACTGAAAGGGCTCATCGGCCTTGATTACCACGCGCTTGATTACTTCTTCCCCGGGTTGAACCGGGCTGAGCGTCAATACTGCCGGGCTCAATTGCAGTGCGTTGACTACTTTTCCGTTGAAAGGCACAGGGATCTGAATCTGCTGGCCATTGTCCTGGGCAATCACAATCAGTTCGCCTTGATTGAATCCCTCGTCTACATCGTCCCGGAAACGAGCCGTCAGGTCGTAAACGACTGCGTCACGACCGCGATAGGCTTCCTGCAATCCGACGCCGATATTTCCAAAAGTGCTCTGCACATCGACGATCCGGAAGTTCGGATTGTTTGTCCGCGTAATACGAACGGACCGTTCGATCAGATTCGTTCTCGATACCTGTCCGAAGTCGATAGTCTCGGGAACTGTCGTTACCCCCGTGATAATGGTGCCCTTAACATTCAGCTGGACAGAGGCTCCACGGAAAGGGTGATCAAACTCGACCGTAATCGTGGCCTGTTTGAAGCCCGTGAACAGATGCGAATTGAACTCACAACGGATGCTGGCTTGTTCACCCGAACGCAAAACTCTTTTGTCAATGGAAACAGTGGTACATCCGCAGCTCGAGTAAACACTGCGTACCCGCATGTCCTCAACATATTTGTTCGAAAAGACAAATTCGTAGACCGGTCGGTCTTCTCGCTTTACGGATCCGAAATCGTGTTCGACCTTTTCGAACATTTCACGGGCCCATTGTTGCCCCGACGCCATTGACGCCGGCATACAGAAAAGAGCAACAAAAAACGCAGCAGTTAGAAATCGTGTAGTTCGAATCATGAGGTATTCGACGAAAAAGTTCATGCAGGGTAATCTTGAGAAGCACAGCGATCTGAGCACTGAACGGATAACTGCGCTCGAGCATTAAGGCATACGAACGGGCCTAATGACTGAACGAATGCACCGCCGAAGTGTTCTGTCACTCTCTGGTATTTTACGTGTCGAGTAATTTGGTGAAAACCCGCATGTTGAAGTGAGTTGCACAATCAATTGACACGCACGTACCAACACGTTCGAAGCCGATTCGGCAAAGAATCACCGACTTTGCCAGACGCATACGAACTGCATTAAGTCTAACTCGACGAAATGCGTTAAATTGTCCAGATAAGTTAAGCCTTAACGCCCGATAAGCTGTATCTCTGGTTTCCTATTCGTTTAAATCGTCATGACGATTCGCTTTAGGGAATACCAACCGGCTTAATCCGACGCGAAATCCTGCCAATGCCGTTTTCTTTCCTTCGTAAACCATTAGACAAGCTTTACCTGTTTGTCCACATTCCCAAGTGTGCCGGAACCACAGTCCTGGCCTCGCTTCGAGCCCTCGGCGGAAAACGGCTGATCGAAGTCGCCCATTCCCCGGAATCGAAGCGTCAGGCGTTTTCGGATCTGAAAAAAGCGGTTGAAAAACGCAGAATTTCTTTCGACACCGTGGATGCAATTGCCGGTCACGACGTATTCCATGGAATGCACGAAGTTTCCTATCGACCGGCTTTTTACTTCACAGTTCTTCGCGATCCGACTGCCCGGTATATTTCTCACTACAAGCACCTTGTCGACCGTGCTTGCGACACAACGAGTGGCGATTTCAAGTTCGCCAGAAGCCGGATTCTTGAGAACGGAAAGCCGATTTCTCTGCACGAATTCGCATCCCGACAGAACATGACCAACGTCATGACCAACTATCTCGCAGCCGCTGCTCATCCGGACCGGTCTACTAAACGATGGCAAGTCACCTCTCCGGATGACTTGCTTGACCTGGCAGAACAGAGCTTGAAGCAAATGAGCTGGATTGGATTTGTTGAGAATTACCCTGCAGACCTACAGCACATCTGCTCACTTCTTCGCGTCAAACCGGCCCGCGCGTCTAATCAGTCAATCACCCGGGTTGCCAACCAACTGCCCGAGAAAACAATGGAACTCATCCGGTTCAATAACAGCCTCGACTTGAAAGTCTACGAGATGGCAAAGCAACTTCGATCGCTTAGTTGACCCTGCGTGATTCTATCCACCTGTCAGCGGGCCCCGGTCCTCAGTGGCTTTTCAACCTGCCAGGTAGAAAGAACCACAGATCGTCACGCAATCTGTGCGTGACAATCTGTGGCCGCGTATCTGTCACCTGCTCACGGGCGAGAAAGCCACGAGCCTAGTCGATCGACCAGAAAACCCGGTCAATGTTTGCCGCAAATGTCTGCCTCGGTACCGTTGATGTATAGAGCACTCTTGTCTTGACGTTGCCAGTGCCGGCCTCGACAAACCTTGAGACATCGCCAGTCCCGATTGCCGTTGTGAAGTTGTCTGCAAACCTTGCTGCCGGTCGGAAGTCGACCTCGACGAACTGGCCGGTGTCATAGTCAAAAAACTCAACCGACTGAATTAATTCCGATCGGAAGAACGCAGAAGCCTCGATCGTGAAGGAAAGCACATCCGGATTGACCACACTGGTCGTGGATTCGAATTCGACTTCGACTACCGCTGCGACGATTGCCTGGTTGCGGGATATAGAAACGTCCACATTGTCACTCACCGAGAGTGTCGAAACCGAACCGCTGGTCTGGACGCCACGAATCACATCCATCGTATCGGCGTTCAAAGGTGTTGTTGGCAAAAAGTCAGAAAGTACGACCGAAGAACTTCCGGCATAGTTGACTTCGAATGAGCCCATACCATCGGCGGTAGAGACGCGACTTCCACTTGCGACATTGCTGAACGTACCGCTCAAAGTGTCATTCGCATTTACGATTACAAACGTGTCAGCGACATCGGGAACAAACCCGTTAACCAGCAGCACCTTCAGGTTCCCGTCCAGAATGACCGGATCACTGTTGGTCACACTGAGTACGTCAAACGATCCCGAGCCTGCCAGTTCAATCGCAAGTTCCGCCGCAGGAGCAAAAACAACATTGCCGTTGAGCGTCAGTTCACCGGCAGAATTGCCCGGAGATACAGTTCCGCCGACGTTGATTACATCGTTAGACCTGATAGTTCCATTGCCCGTCAAAATGCTGCCAACTGAGCTGATCAGGGAATTACCGTCCACCCAAATCGTCCCGCCTCGCGCGTCCATCGTGCCGTTGTTTACGACGGACTGACCAATGGTAAGGGTCACGTTTCGATTGGTAGCCATTCTGACGGTTCCATCGTTGGTCCATGGCAGAGTGCCGAACGGATCAATTGTCGAGTTCACGTCGTCGGCTTCAATCACGCCACCTGATAAGTTGACTACCTCGATCAGGTCCGAGCCCAGATCGTTTCCGACCTGCGACAAGAGGATCGTCTGGTTTGCGATGACCAACGTTTCACCGGCTGCGCCTGTTAACTGGTCGCCAAGGCTGATCGTGCCTCCTCCGTCCAGAGTTGCACCACCAGGTGCAACGACCACCCGTCCGTTTTGCTGGTGTGTTTCAATGTACCCGCTGTTGTTAAGCGTTCCAGCGATTTCGAGGATGTCATTGGCGCCCACATACAGACTGGAATCAAAGTCGACATTTTCAAAACGTGTTGTTCCGCTGAACGTGCTGAATTCACCTGCACCTGTGAGGCTTCCGCCGGAGATCGTAGAGTCCTGAAACTCGATTTCAGAGCCCTCATCAGAATGAACTGTTCCGACTGTATTATCGACGACCGAATCAAGAATTCTGAGAGTGCCGCCATTTTCGGCTCGAAGGACGCCTTGATTGAGAAATCCACCCGTCCCTGCATCAATAACGATCCGCCATCCGATCGAAGTGTTTGCTGTAATCAGCCCGTTCGCTGTGTTGATGATCTCAAGGTTGTCCATGCCGATAAAGCCGGTGCCTTCAATCGTTTGATCGGCAATTGTCAGCAGAAGGCCGCTGCCACCGTCGATCGTAGAGGCGTTGACGTCTGACAAAATGATCCTGCCACCGCCTTGAAGAGTAGCGCCGGCATTCGTCAGCCGTAGTGCGGCCGGACCGGATTGCGATGAGTCAACTTCAAACGTACCTGAATTGACAAAGTTATTGCTGAACGAAAAGGATTTATCTCCGCGGGTGCTGAATACGATCGAGCCTTCATTGACGAGAGGATTGTTGCCGAACAGTTGCATGTTCTGCCCGATCAGCAGTGAGCCTTGAGGTCCAACCGTCAACGAATTCAGCTGCACGTCGACTCTGGCGAGATTTGCATGATGGTTCAGGATCTCAGCATCGTGCGACGGGGAGTTCGGAATGGAAAGTGAATCCCAGTTAGTTGCGATGACGACAGGCGGCGTGGAATCGTCGTACTGCACCGCAGTCCACCTGTCGTCCAGGGGAACGCTATTGTTGAAACTGAATGTCTGCGCCAGCGCAGGTTCGATTCCAACGCAAAAAAGTAGAAACAAAACCAGGAGGAACCGTATCGTGTTCATTTCGGAGTCACCTTGTTCGGGATTCGTCGGTCGCGGCCACGTGCAACGCCACTTTCACGTCAACTACTAATTCCTCCACGTATTCTCTCAGCAGAAAAAAAGAAATCGGACAAACGATTGATTTCCCCGGTCTTTGCTCACTGGTGGCAGCTCTTATTACAATTCGTCAGGCAGGAGAACTTTTCCGATAATCATGTGAGAGATTCGCCCGGTTGCCGGGTAGTTAGCGAGGATCCATTGGCATCAACAACGTCGCCAAGCCTGTTGCTGAGAATTCGTAACCCTGAGGACCAGGACGCCTGGGATGAGTTTCTGGAAATCTATACTCCGGTCGTGCGGACTTATTGCTTCCAGAGACGGCTGCAGGATGCGGATATCAGTGACATCGTTCAGGATGTAATGTCGCGCATCGTGAAGTTGATCCGTGATTTTGATTATGACCCCGCCAAAGGAAAATTCCGGGCGTGGTTTGGAACCATAACTGCGAACCGGATTAAGACATTTGTCACTCGTAAGTCTCGAAACCAGAAGGCACTCGGCCAAACTGAAGCGTCTGCGCCGGTCGAAACCTATACCGACCCCGATTCCGACTGGGTCGCGATATTTTCTGATCAGGTATATCAAGCAGCCTGCTCAAGAGTTCGCCCCGTTCTTGAGGATACGACATGGGAGTGTTTTGAGGCTACGTGGTTGCGAAATGTACCGGCCGCAGATGTTGCCAAAGCACTGGGCATCCCCGTTCACAGTGTGTACGTGAACAAGTCGCGAGTTCTGAAGCGGTTGGAAAACGAAGTCAGAATCCTGGCCGAAGACCTGCCGTTTCATAACGACAGCCAGCAGATTTAACCACTGCCGGGATACCGGGCGGAAACAGGATCCAACATGACTGCAAATGTGAAATCTGATTGCCCCACACAGGACCAGTTGCACGGTCTGCTGGACGGAACACTGCCGGAAAATGAGACGATTTCCACTCACATTGCAACCTGCGCTGATTGCCAGCGCGAACTGGATCGACTCACAAACTCTGAACGGCTGGCTTTTTACCGGGGACAGTCTGAAGAACAACGCGACGCTACCCGCTTCCTGGCACCACCATTGCAGCAAGGCGATATCGGTTCCCTTGATGAACTTAGGATAGAGCGGCTCATTGGGAGCGGTGGAATGGGGGTCGTTTTCGAGGGTCGGGACGATCGGCTCGGTCGTAGGGTCGCGGTAAAGGTTCTTTCCAGGCGAACAGGATTTGAATCAGACTCGCGTTTTCAACGTGAAGCCAGAGCGGCTGCAAGTCTCAGCCATGACCACATCGTCCCTGTTCATTCAGCAGGCAGAACACATGATGGCACGCCCTATCTGGTGATGCATCTGATAGACGGTCCGTCGTTGAAGGATCGCATTTCGGCAGGCCAGATTAAAGCGAAAGAAGCTGCGACAATTGTCCGCGAAATTGCACTTGGACTGGATGCAGCTCACAGCGCAGGCATTGTTCATCGCGACGTAAAGCCCGGGAACATACTGATCGACAGCAACGACGGGCGTGCAAAGTTGACCGATTTCGGACTTGCCCGATCGTCCGCGGATCAGACGCTGACTCAGACAGATGTTCTCGCAGGAACACCTCAGTACATGAGTCCGGAGCAGATCAACAATCCCGGATCGCGGGATCCTCGTTGCGATATCTATAGCCTGGGAATAACTCTGTACGAGTGCCTGACAGGAACATGTCCCTTTCGCGGCCAACCGTTACAAATACTCGAACAGCATCGTAATGTGGAACCCATTCGTCCGGGGCTTTTGAAATTCGGACTTCCGCGTGATCTGGATACAATTTGTCTGAAATCAATCGCAAAAGACACTTCGCGACGATATCAGTCAGCTGATGACCTGGCTGATGATCTGGAGCGTTTTCTAAAAGGCCGTGCAATCAAGGCAAAACCGGTCTCATCGACTGAGCTGCTGTGGCTCTGGTGCAAGAGAAACCGCTCGCTGGCTACCACTCTTGTGCTCCTTACACTTGCGCTTGTGACGGGGACGGTTGTCAGCACCGCAATGTGGTTGCGAAGTGAACGGAATGCCAGCCAGTCTCAAAGGCGCTTGTCGCAACTGGACAAAGGCAATGACATTCTGATGTCGATCTTCAAAGACTTTGATCAACTGGAATTGAGATCTCAGGAGAGACCTCTCTACTCAATTCTGGCTGAGAGACTTATCTCCGCGGCCAGACAGATCGATGAGGAATCCATCGGAGATCCACTTGTCGTTGCGAAATTGCAGAACGAGCTGGGTGATTCCCTGATCAGCCTCGGCTGCTACGACGAAGCCCGCGAAATTCTCATCAGTAGTGAGGAAACACGAAAACAGGAATTAGGGCCGGAACACCCTGATACGTTGTCGAGCACCCACAACCTCGGACGGTCGATTTTCTACACCGGAGCCATGGATGTTGCATTACCGATCTTTGAACGAAATCTGGAACTGCGCAGCAAAGTGCTGGGCGAGCAACATCAGGACACCCTTTCCAGCATGCACTTCGTGGCGTTCGCCCAACAGCATTCAGGGCTATATGAGGAGGCATTGCAACTGAATCTGGCCACCCTTGAACTCCGGGCAGAACAGCTTGGACCTCAACACAACGACACCCTTAAGAGCATGAACCAACTTGGCAACTGCTACCGGCTGACAGGGCAAACCGACAAAGCGCTGGAGCTGCTCAAATTGACCCATGCGACACGCATGGAAGTTCTTGGCGAGAGACACCCCCTTACTCTCCGAAGCCTAAACGACCTCGGCCTCGCCTACGGCGTTGCTCTGGAATACCAGAACTCGGTGGATGCATTCGAGAATGCTATCGAGGCCATGACTACGACGCGGGGGGCGGAGCATCCCGAAACCCTGACCACTACAATGAATCTAGCGTGGGCCTATCGTCGAATCGGGCGCCTTGAGGATGCAACTGAGCTCGGTCAACAGATAGTAGAAGATTCAAAAGAGATCAAAGGGATAGATCATCCCTACACGCACGCGGCGATGTACAATCTCGCTTCAAATTTCGTTGAGTCCGGAAGACTTGAAGAGGCAATCGCCGTCGCGTCCGAGGGCGTTAAACTTTCGACAGAGAATCGCGGTGACTTGCACCCGATAACGCTGCGATGCATGGCAAACCTCGGTCATGCTTACAAGGAAGCCGGGAGGTTGGATGAGGCTATTCCATTGCTACGCCATTGTTGTCTCCACGTCCATCTGTATACCTACGTTGACTGGACGGCACCGGTTTTGTTCGACGCCTACCGGGCAGGAGGGATGAGGACAAAGGCCGCTGATCTTTACGAGGACGCAATGAAGGGGATGAGAACCGACTTCCCGCCTGACAGCATCCGGCTCGCCAACTGGTCCGCGCAATGGGGTCTCCCGCTGATCAAACTCGAAATGTTCGAGGAAGCAGAAACACTTTTGCGTGAGTCGCTTTCCATTCGCCAACGCGAAGAACCGCAACTCTGGACCACGTATGACAACATGTCGATGCTAGGTGGAGCCCTCCTCGCGCAGGGACAAACTGACCGGGATGTGGAGCATCTCCTGATTGAAGGCTATGAGGGAATGAAGCTACACGAAGAGAAAATTCCGCCGCTTTATCGTGACCGAAATCTATTGAATGCAGTCAACCGCCTGATTCTATTCGCTGATCAAACCGGTAGAGAAGACCAGCTGGCCCAATGGAACGAAGAACGTCAGTTGTACCCCGCTGACTGAATACCTGATTTGACAATCGTTCCTTTGTTGCGCACGCACGATTGACCTATAATCCGGTCATGAAAAAAGCGACGCACAAATCGGATCGGAATTCAGTTACTGACTTCCGGCAGATCGTGAATATCGGACCGTCGATCTCGGACGATTTCATCCGGATCGGCATCAAATCCCCCACCGGACTGATTGGACAAGATCCTCTCAAGCTCTATCGAAAAATCTGTCGAACCGATGGCAGGTTTCATGACCCCTGCGTGCTCGATTGTTTCATGTCTGCTATTGATTTCATGAACGGCAACCGGCCGCGGAAATGGTGGGACTTTACGGATACTCGAAAAAAGAAATACTCTGGAGCCGTCGATTCGTTGCGCAATACGTATCCGCGTTGAGGATTCGTTCGAACCTGCCCTGACCATGCCTACTCAATTTACTCCTAACACGCTTTCGGAATACAGAATGACAAGTCCCAAGGATGCTTTTGTCTGGACACTACTCTCCTTTTTGGTGGCAGTGCTGCTGACCCTCCCTGTTGCAGGCTGTTCAGGCGATGCCGACAGCGGAAATGAAGCAGATACCAATGAGACATCTGACAACGGACAAGGCCATGATCATGGCCATTCCCACGAAGGCGGTGCCGATCACGGTCACAGCCATGCCTCTCCGGAACCGGCTCCGGTAGATGATCCAACATCGGATATAGAATTGAGCGATGAGACGGGAATTGATGATCTGCTGGCAATCATCCGCAGTGTCAACAAAACGCGTGCAACCGAAGCATTGCTGCAGCTGGCCGTCCGCGATATTCCCGAAGACAAAATTGAGGAAGTCTCCATTCAGATTGCCAAATCCTGCATGGACTCCGACGACCTGACAAGAGTTGCTGCTGAGCAGGCCGTCATGGAAATCGGTGAGCCAATCTCGCAGCACCTTGGTTCCCTTATGAATTCAGAAGCTCCGATGGAGTATGGCGCAGGTTGTTCTGCGGTCAGGTTTCTCGGCCCCGAAGCCAGACAGTGGCTGCCGCAACTGACCGAAGGGCTGAATCATCCCGACGCAACTGTGCGGCGGATGGCCCTGTTCGGATTGGACAACTTCGGACTCGAAGCGTTGCCGGTGCTCGATCGTCTGATCGAATTACTTGACGATACGGACTTCAACAATCAGGTGGGAGTCTGCCAGGTGCTTGAAGACCTGGGGATCGAAGCCGCACCAGCTGAGCAGAAACTGCTGGAGGTTGTCGAAGAGGGAAACCTGTCAGCGCGAAGCTGGGCGCTGGTCGCTCTGGGGGCAATCGGTCCGACGCCGGACACCGATGTTGCCGGATTGCTGGCCGAACGCCTTAATGCGTTTGCACAGCCGGAAAAAGAACGTGCATTGATGGGACTGGCCCATCTTGGCACCGAGGCGTCTGATCATCTTGAAGCGATTGAAGCAATGATGACTGACGAGCGGAAAAGGTGCCAGCCATGGGCCGCCTACACGTACTGGCGTGTTTCCGGCGATACAGAAAAAACGCTTGAATCTCTGAGCGGATACCTCAGCAATGAAACGTACCGTCGGGCGGCTCTGGATATGCTCACAAAAATGGGGGATGTCGCCGCACCGACGGCGGCAGAAATCGTCGCCAACTTGAGCACTGCGGAGCCCGATGTTCTTGAACAATCCTTACTTGCTTTGCAGACATTCGGATCGGCGGCATCCGGCCACGAAGAAGCACTCGAGCCTTATCTCGAAAACGATGACCCGCTCATCCGATTCCATACCCGCAAAGCAATTGCGTCTTTGTCAGGTGAATAGACCCATTTAAGCTCTGCCTCCAAGCAGATCGGTTCAGGACCATCCGGGAATTTCAAACGAACGCCTCGCACACTGACGAAGCTCTCGATTGAACGCACCGACGCTTAACGGCTCTCAGCGACCGCGGCATGCTCAACCCTTGAATGAAACTTGAATGAAAAAAGCCACTCCGAGCCGGAGTGGCTTTTGCTATTTCTAATTTGCAACGATCGCCTATTTCTTCTTTTTCCGTTGAGTCGACTGGTACTCGCCGCCGAATTTCTTGCGGAATTTCTCGACGCGACCCATCGTGTCAACGAATTGCTGTTTTCCAGTATAGAACGGGTGAGACGCACTGGAGATGTCTACGTAATAGACAGGATACTCGTTACCGTCTTCCCACTCGATTGTTTCGCTTGTCTTGATCGTCGAACGGGTCAGGAAAGCATAATCGGCCTGCTTGTCCTTGAAGACGACGAGTTCGTAATTGGGATGAATATCAGATTTCATTGACTTTTTCTCGTTGTTCAGCGCGATTGAATAGCGCAGGGTGTCAAATGTAAGCCCGCCATTCTAGGCAAAGTGCGACTTTCGTCAAACCGTAAATCAGCTTCCGATAGTCGAATCATCATGATCACCGCCAAAGCTATTTTACTGCTTTTCCAGATACTCCAGCGTGATCATCTCGTCGCACTCACCCAGCCGGACGAAGCCATGATCGGCAAAAAACTCAAGTGCACGTGAGTTTTCCTCTTCGACATGCACAATCAATCGGCCGAATTTTGCGGCCAGATGGCTCAATGTGGCGTGCCCGAACCCGCGTCCTCGCTGTTCGGGGCAGGTTGCGATGGCAGCAATCGTACAACCAGCCTCGTTTACCGAAATGTTCACGACGGCAACGAGGACTTCCCGGCCTGATTCAATCCACCATGCCGACCAGGTCTCGTCTTCCGGATCGGGATTCAGCACCGCCTCCAGCCATTCGTCGTTTTCCTCCATCGGCCCAAGAAATTCGTTAAGCCGATCATCAACCTGATACCAGCGCCGGTACTCCGAAAAATCCGCTTCCTCGAACTTTCGAAACTGAAGCTCATTATCCACTAGAAACTCCCGTCGTAGACTCAAGCTGATTACCCCGCCGTACAGGCACTGCGAACGGAACGCGGCACTGCGAACGGAACGCGGCAATGTTAACGGAACGCGGCAATGTTACTGACAATCCCGGTCGCCCGCGTTAACATGATGACTCAATCTGCCGCTGCTGCGAACAATGACATCCTAAGGCAGAGAACAAGAAGGCGAAACGCACAGCCCAATGCCCGGACCGATCCTCGACGCCACGAAAGTCACCTCGACGC
>JBCCFB010000195.1:0-12115 GCA_039029995.1 Planctomycetota bacterium
AGATCGAAAGAACAATCAGCTGGCTACACGACTTCAGAAGGCTTGTCACCAGATACGAATTCTATTCGTTCCTCTTTCTCGGCTTTGCTAAACTTGCCGCTCTAATGATCATCTTGAGACGGTTTTGAAACTGCCTCTAGTCAATTCCGGCGATCTTGAGAATGCGCAGCCGTTCCCGTTGGCTGAGTCGGGGCCAGACAGCAACTAGCTCATTGAGCTCGGAGTATGGCGTCGCTTCAGGCGTCAAGCATTTACCCGCGTGCAGTTTTTTCCGTGTTTCAGCGACGGGTTCAAGTCCAATACCGCCCACTGAATGGCGAGTGTGGAAACACGCTCGCTTTTTTTCGTTTTCGCAAGTTGCCATGGCGTTCGAAATGCCCATGGCAAACCACTCAAAAAAAGAATGCTCAAGCTTTGATGAGTGCCGTGCTCAAGGCTGAGCCAACTCAACGGCTAGTGCGATGGCAGACTGTGCTTTCGGTTTCGCCTCCAAACAAGTAGCCCGAAAGCTCCCATCGCCAGCAGGCCGAGTGAGCCAGCCTCCGGAACTGTCTGACCCGCAAACAGGCTTTCGCCCGGATCAGCCCATGCGTAACGCTCAAGTCGGAAAAGATTCGCCCGGGCTCCCTCAATCAGGCTGAGTTCGGCCCAGCCGTACTGGGAACCGTTTCCGACATCGAACTGGAACGCAAGGTAACCTCCCCGGTCGATCCAGGCGCTGTTCGGGTTGCCTGCTGACCAGGCCATGTTGAAGCCACGACCGGTCGGAAACGGGGTCATAGATGACGCGGAAATCGTGTCGCGGTAGGAAAGGGCATGCGCATAACCGTAGATCGAGTTGACAATCGATCCGGTAACCGAAAGAGAATCGAATCCTCCTGAAGTGCCTTGCAGAAGAACCAGGATTCCACCGGTAAAAGGTCGAGCGGGATGCGTTGAGCTATAGGCGAACGCCAGAAATATGCTCGCTTCAGATGCCAGCTGCATTCCGTAACGAGTGGCTTTATGGTCATTAGGAGTACTGTCGATCAGATCTACTCCAACGTCGACGACATGGATGTCAGCTTCTGCCATCTGACTGGAGAAAGCTGCTGCCGATCCAGCCAGGGCATAGGAAGCCCACCGCATCGGATCGATTGCCACCTTCTTTCGTCGCTCTGATCGTGAACTGGAGTTGGTGCGCATAAGAAGAATCCCTGGTTGGAAAAGTTCAGGTCAAACCTGATTGCTCCGGCATCTGTCTACCAAAAAACGGCGGGTCACTAGACTATCGATAATAGACCGGCATGCGAGGCTGACAACAATTCTGCCGAATTCAAGCAGATTTCTGCTGTGGTCCGTTTTCATGCGCAAAATACATCATGAATTAACGAGCCAACTTCAGCTCGTCTAGTGCAGAGCATACTGACCAATTCGGTTTATGTGTCGGACGCCATTGAGTTGTGCTGATCAAACCCTTGACTCTAGTCCTTTTAGTCCAATCGCTGGCCGCCTGTCCGCATGACATCAAATACCGGACAGGCTATTTGAGTGTCAATTGTGTCAACAGCCCGAACACAAAAGCCAACGTTTAGAAAAATGGCGCCTTTTAGCAGGCAATAATGTGTTTTGGACAGCTTCGCACAGGTTCCGCGCTTAAGGCGTTTGCATCGCGAGCTGGCACAAAAATGTAATCTTCATTTCAGTCCAGCGTAGCTGTCATGCAATTTGAATCAGAGCTAAATCCACTCGCTCTAGATGCAACAAAATTGCAAGTGCGTACGACTTGCGGTAAAAGATAGTCTCTCTAGAGACTTTCGCGACGCCACACGATGAAGCTGCATGGACCAACTATCGCTTTTCTTCAATTCGCTGTTTATGGCACTGGCGATGTCGGCCCCTTATCTGGTGCTCGGGTACATTGCAGCAGCTTTGATCAAGGAGTACGTTTCGCGCGAGTCGCTTGCCCGACACCTCGGTGACAAGGGCGTGCGGCCGATCCTGAATGCAGTCGGTATTGGGGCACTGCTTCCCATCTGCTCCTGCGGCGTCATCCCGCTGGGAGTCGGCGTTCATCGAGCGGGTGCTGCACGAGGTACTGCGCTTTCGTTCATGACCAGCTCGCCTGCAATCTCGCCCGTCTCTATCGTGATGGTGGGAATGATGCTGGGGCCTCTGTACCTTGCGACATACGCCACCGTTGCTTTGCTTGGTTCGCTCCTGATCGGGCTGATCGGCAACCGGCTCCTGCGCGACCAGACTCGCCCGGTGAGAGATTTTGACTCCATCGTTGAGCAAGTGGAAGAGGAAGACGAGCACCACGTCCCCGGCCCCGAAGGCGGTTCAAGGATAAAGCGGGCTATGCACTGGGCATTCTGGGATCTCGGTTCCGAGATCAGCGTGGACCTGACAATCGGACTTTCAGTTGCCGCACTGGTACTCGCTTTTCTGCCGATTGAATTGACAGAAGCGTACCTTGGAACACGGAGCATCTGGACGCTACTGCTGGTTATCCTGATCGGCATTCCAGTCTATACATGCTCGGTCCCTACGATCCCGATTGTCTGGGCGCTGTTTATGCGCGGCGCAATGCCGGGAGCGATGCTGGCGTATATGATCGCCGGGCCGGCAACGAACCTTGGCGAACTGAATGCGATCCGGCGCAGCATGGGGATCGGCGCTGCAACATTCTATACCGTGGGCTTGTTGCTGGTGGCACTGGCTGGCGGACTGGTTGCTAACCATGTGGTTTTCTCTTCCTACGAATACAAGTCAACGATGATCGCGGAGAATGAGCTGGAAGTGCAGGAGTGCTGTGTGCCGATGATCTTTGGAAACCGTGTGGAGCGAAACAACCTCGGTCGCATCGCGGCCAGCGTTCCAAAGTGGCATTACCCGTTTATCGTGGTTCTGCTTGTGACCATTAGCGTCGGTTTTTACCAGCGATTCGGAAGACGGACCAAAGACAATAGCAACGGTGAGTCCGGCAAGGACGACACGGTCGCCTCCTCATACAATGAGGACGCAACATGAGCAAAAAGGCAATCTTGATCGGCCTTGTCGTATTCGTGGTGATTGTGTCCTGGAACAGCATACTGTTGTTGATCTGGCAGAACCCGAACGGGCCCGGAGCCGAGAATGTGGCATATGCGGAGCCGCAGTTATGGCAGGACATCAAAAAAACATCAGTAGAGAACCAGGACGACTCCGGATTCAATCCCGAGTTTGACGAGTCCTTAACGGCTGTTGATGGAGAACGGGTGGAGCTGCCGGGAGTTGGATTTCTGTTGACATCGGGAGTGCAGGAGAACGAGCAGGGTGAGCAGGAAGTTGTGGAATTTCTCTTGTTGCCCGGTGAAGGCGGTGTCGCATGGTGCTGCGGGCTTACACCGATTCCAAAAGTCGAATACAGCGTCGTTGTTCAATGTTCCGGGGATCCCTTCCAATTGTCCAGATTCGACCACGGAAGCTCAGCCGTCTTCGTGAATGTAGAAGGAACTTTCAGGCTGCAGAAAGAGAACAGCATGAACTCGCTATACACACTGGAAGACGTATCGATCGAGTTCATCGATATGGAGGACGTCGTGCCGCCGAACGTTATGAACCAGTGTCTCAATGAGCCGATGATACAGTGAATCAAGGGGCGATGGCCGAAAACGGGTCGCAGTTCCGGTAACGTAAACTTGCCAATTCGAATCACTGGCCGTCACACGCGCATCCAGATCACGCAAAGGAGAATTTTCCGTTGCGAGGCTTCGCCTGTTTTTCCCGGCACCAAGCTTGAATCACGTTCCACAGAACGTCCGGTAGTTGGCATTGAATTCAGCAGACGCTGGCAATGCAAATCGTTCACATTGTGGCTGTTCTTCAAATGGATTCTGTATCACTGCAAGTAACTCTTCAAAGGGCTGCATATCGCCGTCGTCAGAAGCCGCAGCGAGCGCTTCCTCGACTAGATGGTTGCGGGGAATGTAAAGCGGATTGGCTGTCCGAATTGCTTTAGCTACCTGTGCAGCAGGAACTCCATGATGCAGTTTCTTCCACCGTTCCAACCACGCATCGATTGCGGAACGTTCGGCAAAATAAGAATGAAGCGAACATGTGTTGCCCTCTGCTACATCTGCCAGCTGGCGCCAGGCAAGCGTGTAATCTACTTTGTTTTTTGCGAGCAGTTGAAGCCAGTCATCAATCAGCGCACGTTCTAGTTCACTTACGGCTTCACCGCTGCTGGAGCTGTGCAGCCCGAGCTTCGTTCGCGCACCTGTGTACCAGTGTTGCTCGAAGATCGGCATGAAGGTTTCGAGAACCGCCATTGCGTCAGCAACGGCGCGTTTGCTGACTTGTTCGCTTTTCTGCTCTCCCTCGTCCTTGCTGTTTGACTCACTGCTTGTCCCATCGAGTAGCGGCAAAAGCGTTTCTGCAAATCTCGCGAGATTCCAGATTGCGATATTCGGCTGGTTCATATAGGCGTAACGTCCATCTCGATCGATAGAACTGAAAACGGTCTGCGGATCGTACGAGTCCATGAACGCGCAGGGACCATAGTCGATCGTCTCACCGGAGATTGTCATGTTGTCCGTGTTCATCACCCCGTGAATGAATCCGACCAGCATCCAGCGGGCAACCAGTTCGGCTTGACGCTCAACAACACACCTCAACAGTGAAAGGTACGGTTCAACATCTTCTGAAACCTCCGGATAGTGCCGGGCGATTACGTAGTCGGCAAGTTTCCGGACATGATCAAACTGGCCGCGAGCAGAGAAAAACTGAAAAGTTCCGACGCGCACATGACTGGCGGCGACGCGCGTGAGGACGGCACCGGGAAGCGGACGTTCACGCATAATTTTCTCGCCTGTGGCAACGGCCGCCAAAGCACGAGTGGTCGGTATTCCAAGTGCGTGCATCGCTTCGCCGATCAGGTATTCCCTCAGCACCGGCCCCACTGCTGCCTTGCCATCGCCGCCTCTCGAAAACAGTGTCTTTCCCGAACCCTTTAGCGCGATATCGCGCCTTCTACCGTGGTCATCGATCACTTCTCCAAGCAGCAGCGCGCGGCCGTCTCCCAGCTGAGCGGAGAATCCTCCGAACTGATGACCTGCGTAGGCTTGCGCGATCGGCATGGCATCTTCTGGCAACTCGTTTCCGGAGAATATTCGCGGGGCAACGTCCACCGTAAGCTCTTTAGCAAGACCAAGTTCCCTGGCCAGCGACTGGTTGAATTGCAGCAACCTTGGATCGGGCACCTGCGATGGTTCGGCCGAAACGTAGAATTCCGGAAGCTGCTCGGCGTAGCTGTGTTCGAAGTTCAGCGAAATCGTTGACGGGCTCATTGGTGACGGCCTTGACCTGAATGTTCGGCGCAGAAACTGACAAGCTGGTTCGCAGATAGCCAGCCCCGGTGAGTACTAAGGGTACCCGCTATCGGAATTCCTGCCATTCCGAAAACTCCGCTTCCCTGTGCCGGCGAACCGCTTCATCGTCGTAATCGTACTCCCTCGTTTCTGCTTCCCAGCCCGGCAATGGGTCCGGGTACTTTACCCACGAATCAGGTCCGGATTGATATTCGCCTTCGGTCAGCAATGCTTCATCGAGTAATCGGCGGATTCGTTCCTCGTCGAGGTGCCTCCCAATCACCACGATTTCCTGCCGCCGATCGCCATAGGGTTCCTGCCAAAGACTTTTCAGCCGATCGATCATTGGCCGGTCTTCCCAGGGCCAGCGATCATGCTCAAGCGCCATATACCAGGGCCCGAATGCCGCAATCGAGTGAATCCGACCCGCCATAGACCAGTACCCGGCCATATCATGGCGACTGGCCAACCATACGAACCCCTTCAATCGTGCGATGGAGTTGAGTTGATCGCCCCAAACCAACTGGTGAAGCCGTTCGGGGTGAAACGGCCGGCGACTGCCATACACAAAACTGCTGAAGTCGTACTCATCTGACTCTGAAACCTTCGTGACCCAGTCGGAACGCCACCCGGGCGTCGACGCAGCCTTGTCTTCGTCGAACAGCCTGGTATCGAAGATATGTCTTAAATCGACCTGGCCATACGACGACATAATCTGTATCGCTTCCGGATTGAGCTGAGTGAGCAGCTTTTGCAGGGCCGCGAGTTGTTCGTTACTGACCAGATCCGTTTTGTTGACGACCAGTACATTTGCGAACTCTACCTGTTCCGCAAGCAACTGAGACAGCATCCGCTCGTCGGATTCGTCCATTTCCTGGTCACGCTGTGCAAGCGAATCAAATGACTGGAAATCGTCAGGGAATGCGGCCGCGTCCACGACGGTAACCATCGCGTCCAGCCGCGAAAGGTTACTCAATCCCGAGCCGTACTGGTCTCGAAACACGAAAGTCTCTGCAACCGGCATCGGTTCTGAAATTCCGGTAGCTTCAATCAGCAGATAGTCAAAACGGCCCGCCAACGCCAGTTTCGAAATCTCCTCCAGCAGATCGTCACGGAGGGTGCAACAGATGCAACCGTTGGAGAGCTCGACCAGAGAGTCATCCGGTTGATCGGGGGATTTCGCTTCGGATCGCACCAGCGTGGAGTCAATGTTGAGTTCGCTCATGTCGTTGACGATGACCGCAACCCGCATTCCCTGCTGATTTGACAAAACGTAATTGAGTAACGTTGTCTTACCGGCCCCGAGGTAGCCGGATAAAACGGTGGCTGGCAGTCTGGTAAACATCGGCTAACTCAATTCGATCTTTGCGGGCGCCAAATCAAAAACACAGCTCCGTTGATCCCGGATACGTTTCCGGAATCAGAGCATCAACGCGTCAGGGCGATACACTTCGTCGCGCAACAAGTGCATCTACTAGACGAGGTCATCTTCTATCGGTGGAAACGGATCATCGAAGCTCTTCCACGCACCGGGACCTTGAGCGAGCTCTGCGTCGCTCAACAGGCATTGATCAAGAGTATCTGTTATGCGTCCATGGTCCATCCCGTGGCCGATGAAAACCAGCTTCTGCTGACGGTCACCAAATGGGCCGGAGAGTTTCGCGCTAATCTCAGCGATCGCTTCTTCGTCTTCGGGCCATTCGTCGCGGGGTGCAGCAGCCCACCACAATCCGGCGGGATTCATCCGTACCGAGCTACCCGCTTGTGACCAGTCATAGGCCCAGTCATTTCGTGTTGCAATCCACATCAGGCCTTTGCTTCGCAGTACTCCATCCAATGGCCTGCCTTCACCAAATCCTCCTTGCATTGCCTTTGCAAATCTCGCCGCATGAAACGGGCGATCTCGCCGGTAAACAAAATGACTGATGCCGTATTCATCAGTCTCGGTTTGCTCCTGACCGCGCGGGACCTCCAGCCAGCCCGGAGACGACTCTGCCTGACTCAGCTGGAATCGTCCTGTTCCCATGACTTCATCTAAAGGAACCCGGCTTTCTTGTGAATGCAGGATCTCTGCCTCAGGGTTCAGCCTTTTTATGATCTGCTCCAGTTGCTCAAGCTCAACGGCTGTTACCAGGTCTGTCTTGTTGACGATGACAACGTTGGCAAACTCAATCTGATCTACAAGAAGATCCACGATGTTGCGATGATCGTCGTCATTTACGCCCATCTGTCGATCGGTCAGGTTTTCCCACGAGCCGAAGTCCTTGAAAAAATTGCCCGCATCAACGACGGTGACCATGGTGTCGAGCTGCGCAAGATTAGACAGGCTGTTTCCACGGTCATCGGCGAACGTAAACGTTTCGGCCACCGGCATCGGCTCACTGACTCCGGTCGATTCGATCAGCAAGTAATCAAAACGCCCTTCACGAGCCAGTCTGGCAACCTCGAGCAGCAGGTCTTCGCGAAGTGTGCAGCAGATACAGCCGTTGCTCATCTCTACCAGTTGCTCGTCGGTTCGTGACAAGTTGGCTTTCCCATCACGCACCAGGTCCGCATCGATGTTGACCTCGCTCATGTCGTTGACGATCACGGCCACCCGTTTGCCATCTCGATTGGCGAGAACGTGATTAAGCAACGTAGTTTTCCCTGCTCCAAGAAAACCGGACAATACGGTTACCGGCAGGCGAGCAGTTTCAATACCTGAATTCATGACGTTATCTGGAAAGGCAGTTTCAGTTCGCGACACGGTCTTTAGAATAGATGTCAGCCTATCGCACATGCAATTGTGTTGCAAATAGAGGACGAAGTCATTGGCGCAAAACGAATCTGCATGAACGTAATTCAACGGCTGCAATCAACCCAGACTGACGAGAACGCCACAATGAGAACCGGTTCAAATAAATTCGTCTTCGTTGCTTTCGCGTTTCTGATTTTCCAGATGAATCTTGAAGGCGCTGCAGGGCAAACAAGCGCAGACGACGAGTGGCAGGAGATCGCTCGTGAGCGGCTGAGCGCTATATATGAAGAAGGCAACTTCCGGGCTGAGCCCGACAGGCGCGAGTGGCTGACTGACAGCTCGGCATTTGTCGTGCGGGAACGCGATCCACAAACGGGCCGGCAAGGCTTTGCTCAATACGATGTTCAAACCGGTGAACGAACAAACGGGCGCAGGCCAGCCGAATCTGATAGCCTCATTTCTCCGGATGGCAGCCACCGGCTCGTACGTCGAGGGCTGGCAGTCTTTGCGATCAACGTTGCAAATGAACAGAGAACAAAGCTCGTCGAAAGCGATCCCGAACGCGATATCTACTTCGGCAAGTTGCGTTGGAGTCCGAGTGGTAATTTTGTTTCATTCCTTGAGTATGACCGGACCGATGTTCCGTTTCGCACAATGCTGGTCCCCGAGGACCCATCCTACCCGGGCACGACCGAACGTCGCTTTGCGCGCGTCGGTGAAACAATCGAAACGCTACGCGTTGGGATCGTCGATGCCAGCGGTGAGAGCATTCACTGGGTACCACTTGAAGCCCCGGAAGAGGGGCGCTACATCAGAACCATCCAATGGGTTCCAGGCGAGGATCGACTACTCATCGAAACGTTGAGTCGATTCCGTGACAAGCGGGAGTTCTGGCTCACCTCACCGGACGGAAATCTGAAACGCCTGTTCAGCGAAATCAACGACGCATGGGCTGTAGGAAGCCACGAAATCAACTCGGGAGCAGAGTGGCTGCAGGACGGCAGCGCGTTCGTCTTCATCAGCGAAAAAGACGGATGGCGACGAGCCTACAAGCTTTCAATTGAAGATGGTGAAGTAACGCCTCTTATGAGCGGTGAATATGAACTTATTGACCGCGCTTTCATGGATGAGGAATCCGGTGGCTATTACTTTTATGCGTCGCCTGACAATGGAACGCAGCGTTATCTTTATCGCGTTCCACTCGACGGATCAGCCGAACTGGAACGCATCAGCCCCGGTGATCAACCCGGCACGCACAACTACAACGTTTCACCGGACCGCAAATGGGCCATTCATTCCTACTCAACGGCCAACGATCCTCCTCAGGTCGATCTTGTCGAGTTGCCTTCGCATCGGCGCGTCAGGATACTCGAAGACAACGCAGATCTGCGAGAACTAGCAAGCCGCGTCAACAGGCACGCTATCGAGTTTGTCAAAGTCGACATCGGCGATGACGTCGTGATGGATGCATCGCTGACCAGACCCGGTGACTTCGATGAATCTAAAAAATATCCCGTCTTCGTATACGTGTATGGAGAACCGTATGCACAAACTGTGCTCGACGAATGGGGAACCCGCCACGCAGATTCCATCGATTGGTTGCCGATCTTGGATACGTCGTGATTTCGATTGACAACCGCGGCACGCCCAGTCCCAAAGGCGCTGCGTGGAGGCGTTCGGTTTTCGGAAGCCTCGGGCCGCTTTCAACGGAGGATCAAGCGGATGCGCTGCAACGGCTCGGAGAAATGTATCCGTTTCTCGATCTGGACCGCGTCGGCATCTGGGGCTGGAGTGGTGGTGGCTCGAACACTCTCAATGCCATGTTTCGTAGACCTGATGTCTATCACGTTGGCATCGCTGTTGTGCCTAAGCCTCAACCCTGGCTGTACAACGCATGGTTTCAGGAGATCTATATGCGTAACCGGGAAGTCAACGCCTCGGGCTATGAAGAATCAGCACCCATCAATTTTGCTGAGGGGCTGCAGGGAGACCTGTTGATCATTACCGGCTCCGGCGAAACCAATACACACATCCAGATCATCGAAGGACTGGTTGATCGTTTGATCGAGTTGGGCAAGCCATTTGATTACATGGTTTATCCGAACCGTGATCACGGCCTGGGTGAGGGCAGGGGCACGGTGGTTCATGTTCGCATGTTGATCCTGCGATACCTCATTGATCACCTGCCGCGAGGTCCACGTTAGAAGTACCTCTCGTTGAAATATACCGGTTTCAGATTCTTCAAAATCGAAACTGCATTACGCAGACTCGCAGTAGCCTCAGGTCGTCTGAATGCGGAAAATAATGGAAGTTCTTGATCCTGAGCATCGTCCTACTACGGGAAAGGCCAAACCATGAAAAAGCGAGAAACCAACGGGCTGTCAATTATCGATCGTCGCAAGGTGCTTCGAGTTCTTGCCGCAGGTTCGACGCTTGCTGTACCGGGATGGGCGTTGGGAAAGAATTCCCTCTGGATGCCTCAGGAAGAACTGGCGGTTACACCACAACAGACTGAGGGCCCTTTCTATCCCGACCCGACCATTGAGCAACAATTGTTCTCTGACAATGATCTGAGCCAGAAACTCGGCAACCACGAATACGCTCGCGGCCAGCAATGCATGATCAACGGTGTGATTCGCAATCGCCGGGGAGAACCAGTTGAAGGTTCCGTTGTTGAGATATGGCAGGCATGCGCATCAGGACGGTACAACCACTCCCGTGACAACGACAACCGGATGTTACTCGACAACAACTTTCAGTTCTGGGGTCGCGTCGTCACCGGCGAAGACGGAGCCTACTCGTTTAAGACGATCATCCCCGGCAAATACCCCGGTAGAACTGCACGTCACATCCATTACCGCGTGGACGCAGATGGCTATCGACGCTGCTCAACACAGTGCTATTTCTCCGATTTCGGTGAAGACAACATGCGCGACGACATCTATACGTCTCTCAATCGCCAGGCGCGTGAACAGGTCACGATCGAGTTTGACAAACCGGCCGGCGCCGAAGCTGGTGGCGTTGAAGAAAGCAATACTGGCCAGGATGCCCGTGAGCGCGAGGAATCACGTTTGCATAACGACGATGATCCTCGTGGACGAAGGCAAATCGAACAGGGAGACGATCAACAGCGAGCGGAACCAGTCGTCTGGACAGGAAATTTTGATGTGATTCTTGCAAACGGGTAGACGCTGGTCGCGGGCGACACGTATGACACGTCAATAAACAAGGGAGCCGGTTCTCAATGATCCGGCTCTTTTGCTTTTGACCGGGTGCGAATGATGGATCGAATCGCCCGGCGACGGGTTCTTCCGGCTCAGCTGCATTGAACGGCTGCAGTCACGTAGAATTGAATCGTCAGCAAGCTCCGGAATCAGACCAGCTTCATGAACGAATTCCAGCGCATTTCAATTTACCATCCCCCCGGAATTGCTATCTGGGAATCGATACTCAAAGGAGTTTTCCAGTTCGCCCGTCCGGATCTACCCTGGCTGATCGCCACCAATACCGGCGCGGACGTTGAGCGGATGAGAAAGTGGGAACCCGTCGGCGCAATCGTTCAGTGCGCTAGCGAGAAAGAGGCGGAAACGTTCAACCAGTTAGGCATTCCCATCGTCAATGTCGCAAGGGAAGCATCAGAACTGTGGTTTCCCAGCGTTCAGATTGATGACGTTGAAGTCGGCCGTATGGCCGCGAAGTATTTTCTGGAACGAGGATTCGAAAGCCTCGCCTGTTACCGGGTGAACAATCGGGATTTCATGACAGCGAGGTTGGAGGGGTTCAGCGAAATTGCGAGCCAACAAGGCGTTCCCGTATCCGAATTCCAAGTCACCCGTTTTCAAAGCGACCAGTTGTTCCTGGCCCCTGATTCTGAACTGGTTTCATGGCTGAACGGACTCCCGAAACCGACCGGGCTTCTTGCTGCCACCGATGCGCTCGGGCTGGCCGTGTTGTCCGCCTGCCGTTCGGCTGACATTGGAATTCCAGATGACATTTCCGTCCTCGGAGTATCCAACAATGAACTACTCTGCCATCTCGAGTATCCATC
>JBCCFB010000196.1:0-12002 GCA_039029995.1 Planctomycetota bacterium
GCGAGCAACAATCCGACGGCAGCCTGTTGTCCATCGGAGCCGGTTCTTAGATGCTCGATCAGCTGACCGGCAAGTACAGGCCGCGCTTCGAGATAGTCGAGATTCGGCGGAACAGGTCGTGCTCTTTCATCCGGGATGGAATAATGGTGCACGCGATAGTCCGGCCCATCCCATCGTGAGTCAGATGAAATTTGAAAGCAGGTAGTAAGGATAGCCGTGAGTGAAACATATTCTTCGCTTGAGGCGCCGGCCATCCTAACTAGCAAAGCGTTAACCAGGTCTCTGAATTCGGACTTCGTTAGTTCATCAACCGGGTGACCGAAACATTGCCGCTTGCAAAACAAAAGGCTTGGTATTGTTCCATTTTTGATTTCCTCGATCAGGAACTCGTATTGCAAATCGGGGCCCAGTGCTTCGAATATTGTGGAAAATCCGTGATTGAGAGCTTTGAAATTGAATCGAGTCGCATCAATATCGGGCGCATATCTAACGATGTCAGAGACGCCGTGTTCCCGAATGAGAGGCCTGACTTCCTCAAGCAAGGCCACCTGCAACTCGCGATCGCCGATTGACAATGTATTGAGTGCTAACATGGCGTTGATCATGGCCTTTGGACTTTTCTCTGCCCGCAGCTGTTCGAGCCATTGCGAATAGGTCCTTCCTTCGTAAACGGATTCACCCGTTGACGCATTGACCGGAGCGAGCTCAGTCCGCTGGGAATGGCCGTCCGATGAATTCCCTAGATCGCCTGTTGCTCCATTCGAAGCCGTTGATTGCCGCGCCGCCAAGGCGTCAGATGAGTGCTGTTCGTGGCCCGAATCGTTGATTTGAATTATCCGAACAATTTCTTTGCGGCCCCTGGTCATTACCACCCGGTCATGGCTGACTTTGAAACCATTGTCCGGATGGGTCACGTTAATGTCATACTCACCCGCGACAATGTCGATGCTTTGTTCGGTTTGCAGATCAATCAACCGGACGAGTTTTCCATTCTGGCGGATTTCGATTTCGACATCTTCATCGTTACTCTGAACAACAAGTTCGCCCTGATTGGTGGCGATGCGGACGATGTCTTCCTGATAGATCATGCCCGCGACGGCAAGAACGAGCCCGACAATCGACGCGGCCAGCCAGTATGTTTTCCTCCTTGTCTTTCCACGTGAAGACGACTGTCTGGCAGGTGAAGTATTTGCGGGGACTACCGCGAACGGCCAGCTGCTACGGGGCAGGCTGAGTGCAGATACAAACTGCGCAGAATTTGCCGGCCGGTTGGCAGCCTGTTTTTCAAGCAGGCACATGATCAAGTCGGAAAAGTCCGCGGTAATGGCGGGATTCAATTCGAAGGGTTGTCGCGGTGTATCTCTTTGGATGGTCTGTAGAGTCGCCAGCACACCGTTTGCTCCAAAGGGAAGCCTGCCGGTTACGGCCCGGTATAACAGACACCCGAGACTGAACAAGTCACTGCGCCCATCCAGCTCAAGCCCTCGCGTTTGTTCGGGTGACATGAAATTCGGAGTGCCGGCGAGGAAACCGGTCGCCGTCATGTGGGGATCATCGTCAGCAATTCTCGCCAGGCCAAAATCCAGAATAATGGCGTCGCCGCTTTCGTCACTGATCCAGATGTTGGCCGGCTTGATGTCGCGATGGATAAGATTCCTGGAATGTGCAGCGGCAAGCCCTGATCCGATTTGCGAGGCAATCTTCCGAACGTCTTGTTCCGGCAGAAATGTGACATCGCCAAGTTCCTGTTCGAGTGTTCTACCGGAAATCCACTGCATAACGATGTAGGCAAGATCGACGTCCGAAACAACGTGGTGGATAGAGACAACGTTCGGATGATTGATCGCAGCCGCAGCGCGGGCTTCCACCAGAAATCTCTGTCTGGCTTCATTACCAAGCGATGGCCGTAAGACTTTAATTGCGACGTTTCGATCCAGTTGCCGGTCAACTGCTTTGTAGACAACGCCAGTGCTTCCTGCGCCGATCAACTCGATTACGTCGTATTGGCCAAGCGAACCGATGAATTCCCCGCTATTAGCAGGCCGAAGCAGTCGGGTTACTTCAATCGCCCTGTTTTTCAGTTGAATTTGTGTGGCATTCTCCGTGTGGTCGTTATGCTTCAACTGTCGGATTACGACGCTCAATAGCCGGTTATCCTCATTTGATAACCGGTTCTCTTTCCGGAAAAAATCTTCTGCCAATACGCTAAGTGTGTCGTTGGTGCCAAGGCCCCGCAACGTGTCTTCACACTTGCCACACCGTGAGACGTGAGACTCTGTCAAACCGAGTTCAGGTTCTACAAGTTTCCCAAGCAGGTACTCAGCGAGAGTTTCTTTTTCGGGACAAAGCTCTGCTTCCGACGACATAGGAGCTCCAGAATTCAGTTTTTATTTCAGACGCCGGTTCTTTAAACCGCCTGTTGATGAAGACTATGCGTCTGAAATGCCCGTTTGTGGCGAAAATCTACTTTTTCGGAAAATTCCCTACTCAATCGAGGAGGCCGTCCAGCTCAGTCCTCAATCTACCTAGTAATCGAGATCGTGCTGAATAGATCGTCCAGATACTGACTCCAGTCTCCTCCGCCACCTCGTTTACCGTCATTCCGCTTGTCAGAACGGCTTTTAAGGCAAGCCACGTCGTAGGTTCAAAGTCCTTCCTCATCATGTTTGTGGCGTTGGCCACAAGCTCACGTGCGTAGTTAAGATCAAAATTCGTCTCGGCTTGTTTTTCATCAACAAGCAGTCCGAGGAACGAATTCGATGTGTCGACCTCATTGATCTTTTTCTTCCGCAGCAGTTGGCGATATGTATTAAGCGTGATCGCTCTAAGCCAGCCACGAAAACTTCCAGTCGGATCGTATTGAAACCCCGGTAACTTCTGAAACACGATCGTCATCACGTCTTGAACCAGGTCCGCGGCATCCTGGGATTTCAGTCCGCTTTTTCTGGCCCAGAAGAAAACCAGCGGCGAGTAGAGATCGACGAACCGGCTCCATGCCGTGTCGCGAACGTCCGCGCAGACACTGCCTGACTGAAGGCGTTTGAGCAGACTTTCCGAGGTTGTGTTCAATCCAGTGCTCCGAACAAACGTGTGCACAGCATCATATGCAATCGCCCGGAGTTAGTGAATCATCCGCTTTTCAGATGTCGTCTGTGACAAACTGCCTCGCGGAGAACAGATGGCCTGCGGCAATCACTGCTTCAAGATGCCGTATTTCTTAATTTTTCGATCAAGCGTTGACCGTTCGATGCCAAGAATTGCCGCTGACTTGCTTTTGTTCCAGCCGGTTGCGGTAAGTGTTGCTTCGATGTGCTGCTGTTCAATCTGCTCTAGCGACTGTGGCTGATACACGGATGCCATCGCGTCGTATTCCATATTCGACTCGCTGGCAGTCGCCAGGTTGGTCAGTGTCAGTTCATCGACTTCGATCAAGTCGGTTCGCGCTAGAACGACGGCGCGTTCTATCACGTTTCGCAGTTCGCGGACGTTACCCGGCCAGCGATATCTAACCAATTGCTGTCGCGCGGCAGGCGAGAAGCCGGTGATCTTCCGGTTGGTTTCGACGTTGAACTTCTGCATGAAATGCTCTGCCAGTTCCAGAACGTCTTCTGCACGATGGCGAAGCGGCGGAACCTTGATTGTGACGACATTCAAACGGAAGAAGAGGTCCTTCCTGAATGTACCGTTGCGAACATCCTCTTCGAGGTCACGGTTGGTCGCCGCGATAACACGAACGTCAGTTTTGATCGGCCGGTTGCCACCGACGCGCTCAAACGCGTGACCTTCGAGAACTCGAAGAAATTTCGCCTGAATGGTCGGGCTCATCTCGCCGATCTCATCCAGCATCATGGTTCCCTTGTGTGCTGCTTCGAACTTTCCGATCTTCCGGTCCGTCGCATTTGTGAACGCGCCTTTTTCGTGACCGAAGAGTTCGCTTTCAAGCAGCGACTCAGATAACGCTGCGCAATTTAAACAGACAAACGGACCGCCTTTGCGAGGACTGCTGTAATGAACCGCGCGAGCAACGAGCTCTTTACCAACGCCGCTTTCACCGTTGATCAGGACCGTTGCCCGACTTGGCCCGGCCTTTGCGATCTGCTGATGGACCTTCAGCATCGCACCGCTGCCACCAATAATTTCACTCGCCACGCCGAGCTGTTCGCGGAGTTGATTGATCTCATCACGAGTCTTGTGCAGATCTTCCACGAGTTTCTGTTCGCGATAGCGGGTCCGCATCGCCAGACCGACCGTTTCCGCAACCGCAAGCGTGAATTCCAGGTCGTCCGGATCCAGCAGATCTTCGGCTCGAGTGGAATAGAGATGGATAAGCCCCAGCATCCGCGTGTTCATTTTGATCGGAGCACAGATGACACTTTTCGCCCAGATCTCACCCTTCGAATCGCGGAGCCCAAGAGCACTGTCATCCTGAATGTCGCGCGCTAGAACGGCTTCTCCGTCCCGCAGTACCGTCTCCGCCAGGAACTTCGAGACCCTCTGATACTCCGGCTTGTTTTCGCTTCGCCACGCGATGATCTCGAGCTTTTCAGGATTCGTGGTGGCCGGCTTTTTGATGGGCACCATTAAGACCGCACCGGCGTCAACCCGGGTTCCATCCACCATACTGTCCAGTGCCATCCGCGCAATTCCGCGAACGGAGGTTTCATTGGCCAGATCAAATGCCAGCCGGCACAATTTCGTAGCCGCAATCCCGACTTTCGGGATTGGTTCGATGATTTCTTCGTCTTCTTCAACCTCGGCAGACGTGAATTTGGTTTTCTGGCGACGATGGGTGATTGTCGTCGGTTCAATCGGCAACTCTGTCAGGGTGGCTTGATCATCGTCTACCTCCAGCCCGGTAATCGTCTCATTGCCGATTTCGACCTTGGAAAAGACCTTCCGGTTGTAGGCACTGGAAAGGTCATTCACGAAGGCCAGCTGGGTATTTGCTATCCAGATGACATCGCCTGGCTCGAGCTGACGGTCGCCGACGACTCGTTCCTCACCTACGGCTGTACCGTTACGGGATTTGAGATCCCGTACGGTCCATTTGCCCTGTACCTGAAAGATTTCAGCGTGTTTCCGGCTGGCTTGTTCTTCTTTGACGACGATCTGGCTGGTCGGTGATCGCCCGATTGTGACGGTTCTACCGGGCATCAGACGGAAAACGTCTGACCATTTCTTGCCATCGCGAATTACAAGGTAGGCTATAGCCGACCTTTTATTAGGAGTACCCATATTTCCTTGTGGTTCCCTGGCCTGGCAGTCGTCGGATTCCGCGCCGCCAAATTATGCCCCAGTCGGCTCTGCTTGCCAGTGTATCCGCGGATTACCTGAACCTGCTGAAACTACGCGATTTGCGCTGTTTTTCTTGCTTTCGAGCAAGTGCCCAGTTAGTCTGAGACTTTCAGTAAATCCGGTCGCCAACTGGTGTTCAGTAAGCCGTCCGGTACTCATTTTACCGGTAAAGCCCGATTGTTTTCCAGTCTTTTGGGGACGAAAAGACTGCATACAACCGGTGCGTTTGAATAACATGGAATGGGGCACGCCTTTTTGCTTTTAGGAGTCGTAACATGACGGCGCATTGTGCAAAGTCTGGAATCAAGATGAGAAAATACTTTCTATCGCTCGTCGCCTTGTGCGCGACATTTGTTTTCCTGAGCGATCAGGCAAATGCTCAGGGTAACAACGGCAACCTGTTTTTCGGTTCCGTTATCGGTGGTGTAAAAGTCGATGCCGAAAATATTCTGAACAGCGAAACTGTTGAGCTGGACGAAAACCAGCGCCAACAGCTGCAGGACCGGATCGCCGGTGCTGACCGCGACATCAATAACGATGCCGACTGGCGCGTTATTTCATTCCGCGGGCTTGAAGCAGTTCTTGCTGAATCGGTTGAGACCGGCAAAGCATTGCCCGCCGAAGTTCAGTACATGGCTGGACTCCAGCGAATCGAAGTCGTCATGTACGACGAAGAGAACAACGATATCCTTCTGGCAGGTCCGGGAGAAGGCTGGGAAGTTACTCCCGAAGGCCTTGTCGTCGGTTCAACAACCGGTCAGCCGGTTTTGCAACTTGAAGACTTCCTCGTTGCCATGCGAACTGCTGACAACGCCCGTCAGGGTCAAGGCATCTCGGTCTCTATTGATCCGACCGAAGAAGGCGCCCGCAACCTGCGACGCTTCTACCGCCAGAACGGATTTACTCCTGAAATGAAGGAGATGGTTGAAGATGCGATGGGTCCGCAGAACATCACCCTCACAGGTGTTCCCGAGGACAGTCGTTTCGCTCAACTGCTGACCATTGCCGATTACAAAATGAAGCGTCTCTCAATGGGACTCGACGCATCTCCGGTTGCCGGAATGCCTTCGCTTCTGGAAATCCTGCAAACCAACAACGCTCGCCTCAGCAGCATGGCTCCTCGTTTCTGGATGGAAACTTACTACGAGCCACTCGCTGTAAACGCTGACAAGACCGTCTGGCAGATTCGAGGCCAGGGTGTCAAAACTCTGACGGAAGATGGATTCATCAATCGTCAGGGCGAAGCCGTCGATCAAGGTCGTCCAAACAAATGGGCTCAGCAGTGGGCTGATTCGATGACCGAGCGTTATGAAGAACTGTGCACCGTCGAGCCGGTTTTCTGCGAACTCCGCAACCTGATGGATATGTCAGTCGTCGCGGCAATCATCTCCCGTGAAGGCCTGCTACAAAAAGCCGGCATGGAGATTCCGATGATCGCAGGCACTGTCACCACTCCGGCCTGGAACGCTCCACGGACAGTCTCGACTCACTGCAGCTTCGTCCGCATGAACAACTCGTGGCTGGTAACAGCTTCCGGTGGTGTTCAAGTCGATTCGTGGGCTGTCGCTGAGAACATGGAAGAAGTTGAATCGACTCAGGAAATCCTGAACGTTGCTTCCGAGCGAACTGCTGACCGCTGGTGGTGGAACGCTGCTCCATAAGTGGAAAACGGATAAACCAACCAAAAGCCCGCGAGTGATCGCGGGCTTTTTTTGTGCGCATGCAGCTGAGCCGACTGGTAGTGACGCCGAGGAACTATTGCGCGGGTTGATCGTCAGACTTCCAGCTACCACCTGGAAGGAACGATAATGTCGAATTCGATTCGTTGTTTTGCAATTCTCATCCTGTTTCTAGCCGGTTGTTCCAGTGCAGCTGCAAAACAGGCCCATTCGCCCGCCGACGATGCATCCGCAATCGAAGAGTGTTTTGCAATTGCTGCGGGCGTTTCATTGGTCGAGATAACCAGCCTTGAACACCATGACTCTCGACCGGCCTGTGGAAACCTGGAACTGCTTATTGGCATCAGGACGCTACAGTCGACTGGTGCCACGATCAGTCAGACCGGAATGATTCTCGAACAGGGTGGATTGTCAGCTCCCCGGGGTGCGACGCAAAATCCGGAACCAATCGTGATCTGGCAGCCTGAAGATCTTGAAGTCGGTCAGCAACACTGGTTAGCAGTTGCCCCTGAACACTCTGTGGCGCTAGAGGTTCCAACTAATGTTCATGGAGTGATCATGGCGTGGCCTGCTGATCATGTTGAAGCGCTATCAGCTTGCGCTGCTGCGGTTGAATCGGACCTTTTTCTTTGGCAGCCGCAGTATGATGCACGGTATGGAATCACGTTTGAACACAAGGTTCTTGAAAAAGGACAGACCTGGCGGATTCGTGTACGCAAAGGAGAAGAGCAGTTGTGGGCTGAAGATCTCGATGGCATCCGGTCAGAACGATACGGTGCATGGGGTATCTTCGGATCGAGATTCGCGACGAGTTCACCTGGACCCCTACTGACCGCCGAAACAGCAAAACAGCTGGAAGCGGATAACGAATTCGGCATGGAACCGGGGTTGTACTACGTCCTTGAAAGTTACGAGCTCGAAAACGGTATCGGGAGGGAAGCTGTGATCTCGCGCATGCAGCAATCATCCGCAGTACTATTGGAACGGATGTATGACGACAGCGGCGTAAACATATTGCAGAACTCTTATCACTGGCGACGTGGCAGCTTCTTTCGAGAAGAAAAGAGCCTTACAGCGGACGGAATTGAAGTTATCCGCAACTTCAAATGGAGCGAAGATATTGAGGCACGAATTGACGGAAGCCCGTGGGTGGAAATATCAGGCGATTGATTGCGCCCCGCCAGCTCGCGCAAGTTATTCGAATTCTCTCCGTGATTATTTGACCGGTGGCACAGGTTCGCGATGAGGGCCCTTCGTCTTCTTTTTCCTGCCGAAAATTCCACCAGGTAGCTCGCCCGCATTGATGACCCTTTCGATTTCATCTACCGATAATCCACGGTCAAGTAGCTTCCGCTTCAAACGGTTGTCCATCCAGCGGACGGCAACCGTACTAACGGTGGAGAAGATGAAGTAGCCAAGTGGAATGACACCGAACAAGCAACCGAACATTACGATCGGGACAATGTCACCTGCATCCAATTCTGCAAAGATCATTTTATTGCGATTCCGATCGTCTTGGACGGGTTAGAAATATTGATTTCACATTCGACAGGAATTCTTACGAACTCAGCATACCTGCTCAGCAAATGCGTAGCTCGATGACAACCTGTTAAAATCCAACTAGAATGCCGACTTCGTATTCAGACAGAAACAGGTGGCAGCTATGCGATACTTCGTCGGCTTCTTTTTAGCATTGGCATTTTCTTTGGCAACAACCTGCGCTTTCGGGCAAACGGAATGGCGGGAATTGTTCAACGGCGAAAATCTTGATGGCTGGGTCCAGCGAGGTGGAGAAGCCAGCTACGAGGTTGAAAACGGTGAGATTGTCGGCACCTCAGTACCAGCAACTCCCAATTCTTTTCTTTGCACCGAACAGAGTTTTGGAAATTTCGAGCTGGAGCTTGAGTTCAAGGTCCATCCTGAACTCAACTCCGGAATCCAGTTCCGTTCAAACAGTTTTCCAGAATTCAAGAACGGCAGGGTACACGGATACCAGTGCGAGATTGATCCATCGCCTAGAGGATACACCGCTGGAATATACGACGAAGGTCGTCGTGGCTGGCTGTTCTCGCTCGAAGAAGATGTAACAGCCAGGTATGCCTTCAAACAGGACGACTGGAATCATGTCCGGATTCTGGCGATTGATGAACAGATTCAAACATGGCTAAACGGCGTCCCGGTTACCAATCTGATCGATGACATGACTTCGGAAGGCTTTATCGCGTTACAGGTACACGGCGTTGGCAACCGTCAGGATCCCTTGTGGGTCAAATGGCGCAACATCCGGATCCGTGAAAATCCGGAACCCGCGACTGACATTCGCGACTTGAAACGAATGATCGCCGGGGCGACGGCAATGGACCCGGATGTCTTTCGAGAAATCGCACAGGGAGAAGCTGTCCCGGAATTCAACATCGTCGATAACAAAAGCCTGACTTTGATGCTCTTGAATTTCAGGATTCCCGAAGAGGGTGAGCCAAGTGGCCCGGTTGATTTCTTCTTCGAAGGCGACGGACTTGTAAACCCCGCAGAACTTGCCCGGGAAATAACGCGCGGTGTTGAGGCGACAATGGTTCATGCAAACAGGATCGACGAAGTTCTGTTTCAGGAAACCGGTGAAACCGCGCGAGGTCGATTTTCTTTTACCGTTCCCGGACTGTATCGCGGACAAGCCGAATTCAAGGCACGCAAAGCAGGCGCAGACTGGGAATTGACAGAGATTCACATGCCGCACAGTGACATCCATATTGTTCTTGCCGAAAACGGAGACTGGCAAGTCGCCAGGAATGACGCTGTCTTCGATTCCCGGTTCCTGATCAAACAACTCGCCGAAGGGTTTCAATTCACTGAAGGTCCGGCGGTGGGGCCTGACGGTCGCATCTACTTCAATGACATTCCAAACCAGCGGACACATGTGTTTGATCCATCGTCAGGTGAAACTTCTGTATTTCGCGAGGAAACGGGCCGCGCTAACGGATTGTTCTGGACTCCCAATGACGAATTGATCAGTTGCGAAGGTGGCAACCGCAGGATTACGGCAAGATTCGGCGATGAGGAAACCGTGATCGCAACGGACCTTGATGATTTGAACCTGAACAGCCCCAACGACCTTGCGCTTGACTCTGCTGGCGGGCTCTTCTTTACAGACCCCCGATATGGAAATCGAGACGACATGGATATGGAAATCGAAGGGGTCTACTACCTTGGCCGAAGACGGAACAAAGTCGAACGAGTCGTCGATGACATGGTTAGACCGAATGGCCTCGTCTTCTCGCCTGATTTCAAAACACTTTACATTGCCGATCCGGGCAGCAACCAGACTTTCGCGTACGACGTTCCGGAACCGGGCAAGCTCCAAAACAAGCGCCTGTTCGCTGAGATTGGCAGTGACGGCATGTCAATCGATCAAAACGGCAACGTCTATTTCACGACCGAAGGTTGCGTTATCGTCTATTCGGCAGATGGCGAGGAACTCGACCGCCTGAAATTCCCTGAAGCACCGGCAAACTGCCTGCTGGTTGGAAACACCTTGTACGTTACTGCTCGTACCGGGTTCTACAGCGTCGAAACTTTACAACAAGGTATCGAACAGTAATCGCAGTAGATCATCGTGGCTTACAGCAAACCATAAAAAAAACGCCGCCCGGTTTCGAGCGGCGTTTATTCATTAAACCGGGAACATCTGAAGACTACTGTTCGCAGATTGCTTTGACACGCCGGACCAGGTCAACGAACTCGGAACGATAACCTGAACGGTCATCACCGAGTGCCCCCGCAGCAATTTCCTCGACAAGAGCCGGTGTCGCGATTCCGGAGTGACGAGATCCTCGCAGCAACATGCCGAATGATGCAACGCTGGCCGCGAACTGGAAATCATCTGACGCCGCAGAGAAACTGACGTCGTCGTTTTCAATGGTGAAATCTAGTCGATGACTTTCATTTTCATCCGGCAGCTTATATCGCAATGCCAGCGAGCAGAGTTCGCCCGATTGAGCTGCAACTGAAAGATTCGCCTCCGGCTCTTCTTCCCGAAGCAATACCTCCGGATTAATGAGTTGATATCGCAGGCCATCCGGTACCTGGACGCGATCTTGAGCAGCCGCGCCTCCCGTTGGCACGATCTCATAAAGCGCGGTTACCGTATGACCGGCGCCGATTTCGCCTGCGTCCTTCGTATCGTCATTGAAATCTTCCGTGGCCATCATCCGGTTTTCGTATCCGATCAGGCGGTATGCCGTCACTTCAGCCGGATTGAATTCGACTTGAATCTTGACGTCTTTGGCAATCGTCACAAGGGAGCCGGACATCTGTTCGATCAGAACTTTGTGGGCTTCGCGAATCGAATCAATGTAGGCATAGGAACCATTGCCGTGGTCGGCCATCTGCTCCATTTTTCCGTCTTGAAGGTTGCCCGTCCCGAAGCCAAGCACTGTCAGGAAGACGCCTTCGGAAGCTTTCTGCGTGATGAAATCAACAAGAGCCTGATCCTCAGTGATGCCGACATTGAGGTCACCGTCAGTCGCCAGAATAACTTTGTTCGCTCCATCAAGGATGAAGTTGTTGTGGGCCAGGCGATAAGCCAGTTCGATCCCTGCGCTACCATGCGTTGAACCACCGGGCGTAAGCGATTCGATCGCTTCTTTGATTTCTCGTTTTCTATCACCGCTGATCGGCTCAAGAGCAACGCCGGCATCTCCGGCATAGGTAACGATCGAAACACGGTCATTCTCGTTCAACCGGTCCACCATCATCTGGAAACCACGCTTCAGGAGCGGCAGTTTGTCCTGGCTATCCATCGAGCCCGAGACGTCGATCAGGAAAACAACGTTTGTCGGAGGGCGTTCATCGACTTCGATTTCTCTACCCTTCAGTCCAATACGCAGGAGTTTGTTATCCTCATTCCAGGGACAAGCAGCCAGTTCCATGTTGACTGCAAACGGCTCGTCGCCGCGAGGTTGCTCATAGTCGTAATCAAAATAGTTGACGAGTTCTTCGATCCGCACTGCATCTGCTGGTGGCAACCGGCCC
>JBCCFB010000197.1:0-11992 GCA_039029995.1 Planctomycetota bacterium
AAACCCGGCTGATGCCCTGTCGATTTCCGCACGCATGTCATCAAGTCGGGATCGAGGTGTCAGAATGGCTGGCGGCCTGAAATTGCGTCAGCCAGAATTTCTTTATTCGTGTACTCAAGGATGCTGCCAGTGGTGATTCCACGAGCAAGCTTCGTCATGTTCACGTCAAAATCGCTCAGCAGATTCGAGATATGAAGCGCTGTTCCGTCACCTTCGACAGTTGGATTGGTCGCAAGAATGACTTCAGTGAATTCACCTTCAGCAATTCTTGAAACGAGTTGATCAATCGTCAGTTGATCAGGACCCGAGTTTTCCAGCGGTGCGATTCGTCCGAGCAGGACGTGGTAAAGACCGCGGTAGGTTCCCGATTGCTCCAGCGCCATCAGATCGCGCGGCTGCTCGACAACGCAGATCACGTTCCGGTGACGCGTCGCATCATTGCAAATGCTGCACTTCTCGGACTCCGCGAGGTTAAAGCAGACCTGACAGTACTGAACGTTTTCACGAACCGCACGAATAGAGTCCGAAAGCGCATACGCTTCCGATTCGGGAACACGCAAAATGTGATAGGCCAGTCTTTCGGCTGACTTCCGGCCGATGCCGGGCAGTCGCGAAAGCTGTTCAATCATGTGAGTGACTGATTCTGAGATTTGTGTCATCGGTGGTGTCGAGGTTCTGGTGCGATGCAGAAATTATCCCCGAACCTCCTCCGTGTCGCAATCCAGATCAACATGGCTGGCCTGATGGTTGTTAGCCTGCAAACTACCGGTCGCTAGAGTCGTCCTGATCGGTTTGCTGCAGCTCATCGAGTCCGCCGGCCAGTTGCTTGAACGCGTCCTCCATTCCCGGCAGTTGCATGCCACCGGTCAACGATTGCATCGATTCAACGTGCAGTTGTTTTGCCGCCGCGACAGCCTGATTGATCGCCGAAGGAAGCAGGTCCTTGACCATCTCGACGTCGCCTTTTTCAATCAGTACAGGATCAACGTCGATGCTGAGAACGTGGCCATGTCCATTGGCATGAACGGTTACCATGCCGCCACCGGCGCTGCCGGACACCCGTTTGTTCTTGAGCTCTTCGTTGATCTGCTCCATCTTCGGGCCGATCGTATTTGCCTGTTTCAACAGTTGAGCAATATTTCCCAGACCTTTGAACATCTTCACTCCTGAATAGATTTGTTTGTGCTGACCTGCAACGGATGCATGCGCTGGTCTCAAAAACCCTGTGACGGCTCGCGAGCGAAATGAGTGCAGCCTTTAACCGCGCCCGCGTTTCTGGAAATCGACGATCTCTGCATCAAACGTTTCCATTGCCCGTTTAACAAACGGGTGATCATGCAGTTGCAACAGCTGCTGACGCCGTGTGAGAGCCGGTTCGTGAGGTTTCGCCGGCCCACCCCCTGTTTCAGAGGCTCGAAAATCAATTCGAATCTGCTGGCCGGTTACCGCATAAAGCGCCTGCTCCAGTTTCTGTTTTCGGTCAGCACGGGCACACATATCGCGATTGTATGAATCGGTTAGCGTTACGACTAATTTTCCTTCCGTGCCGATTTCCAGTTTCTCGTATTGCGAAGCCATATCGGCGGTCATGTCCTCGATTTGAGCGAGCGCTTTCTGCCAGACGCCCCTCGCATTTGCATTGGTAATCGCCTGCACGGCTACCGATGCGACACTTTCGGAAGCTGCCGGAGAGTTGCTGGCAATGGCGGCCTTTGGAGAGCCTTCGTTCGTGCGGGATGAAGCAGTTTGATGTGTTTCCTGCGGTTCGTACCCGACAGCATCTTCGGCAACAAATTCGGTTCCGTGCCGATCGTTGGATGAGGGTTTTTCCTCGATCTTTGTCTCCGGTGAGACCTCAACTTCCGTCGAACGTGAATCCGTCGGCGGAACTTCATTCTGCACTGTCTCTTCGTGGAGGGGTGTCGCCGAATCCTGTGCTGTACCAGAATCCTGTGCTGTGCCAGAACTCTGCACAGCTACTGATTCCACCGGTGTGACGGCTGTTGCAACTTCAGATTTCGCCGTCGAAGCTGACAATGCGGAACCGACGTTTTGCCCGTTTCCGCCAGTTCGATTGGCAGATGCATCAGCTAGTCCGTTTTTTTTTGCGCCGGAAGGATTGCGGCCGGCCTTTGCCTGTGGAGTTGCGCCTCCAGCGAGAGCCTGGATCAATGAAGCAACCGACTCAAGTTTTTCCAGATTGCAAATGCGAACGACGGCGACTTCGAGCAAGGTGCGTGTGTGAATACTTGATTGCATCTTCACAACAGCGCCATCGAGAATCTGGACGGTCGTAAGAATGGTCTCCAGCCCCAGACTTTCGCCAGTAGTTTTCAGTCCTTCTATATCCGGAGCGTTGCAGTTGAGCAGCGTTTCCTCGCCGCATCCGACGTGTACGGCCATCATGTCGCGATAGTACCCGAGCAATTGAACCGCAAGCTGGCCGGAATCCACTCCATCGGCAACCGCCTTGTTGACCAGTTGGAGGCTCGACGCCGCATCACGACCGGTCATCGCCGCAACGATTTCAGCAATGCGACTCATGTCCGCCGTGCCGAGCAATTGGTTGACATCATCAACGGTGATGTTGTCGCCACAGAACGAGAACAGCTGTTCCAGCAGTGACTGGCTGTCACGCATCGATCCATTGGCCCGCCGCGCCAGAAGCGCTAACGCGTCGCGTTCGGCGTTTACATTCTCATTTTCAGCAATCTCGGCAAGTCTGCCGGTGATATCGGCTGATTGCACTGGCGAAAAATCGAATCGCTGACAGCGCGAAAGGACGGTGATCGGTATCTTTTGCGGATCGGTGGTGCAGAAGATGAACTTCACGTGCCCGGGCGGTTCTTCCAGCGTTTTCAACAGTGCGTTGAAGGCCTGCGTTGTGAGCATGTGAACTTCGTCGATGATGTAAATCTTGAATCGTGCGCGGCTGGGCCGGATCCCGGCGTTCGATCGCAACTGACGGATTTCATCAATCCCGCGGTTGCTGGCGCCGTCAATCTCAAGAACATCTACATCTTCGCCGCTGGACACCGCCAGACAGATGTCACATTTATTGCACGGAGTCGAAGTCGGACCTTCAACACAGTTCAAACACTTGGCAAAAATTCGCGCTGACGAAGTCTTGCCGACTCCCCTTGCCCCGGTAAACAGGTAAGCGTGACCCACCCTGTTGGACGCGATTGCATTCGACAGTGCGCGCGCAATATGGTCCTGCCCGACGAGATCGTCAAACAGCTGAGGGCGGTATCGTCTGGCGACGACGGTGTACTGATCGGGAGTGCTCATCAGGCGAAACAAACTGGCCTTGGATCGGAAAGCGACGATTGTACCCGATTCAAGCCAGTCGTGGACTTTCCAGCGGGACGCGGCCGTCCATCAAAACACGTAGCAAAACCGGCCCTGGCTGCCAGATGATGCATAAAAAAATCTGCCCGTGAGAGGACCCCGCACAAGAGTACCCCGCTTAGGGCTGCTCCATATTTCAGGCCTGACCCGGTTCACGGCTCCCCCTCGCGAGGTCCACTCACGAGCAGATCGTTGAGTGAGTCCTAAGTTGTATTCCGGCAAACGGTTTTCGTCAACGCAATCGGTGGAATGCTTTCGCCAGCCGGCTCGATGGACCGTCTTTCGTTACGCCAGCAAGTTGCTTTTGAACAGTTTGACCGCGATCGACAGTAGAACAATCCCGAAGACTTTACGGAGAACGGACAGTCCGCTCCTTCCCGCTTTTTTCTCCAGCCAGCCGCACGACTGCAGGGCGACGTAGACGATGACGAGGTTGATCAGGATCGCCCCCAGAATGCTCCAGTAGGAGAATTCAGCCTTCAAGGACAGGATCGTCGTGAGGGTTCCAGCGCCGGCAATCATTGGAAACGCAAGGGGGACGATCGAAGCTGATTCCCCGGCATCCGGATCCTCTTTGAAGATCGTCACTCCGAGAATCATCTCCAGACCGATAAGGAAAATTACGATCGATCCCGCAACCGCAAACGACGAAACATCAATTCCTAGAAGATGAAGCAGGCTGTCACCTGCAAACAGAAATAACAGCATCAATACGCCAGCGGCGATTGTCGCCTTAAGCGACTGGATCGAACCTGTCTTGTTTTTAATGTCCACCACCAGCGGCAGTGAACCGGGGATGTCAATGACTGAAAACAGCACAAGGCTAACCGAGCAGAACTCAACCATAACTTCACTTGTTCCGGTAAAAGTGACTTTGGAAACTGAACAAAAAAAGCCCGCACTGAGGATCAGTACGGGCTTTGAAAGCTTGAATTGAGGACCTATGTCCTTCAGCACTCTCCCGTACCGGTTGTCAGATTCCGGCTCTGACTCGTACTCCGGCTCTGACTCGTACTAAGACTCCACGTATTCTGAATACTGCACATGAAATACGTACAGTAAACAGCCGCGCAGCTGACCATGCGCAAAGCGGTCGCTTCGGCTGCAAAATAGAGCTGCGTTTTGTGGAGATGTGAAAGTGCCATAGGCGGGTATCTTATGTCCGCGGACTCGCCGGTCAACACGGAATTCCAAGAAATTTCGACGAATTAACTTTCGACGTTTCCGGAGCGTTTCTGAAAGCGAATTCAACGAACTGGAACAGGATTTCTGAAGTGCGCCATGTCTGCCCTGCCCCGCCGCATTGCGGAAGTTATGGCAACCTCGTCGCGGCAGCGGATATCTTTCACTAATCCCAATGGCTAGAATCTCTACGGGTTCGGAAAAAACGCGCCGGAGAAAAATATGGGTTCCCGCTTCAATCGTCGTCAGTCAAATCGTCGTCAATTTCTTGCAGCCTCGGCTGCTGTAACCGGTGGGCTTTTGCTGGGCCGTCGAGCTTCCGCACAGAGCACACTCGAAAAGTTCCGCACCGCACACATCGGCGTAGGTGGTATGGGGGGCTCCGACCTCGGGTCGATCGCCTCCCATCCCAATGTAGAAGTGGCCGCCATATGTGACGTCGACAGCGACATACTCGCGCAGGTCGCCGAGAAGTTTCCGATGGCTAAGCCGTATGCCGATTACCGTGAAATGCTGTCCGAAATGGATAGTGGAATTGACGGTGTAGTCGTTTCAACGCCTGACCATACCCATGCTCCGGCCGCGATGACGGCGATGAACGCCAACAAACCGGTTTATTGTCAAAAGCCGCTGACCCACAGCGTTTTTGAAGCCCGGCAGCTCCGATTGATTGCTGACGAAAAAGGTCTTGTTACTCAGATGGGCGTTCAAATCCACTCTCATCCCGCCTACCGACGCGCGGTACAGATGATTCGGGACGGAGTGATCGGCAAAGTCAGTGAGGTGCATGCATGGTCGAACAAGAACTGGGGCTTCGATGGCGAGGAGTTGCCTGCGGCTGCGGATGTGCCCGCAAACCTTGACTGGAATCTCTGGCTGGGAACCGCGGCTGAACGAGATTTCATTCCGCGCATCTATCATCCCGGCCAGTGGCGCAAGCTGATCGACTTCGGCACCGGAACTCTTGGTGACATGGGAGTACACATATTCGATACTCCGTTCACCGCACTGAAACTGACCGCTCCGGACGTGTTCGTCACAAAATGCCGCCAGCCGACGCACATCGGCCATCCGGAAAAGAACACAGTCGAGTACGTCTTCCCACAGACGGAATACACAACAGAGCGATTGGTCTGGAAATGGTACGACGGTGGATTCGCTCCTCCCTCAGCAGATGATGTAGGGCTGCCGGAAGGTACGCAGCTTCCGGGCCAGGGGTCGCTGTTCGTCGGCGAGGAAGGCCATATGCTGCTGCCTCACATCGGCGAAGCCGTACTCTTCCCCGAGGAAAAGTTTGCGGATTATCAGCGGCCCGAAGTCGAGGCGAATGACCACTATCACCAATGGGTCGATGCCTGCGCGGGTGAAGACGAAACCTCCGCCCCGTTTTCTTTAGGAGGACCGCTTACCGAAGCATTGCTTCTGGGCGTGGTTGCCAACCGGTTCCCGAACGAAGCTTTCACCTGGGATGCAGAAACGATGGTCACAGGCAGCGTTGACGCGAACCGGTTGCTACATGGTGAATACCGCGAAGGCTTTGAAGTTGAAAACCTTCAGGCACTTGTCGCGGGCTAGGTTTCCTGCAGCCTGGCTAGCTGGCAAATAGCTCGGCGTGATTCGGATCATTGACGATGTGGCGTGACATGCGCTCTGCGAGGGCGGCAATGGTCATGTACGGATTCACGCCGAGTGCGGTCGGGACGAGCGAGGCGTCTGATACGTACAGCCCGTGATGAACAGCCGGCATTCCTGTCGGATCTGAATAGCCTCCATGGCGTCCGTCGTAGACCTGCCCGAGATGATTGGTTGCAGCAAACCTCGGATCATCGCCCATCGGGCAACCGCCAAGCGGGTGGACCGTAACGAGATTGTCTCCGAACGCTTTGAGGCGTTTGTACGTCCCCCCGTGGGCGCGGGCCAACCGGTCAAACTCGCCGAAAACCATTTTTCGATAGGCGCTCTCTTTGAGTCCTTCCCATTTGACCTGCCAGCGACCATCTTTCCAGACAACTGAGCCACCGGCACCATCGTGTCCCATTCCCAGCATTGCCATTGAGTTGTTTAGATCAGGATCGCCGAGAAGTACACGGAACAGCTTGGTAACTCCGCGCGGAATTCCGGCATCCTGGATCAGCAACCGCTTACCAAGTTCACCTTCACGGTAGAAGTTCAAGCTGGTTTGAACCGTCGGACCCACTCCACCCGGTAGCAGCGGTTCATAGGTTCCGTGTCCACCGATATTAGTGGGGCCCTGCATGTCGATGACGAAACCGATCGTATCGCCGTTGCCACTCCAGCGTGTCCCCAGTGCCGGCGAGAAGCACATGCTGCCTTCCTTTTGAGACTGCATCAGAATTCCGGGCGTTCCGGGGCTGCCGGCTCCGACGACAACGATGCGCGAGTTGATGCTGACAGGGTGCCGGGTGATTTTTCCCTCACTGTCGTCGATGTAGACCATGTTGATCTGATAGTAACCGCACTTCTTTACGATTGAAGTTACTTCGACCTGGGTGTACATCTCCGTTCCGTTGTGTCTGGCAACGGGAAGATAGTTGTACTGCAGAGTATTTTTTGCTCCGACATTACAACCGGTCGCACAGTCGCCGCACAGAGTGCATGGCCGCTGGATCATTCCCTGCGGATTGCGCATCTGCTGGTCAAGATGGCGATAGTCGTACATCACTTGAATGTGGGAGCGGTCGAAGAGTTCGGGGCTGGAGCTGAGTCTCTCTGCTGCGATTCTTCGCGCGCGAACTTTCGGCGTCTGGTCAAACGGAGTACGGCTGAGGCTCATCGCTCTGGCGACTCGATCGTAGTACGGCGCCAGAACTTCGCTGTGGCTGAGTGCAGCGGGCCAGTTCCGTTGAAAGACTTCGTGGTGAGGCCGGAGAGCAATACTGGCGTTGATCAGACTGCTTCCACCCAGTCCGTTGCCGCCAAGAATGTTCACTTCGTCATTCATCATGATGTTAAACAGACCAAGGGGGTTGTTCAGCGAGCCCTTGGAGGGACCGGCCATCATGTTTCTCTGCTGGGGCCCGAAAATCTCACTTGCAGTGTCGGGGAAGGTGCCCGGTATCCATTCTTTGCCCCGCTCAAGGATGCAGATCCGGTGTTCATCGCGGAGGTGCTGCGAGATTCGCGAGGCTGCAATTGCTGCACCGTATCCGGAACCGATCACGGCGACACCGAAATGAACCGTTTCCTGCTCGGCAGTAATGAACAGTTGGCGCGTTGGTGTGGATAGCCGTCCGCCGTACTGTGCGAGGCTCGTACGATAATCGTTCGTAGCTCGTTGTTTGAGCGGAGTGTTGCAGCTTCCAGTCGCTGCACGATTGAAGGCAACACGTGCTGAGATACCATCTCCGATTGCGGAACCCGCTGAACCAGCCAGCGCGGTTGCTGCCAATGCTCCTTTGAGCATCGCACGGCGCGAAAAGCGCCGGTTGGACCGGGCTTTCTGACGGGAAGTGAGATCCGGTTGACCGGTTTCGTTTGACGGCTTGATTTGGTCTGGCATCCTTGCCTTTCCGGACGGTCTGGTAATCGACTTGCGGTTCCGGTCCTTCGGAGGGTCCGGACTATGAATGTCACGGAAAGTGACACGACTATCAGCTTTATCGTACGGGGAGCCTGTGGATATTCCGCATAACACGCTCAACCGCGAGTTTGTTCAAAGTGCCTGTGCCGCAGATACGGCAGACGGAAAGTTACCGGCTGAAGAGGGTCGTACTGACCAGATAAAGTTGCGCGGTTATAGCTGTTTTCACGCCGGATCAAGCGTTGGATCACGTGTCCGCTATCGACCGCGTTCGCCGACGGTAACGTCCAGTTCAAGTTCTTCCCCGTCACGAAAGACAACGACGGGAACGGTGGAATCAGGCGGAGTCATTTCGACATAGCGGTAAAGGTTGGTATGCTCGGTCAAGGTGTAGCCGTTCCACTGACGAATGACGTCAAGATCCTGCAGGCCGCTGCGGTAGGCCGGAGTCCCGCGGGTGACGTCGATGATCGCACCATCGAGATCAGGCAGGCTCAACTTTTCGGCCGTATCCTGATAAACAGGAAGTGGGCGAACACCGAGGAAGCCTCGAGTTACTTCGCCGTTCTCCATTAGTTCCTGGTAGATGAACTGAGCAACTGCTCCGGGAACCGCAAAGCTGATTCCTTGAAACGTCTCTCCAAAGATGGACGTATTGATTCCGATCACCCTGCCTGATGAATCGACTAGAGGGCCGCCGCTGTTGCCGGGGTTAACTGCCGCGTCGGTTTGAAGCAGTTCACGGTTCCGATGGTCTTCATCAAGACGGTTGATGCCGCTGATGATTCCGGAAGTAACTGTCTGATCGAGGCCATACGGGCTGCCGATCGCCCAGACAATGGAGCCGACTTTGAGTTGTTCGCTATCACCCCAGTCAGCCGGAATGAGTTCGTCAGCGGGACTGATTTTGATGACTGCGAGATCGCTGGCATCGTCGGTTCCAATGATTTCCGCCTGATAGCGCCGCCGGTCGTACATGTAGACGTTGATCTCTGACGCGCTTTCCACGACATGGGAATTCGTAAGGATATACCCGTCGGTAGACATTACGACTCCGGAACCCTGGCCGCGGGTGCCTTCGTCAGGCCGGATCGTGTTGATGCTGACAACACTTGGCCGGACTTTTTCCGCAACCAGCTGATAGGCCTGCGATACGTTCTGGAGAGGCTGACTTGCCAGTTGGGTCACCGCGTTATCGTATTCAGCGCGCATCTGGCCGCGAGTTGCAGCAAAGTGATATTCCTCGACGATTCGAGGTCCGATCTTCCAGATGAAAAAAATCATTCCGGACATCGCGGCGAGCCAGAACACTCGCGAGACGAACTCACGCATGACGCCTGAGTTATCAGGCGGGCCGGACGGGCGTCCTGTTTGAGGCTTTTCCGGCGTCGATGTTTCAGCCGGTCTTAATGTCTCAGCCGGTCTCAATGTTTCAGCCGGCAGCGTGTGATCCGCTGTGCTTGTGCTCAGCACAGAATTACGAGGGGTAACGAGCGACTCACTGGCTTCGAGAGCAGTCGCGCGGCCGACTTCGACCCTGGAAACTGCATCTAGTCCTCCTACTTCTTCCGCAGACCGGTCCGGCTCGTGCGATAGGCCGAGCTCCGGGATTGTCTGATCATCCTGTGAGGCATCCGGTGGCGTGGAATGCTCCTGAAACGTCTGATCGTTTTCGGGCGTCCATTCGGAGTCGTTACGTTCTGATTCCACGTTTGTTCCGTTGTTAGTGAGGTTCACTGATTCAACTGTGGGGCGCCAATCCAGTGTGTTCGACTCCGGCAGAAGTTTCTTCACAACTTTCTAATTATACCGTGGTACCCGGTGGGGCTCCAATCCATTTGTATCCGGTAACCGGTACCCGAAATTAACAACGGAGTGTTTGCGCTTCGATCGCTGCTAAATATTGCATTTTCCCGTACAACCGTCGTTGGCGTTGCATACGCCGAACAAAAAAAGCCGGATACCGGGCGAATATTTCGCGACCGGCTCCGGCGTCAGGTTTTCCGTTTTCCAGGGACACTAGCGGAGCAACGAGCTGAATCTCTCGTTATCCTCAAGACCCTGCTCTTCAAGGATTGCACGCACTTCGTCTTTGCCCATGCAATCGGCCCACGCCTGCAGCCACTGTTCCGATGAGATTTCGTTCCAGCCCGGTGAGTTGTAACCGGCAGCACGGGCAAGATTAACGGACCGGATGTTGTTATGAATCTGGTTCAGCTGAGGCGTCTTGCCGTTCACGTCACACCAGACGTACCAGCGAATCAGATTGCCTACCAGTCGTTGGGCGTCAGCCTGGCCCCAGTTGATACCCGGCAGGAACAAAGCGCTGTTGGTTTCATCCTGGCCGGACCAGGGGATATCCTGAGCGTCCGGATCGAATTGCAAATGGCTGGTGACGATTTCGGTTACCAGGTCGTTCTGGTCCTGCTGGGCCATGGTGCCGAGGTAACCGGCAGCCATGCGCCGGGTTTCGTTTGTGTCAGCGGTAAACATGACTTCTGACAGTTTCTCGGGGCCGAGCGACATGATTGTCGGAATCAATGCCTGGGTCAGTTGAGGAACTCGTGTGGTGACGGCGATGATCTCTTCCGGAGACGCAGATTCGCCGTCAGCGCTGAGTTTTTCAACCAGGCGCATTCCAATCGGCCGTCCAAGCGAAGGGAAGGTCGAGATCAAGTTAGCCTTTTCTATCAAGCCGGGGCTGGTACGGGTCATAGCCACGCGTCCTGCAGCGCACCAGGTCCGGACGATCATTTCCTGACTTTCGTCGGAGTGAATACCCAGCAGGTACTCATCGACGTCCTGCCCGCCGATCTCGGTCAAGGCGATGATTGCCCAGCCACGCTTTTCAAGATTCTCGTCACGTGCAGCGATGGTTCGAAGTTGTCCGACGATTGCATCGCGGTCCGAATCATTGTTGTTGCACATGGTGGTCAGCCAGTTGATGCCACTGTCAGCCGTCGCGCTGCTGGCGAGCATTTCAAACGCGTCTTCGCGGGACGGAGCCGAAGCGCCATCTTCCTGAGCGATTGCGGAAGACGCACCGATACAAAGAACTGCGACAGCGATACACGCGGCGAGCTTGCCGCGACCAGCAAAAAAAGTTCCGAACATTCCAATTACTCCAAGTGCCATAAGTCCCAATAGTCCAAAACGCCAGCCGTAGTGCTCTGCGGCGATCTGCCTTTCAACACGATTCCAGTCGATACTGCCGAGGTAGAGATTACCGTCTTTTTCCTGTCCGGGAGCAAAGATGGTTGCTTCGTAGTTCAAGCTGGAATTTCGTTCAGCAGGCATGTCATAGGCTGCAAATTCAAGGTTGTCACTGGCGATCACCTGACGGGGAAAATCACCGTCCACGACCGTCAACGTCATGTCTTCAAGCATCGCCAGTCCTTCTTCGACCGTCTTGTCACGGTGTGCCTGAAGGGCCATGGCGTTTTCACTGTCGACTTCTTCACCACGCAACCCGAGACGTTCGCCGATGCGAAGGAGTTCTTTTTCCATCTCTTCATGCTCGAGCGACAGGTTGCCTGTTGAGACTGCCAGTAGATCGGAAGCGAACAGTTCTTTCGCCAGGCCGTTCTTCGGAACGGGATTGCGTTCTTCTACAAGGCTTTCACGACGGGGTTCGGGAATATCCCTCTCCGTTCCGCCGATGACTCGCAGTGGCAATGGATCTGTCACATTCTTTATCAGTTGTGCACCGCTGATCTGGCGCTGTACATACTCTTCGGGAATAGAGCGAATCTTTCGTGGGCCGTCGGAAAGAATGTAAACCACATTGCGGAGGTCTCCTTCGTTGAACGCAGACAACCGCATAGGAACCACCAGTTCCTCGGAGCGGAAGCGGAAGCCCATTCCCTGAACATGACCGTCAAATACGCTGCCATCAGGAAGCTGTGCATTCAATTCGCG
>JBCCFB010000198.1:0-11981 GCA_039029995.1 Planctomycetota bacterium
GTCTTGCGTGAATGACTATCCTGAAACTAGTGGTTTCCCACATAGTTTCGCGCAGATTCTGTGCTTACGGACCGCGCACTGCCGTTGGTTTCACAACGCAAATCCGGACAACCTTTCCGGCTCTTAACAAACTCGAGAACACAAATGAACTCAATGCGAACTCTCCTTTCCTTCGCAATCGCCCTGAGCGCTTTTGCTGTGTTGACATCCGGCGCGACCGCTCAGGATGAAGACCAGAGCATGACCGAATACGCGTCATTTCAGATCGAGCCCGCTCTCGACCCGGGGACCGTTGTCGAGGCGGAAGAAGGGAACTCGGAAGACGAACGACGCTTTCGCAACGAGACACGAGAGATCGAAGCTCGCATCCGGAATTTCAAACGCCTTGCCGTCGATCACCTTGAAGGTAGCGGCTCGGAGCCAACGGGCCTTTCGCAATGGTTCACCAGTTACCTGTTTGCTCAGATGACGCAGACGGACAACGAGTCGCTGTCTCAACTGGGCACGATGCGCGAAGCGTTTTTCAAAACGTACCTGAGTGACCGGATTTCCCAGCGTCAAAAAGTACTGAACATCACGATTCAGGCGATGCAGGCGATCGTCGAAAATCAGAGCCCTGACGGCAAACCGTTTCATCCGGCAGTTCGCATGAACGCCGTTACCGTCATCGGAATGCTCGACACTCAGCGTCCTGACACGCGGAACATGAGGCTCCCGCAACCCATGACGGAAGCCCGCACCTTTCTGTTAACTGTCTACAACAATCCGGCCTACCCGCCTCACATTCGAGTGGGCGCGATGGCGGGACTGAAACGCCACTTTGAAATCGACAACCTCGGGGCCTCACAGTCGATTCCTCAGGCAGAGGTCAATGCTTTCACAACGGAATGTATCCGGCTCGCCGGCGGTGCTGGTACTGCGACTGATGACTGGTCTGCGGACGGCACGTACTGGATGCAGCGACTTGCTGTTCAAACTCTCGGTTCCATGAAACGAGCTGGCTCACAAGCCGGCGGAACGGAAGTCATGGATGTACTCGCAATGCTTGCTGAAAACCCGGACATGCGCGACATGCTCAGATATGACGCGATCGACGCTCTTGGCAAGCTTCGTTACTCGGGCGTTCCACAGGACTCTGTTGACAGGCTTCCCGCCGTCCTCGGCAGTTATCTGGCCAGCGTCGCCCGACAGGAATCAGCCCACCTTCGCTGGACGTTAACCGATTTCATCGAAAAGAACATTCTTTTCGGAGATCAGGATTTCGAAGTATCAGGCAACGTTGAAGGAGGTGGCGGTGGCAATCGTGGTGGAAGCCAACGTCAGATGGGTGCAGGTGGCGGAGCCGGTGGTGGTCTTCTTGATGAAGGCGGAGGCACCGGAGGCGGCGGAAACAACGACGATGATGAGGATGAGGAAGAAGGCCCACGCGTTGAAATCGCCAATTATCACCTCACCAATTCCCGACGACGTGTCAAAGTAATCGCATTGAGAGTCAAAGACATCTGCGAAAACGTCAGCCCCGGTAGCGGAAGCCTTGCAGCAAGGGCAGCCGACAAAGCTCTACTCAGCGAAATTGCGGAGAAGGCTGGCGAGTTGATTTCGGAATCTGATATCGGGCTCAATGACTCGATGGACGACGAAGACGATCCGCTGGCTGACAACGGTTTGCCGGAGGAGGATGAATACGCCTACGAGAGCACTGCACTGGATATGGCGGACGTTTTCGATCGCTCAGCCGATTCAATTGAGAGCGTTCTACCAGCTGCTGCCGGCGGCGGATCCGGAAACGAGTTCGGTGGTGACGCTGAACCTGCCAATGAATTTGAAGGCAACTTCTAGATCGAAAACACATTTCCCGATTTGGACTGACCGTACCCGGCACCGGGTACGGTTTTTTTCTGCGCTGCCCCGGGCAAAACCCACTGGCATTCTCTGCCCCCGATGCAATGATTTCGGGAATCTGATCTATTCCGTGGTGACAGTTACACCATTACCTGCTGTAGAGTTAATCCCATGCCCGCCGATTCATCAAACAACCTTCCCGGCTTTCCGGCAGTCTTCAAGCTGCCGGTCCAGTGGGGAGACCAGGATCTGTTCGGGCACGTGAACAACATTGTTTATTTTCGCTGGTTCGAATCTGCACGTGTTGTGTACTGGGTCGACTCCGGCTTGCGCGAAGCTCTTGAGCCTGCAGGACTGGGGCCGATCCTCGCTCACACCAGTTGCGACTACAAAAAGCAGATTAAATACCCGGACACGATTGAAGTCGGAGCACGTGTTGCAAAAATCGGTGTCTCCAGCGTCACACTGGAACACTATGTCTACAGCCACCAGAATCAGGCTGTATCAGCAACGGGCAAATCGATTGTAGTTCTTTTCGACTATCAGTCTCAGAACCCTATTCCGATCGATGACCGTTTCCGCAAAATGTTTGATGACTTTGAAGCCGGGGTCTGAGAGACCAATAAACCCTGCCACATGCCGACCGGATAAGCGATGAGAAAAATACCCGGATTCTTGTGGCCGGCACTGCTGATCCTGACGATCTGGATTCTGCTTTTCTGGCCGATGATGTCTGGAAGAACCATTGCAGGCTTCCGGGATTCAACACAGCTCTACTATCCGCTTTTTCAGTTCATCGATCAGACCTGGGCCTCGGGTGAGATTCCGTTATGGAATCCGTATGACAACTTCGGAGCGCCGCTTCTGGCCGACGGAACCAGCAGTGTCTTCTATCCCGGCAAGCTGATTTACCTCTGCCGGTTTCTTGGTTACCCGTCCCGCTACGGCATTTACCTCGCACTTCATGTTCTTCTTGCCGCAGCCGGAACCTACTGGCTGGCGCGTACGATGAGGGCGTCAGTCGCCGGCGCAACACTGGCGGCCATTTCCTACGCTTTCGGAGGCTCGCTTTTTTTTCAACTGCACAACGTGGTCTATCTCGTCAGCGGAGCCTGGTTGCCGCTTGCTCTTGGTTGTGTCTGGAAGATGGCGGGTAGCCGGAGTTTTGCTTGGCCTGCCGCCGCAGCAGTTTGCTGCTCGATGATGATTCTGGGCGGCGATCCTCAGATGGTTTACCACGTTGGACTCATTGCAGTCGCCACGTTAGGTGGCGAATTTTTGAGGCGCCGTCGCCGCCAGTTCAAAAACAGGAACCATCGCGCACACCCGGGCGCCTACCGCTGGTGGACGGGTGCAATGCTGCGAATGGGGGTTCTCGTCATACTGACCGCAGGACTCTCAGCAGTGCAGCTTCTTCCGACGGCGAAATGGTCCGAACGAAGCGAGCGAATCTCCAGCCCGGAACCACAGAACATTTACCAGGCAGTCGATCTGGGGCTTGGTTCAGCCGCTGAATTCAATGACCCCGGCGGATCGAGACTCAATCCGGACTGGTATGAAATGCCGATCGAAGAGATTCATGTAAGCCTGTTCGAGAAGCCGGTTCCCGGCTCGGTTAAAGATCATCGATACCAGTTCAGCTTTCCTCCGTGGAGTCTGGTGGAACTTGTATGGCCCAATTTTTCAGGCAAGCCGTATCCGACACATCGACGCTGGACGGACCGCCTGGCCGGCGCTGAAAGGATCTGGGTGCCATCGGCTTATGCCGGGCTTGTCACGCTGCTGCTGGCATTGAGCGCGGCAACAATACGCAAAACCAGACGTCGCGCAAGATGGCTGACACTGACCGGCATGTTCTTCTGTGTCGCGTCGTTCGGCTGGTTTGGACTGGCCTGGCTTGTCAACGAATTCAACCTGCTGTTGTTTCCTCCTCAGCCCGGTGGATCATCATTCGACCTTCGGGATCTTTTCGGCCCGCAGGTCGGCGGACTTTACTGGGCGATGACGATGGTGCTGCCGAAGTATTTTGTTTTTCGTTATCCGGCCAAGTTGTTCATGGTCGCTTCACTATGCATGTGTGTTCTGGCCGGCACCTCGCTGCGCCGACAACGAATTGCCACGCCTCGATCTCTATGGCCGATCGTTATTGCATCTATCGCGGGAATATTCGTCGTCTGGTCAGGCTGGGCACAGAACAGGTTCAGTGAAATCGGCGCGAACCCGTTGTTCGGACCTTTTGAAATGACTGAACTGCGCTGGGATCTGACGGCAGGCTTTGTTCACACGATCCTCGTCGTGACCGTGTTCGCCGGGATCGCCTGGTGCCAGACAAAATTTGCACTTTCGAAATCAAACGCCTGCGCGGCGCTGATTTTGCTTGCAACTCTGGATGTTGTCGTGGCCAACCAGTGGATGAAGCTCGAGATCGATTCCGGCGTGATGACTTCTGACGTTTCTATCGACGAAAGACTCGAGTCCGCTCGCGAACAGGTGGGTATTGAAATCGGCCGGCCACTTGTTGAGCCGCTGACGGTTTACAGGTCACGCGATCGGTTCCCGATTCCGAACACATGGGCACAAGAGTCATCACCGAAGAGAATCAGCGAACTCGTCATAAGACAACGGGAAACACTCGCTCCCAAGAACCATCTGCAACATCGTGTGGCTCTGGTAGGAAGCTTCACATCGATCTGGCCGATGGAATACGAATACCTCCTGAAAACCATTAAAAGACCCCCGCTCAATCAGAGTTTCAAACGGTTCGCTGGAATCCAGCGAAGACTCGCGGCCGGTCACATACGTCAAGGCGAACTGGTTGCCGATGGATTCACGTCCAATTCAGGTTTTGGAAGAGTCCTGGCCTTTGTGGATGTAGACGGTAACAACGCATTTGAGATCACCCAACCGGTTACTCCAGCGCGATGTGAAGTGTTGTCATTTAAAAACAACGAAATCCAGCTGTCTGCTTCATCTCAAGGCAACGAAACGTTGCTGTTGAACCTTCTTTCTGATGATGGCTGGAAAATCGAGTTGACTGACAAAGCCGGAAATACTTCTGTCGTCGAGCGCGCCGCCTGCCACCCATGCTTTACGGCCATTCCGCTCACGGAAAACGGTCAATTCAACATTCGACTTGTCTATGATCCCGTGGAATTTCGTGTTGGTGCCTGGATCAGCGGTATCTGCTGGTCGGCGCTGTTCTTTGTTTTCACGACATTGTTTTCGCGACATTGCTGGCAGGAAAGAAGCGCACGCAGGTTTTTGACAGGCGTTCACTCTGGTTAAAGGTAACGCGCGTATATTTGGACCCGGAGGCAGTCATTCGCCCCGCGTTGATTACATTGGATAGTAGTGCTTCACGCATCCCATCCTGTGAATTACCAGCGTTTGTCAGGCCGGCCCGCCGGCTCTCACCATTCAAAACGCTTGATGATCGGAACAGCATTGAAAACTTCAAACATCAAAGTCTCAATCGCACTGTGCCTTCTGAGCGCGATTTTTATCAGCCCTTCAAGTCTCCGAGGACAGGACGAACCTGTTCTTCCGGAGACACCGTTCGAGTATTCGGACATGTCGCGGCTGCCGTTGCATTTTACGGATCCGGATTATCCGTTCGGAGCAATCGCTCCGGCTGACAATCAACCCGGTTCCAATATGGTCAGTGATGCCGGAGCAACACTTGGCCGTGTCCTGTTCTACGACAAACGACTTTCGGCAAACGACACCGTTTCGTGTGCGAGTTGTCATCAGCAGGAAAACGGATTCTCAGATCCACTTCCGTTCAGCCTCGGATTCAATGGTGGGCTGACCGGTCGTCATTCCATGGGCCTCGCAAACGGCAGGTACTATGACAATGGAAGAATGTTCTGGGACGAAAGAGCGGCTTCACTGGAGCAACAGGTCCTTCAGCCGATTCAGGATTCGGTTGAGATGGGCATGGATCTGACGACTCTCGAAGCCAAACTGGCCGCAACATCGTTCTATCCTCAATTGTTCGAAGATGCCTTCGGCGATCCCAACATCAACAGTTTCCGTATCGGTAGAGCACTGGCTCAATTCGTTCGCTCGCTGATTTCATACGAATCAAAATTTGACGAAGCTCTTCAAGCCGGCAACTATCCCAACCCTGATTTCCAGGCGGTCTTCACTCCATCCGAACTGCGCGGACTTGCGCTGTACCAGCCAACACCCGGTGGTGGACGTTCACTTCGCTGTGATGTCTGCCATGGCACTGCGACGCAGACGATGGGTAGAGCCGGTGAGCCCGGTGGACCCCCTCCCGGACCGTTTGCCGTCAACAACGGACTTGATCTCGACACATCGGCTGATCAAGGTGCCGGCAACGGTAGATTCAAGTCAAACTCGCTTCGCAACATCGAAGTAACCGCACCCTACATGCACGATGGTCGCTTCCAGACGCTTGAAGAAGTCGTTGAGTTCTACAATTCGGGAATCCAGAACCATCCGAACCTCGCGCCGCAACTCAGAGTCAATGGCAACGGACCTCCGATCCGTTTCAACATGACGCAGCAGGAGAAAGACGACCTCGTTGCGTTCCTTAAAACACTGACTGATCACGAGTTCCTTCAGCGTGACGAATTCTCGGATCCCTTCCCGACGCTTGTCTCACCCGACAGCTTTACCGTTTCCGACGGTAGCCTGCGCGGCGGAGATCTGGCAGATCTGCAGGAAAGCGATAACGTGAAGGTCACTGTCCAGGGAGCGTTTACACCCGTGGCCTCGATCACGGTTCAGTCCGTTTCACCGGTCGAGGATCCGCGCTACTTTGCCTTCCAGAGCGAGGCGAGTACTAGATCGCCTCAAGCAATACAGCAGATCTTCCTGTATGACTACGACGCTGGTGAGTTTGAACTGGTCGATGAGCAATCAGCCAATACGCTGGCAGACAAAGTCGTGCTGATTGAAGGCACAGGTGACCTGTCACGATTCGTCGAACCGGGCACACGAATCGTCGAAGCAAAAATCGTAATTCGACGGACGACACTGACCCGCGGCATGTTCGGCTTCTTTGATCGAGCCATCTGGTTGATCCGGTAGGAACAGACGCGGTACCGGCAGTTATTGCCGACCACTGATGAAACGAAAAACACGGAACGGAATTGCCTCCGTTCCGTGTTTTTTTAAACTCCGATCAACTTGTCTGTAACTTCGACGGCAGCAATCAGGATTCCGGTTGCAAATCGCAAACGGCCGATTACTCGGTGACATGTCTATCAGCGCCCTGAATGCCTGCGCCGCCGTTAGTTTGGGCCACCGAATATCCTTGCCGCTGGAATTCACAATGAAATGCCGGTTCATTGGCTCAATGCCCGGACATGAAAGGAATAGACTGGACTGCTGAAGTCGTGCGACCTGATTCCGTGTCGTTCGCGTATTCGGTGGTTCAATTCAACGGCTCTTCAAAGCCAGTTTCGCCAAAGCTAATTTCTCCGACGCCAGTTCCGCTGACGCTAGTTCCGCCAACACTAGTTCCGCTGCCATCGTGACGGATCCAGTTTGTAGTACTCCCGCAACAGTTCACTCAGCTCGGGATGCCACTGGCTCAACAATCGCGGTTGCTCAAAAAAAGTCTCACTTGCGACTGCAAAGAATTCGGCTTCGTTGACAGTGCCGTAATAATCCAGCAGCGACATATCACCCCGATACTTCGCTTCACAAAGCGCCTGGAACTCGGTCTTCAAAACGCTTTCCCAGCGAGCCGACGTTTGCGCATTGTCAAACAGGAGATTTCCTCCCATCGATCCATCGAGCCCATCGAGCGCGTGAGCAAATTCATGGATTACAAGATTGCAGGCATCGTCGTCATTGCGTCCCGTCCAGATCACATCCGGCCATGACAGAATGATCGGTCCACCAAGCCACGCCTCACCGGCTCGAGGCGCATCTTCATCGACAACCAGACCATCCGAGGATCGCCCCCGAAATCCGCGTGGTTGAATCAGAACCGTCTGAACATTGTCAAAGTAGAAGCCTTCGACGCCGAGCAACATCAGGCTGGCGCCGCCTGCAATAGTCACCTTCATCTCCTCGGTGACTTGATAGCCGCGAATGCCTTCCCAGTTTTTCTCAGCGACAAAGATCTTCGTCCGCTCGCGCAGTCGCAACCACTCGTCATCATCCAATCCGCGAGTCAGACGAACGTTGTGGTGGAGAATCGCCGTCCACCTGTCGGACCAGGGCTGTTGAAGAATCCTGCGCCGGCGTCGACGCTTGAACCAGCCGAACATCTGATGCCTCTACCTCGATGGTGCTGACGGGTAGTTGATGCCGCGCCGGATATTGAAGCGGACTGGCAGATTCGAGTCGACAAAAAAAGCCGCCAATGAAGTCGGCCGCCGCTCGAACAACTGCACCGCAAGCGCTAACCCCGGTTCGGAATTGAATTCGAACTCTTTTCTGTCCGCCAAAGTTAGCGCTTGCGACTCAGGTAATCGTGGCCGGCCTATGGCGAAAAGCAAGATCTGGCTTCGCCAGACATTCGTAACGCTCGCATCAACGGTCACGACTCAGATATTCAGAGTCGAAGTGGATTGCTGACGACCACGGGCGGCTGCAACCAGCAAAACAACCTGCCACACTGCCACAATCGAGGTCGTGAAGATTAAATCTCCACACAAGGTGTAGCGGTAAAAGGGCAGGGCTGCTGAAAAGCAATGTGCCAGGCCATCGGCGGTCACAGGGTACCACATGCCCATCGCCCAGACGACCAGATTTGTAGAAACGAAAAAGAAAGTCGACATCGCGATTGATGCGGCAGCGAATCCGGCGAACTGTCCGGGACCGGAATCCGGAAGCCGTTTCTTAATGACGACTCCCAATGCGATTGAAAACGCCATCGCTCCATAAACAGCAAATGCCAGTTGCCATTCGTACATTCCGATCTGCATATCGGAAATCAACATCGCGGAGAAGATCGCTGCAATCGCCACCCACGCGCGACGGAAAAAGAACCCGGCGAACAAAGCCAGAGCCGCTACCGGTTTGAAGTTCGGATAATCAGACAGCCAGAAACGACTGCCCGCGGCCAGCAGGACAATCAACATGAAGATGACGATTTCCAGCCGGTATTTTTTCAGCAGCAGAAAAGCTTGTTTGGTTTTTTCGTTCACCTGAAACCCTTATTCATCCGGCTCGTATTTGCCGAACCGCCATGTAATTTCGTCGCCTACTTCAACCCTATAGGCGCCACAACTCCTGTCACCCAGAGCATCGTTGACAAGATAGACCCAATTGTCACCTGAAGCCCCCTCGTTGGCAACTTCATCTATGCTCACGACAAAAGCCGTCTCGCCCTCACCGGTCGACTCGAATTCGATATCTCCCGTGTTGCGGGCCCGGGTAAGTATCTGAAATACCGTCGAATCCGCGCTGCAAGGAATGGCAACGGTTTTGTCACCTGCCCGGCCATTGAACTGAATGGTCAAATCGACCGTTCCGCCCGATGTCGAAGTTGATCTACCGCCGCCAGACGCCTCAGGCTGTTTTTCGCATCCGGCAAGCAGAAGAAAACACAGAGAAAACGCCACGCAGGAACCAGCAAAAACTCGTGGTGCGACGTTCTTTATCGACATCCAGTCGGACATGATTCAGCCTCAATGACGGACAACAAAAATACGGTACGATAAACCCCGTTTTTCATTCCGACATTCTACCGACAACTCCACGAAACAACATGACAAACGGAACGCCTTCAACACAATCCGCAGTAAAAGCAGTGGAATCTGACGGCATTGTCATAGTCACACTCGACCAGCCCGGTACCAGTGCGAACATTCTCAGCGATTCAATGTTCGATCAACTCGAATCCGAAATATCGCCATGGATTGAGCGGACGGATCTTCGCGGACTGATCCTCTATTCCGCTAAACCGAAAATCTTCGTCGCCGGAGCCGACCTCGTCGCCATCAACGAAACGCTCGACCGTGCTGATAAGGAGATCATTGCATGGTGCGATCGGGGAAGGGCAGTGATGGGCCTGCTTCGCCGGGCGCCATTTATGACCGTTGCTGCTATTCACGGCGCCTGTGTCGGAGGCGGATTCGAGCTGACGATGTGGTGTGACAAGCGGATTGCTACAGACGACCGTCGCACCGTCATCGGACTTCCCGAATCCAAACTGGGGCTGGTCCCGGGTTGGGGTGGCACTTTTCACGTCGCGCGAATCGGGGCTTTGAAAAACGGAAATGAATCCGCAATCGAAATACAGATTGAAATGGTCATCGGTGGTGGACTGCTCAATTCAAGCGGGGCCCTGGAGTCCGGTCTTGTTGACGAAGTTGTCACCAATGAAGGTTCCAGCCTGCTGGATGCCGCGCACAACATGATTGAACGTGAAGCATCCGGTGATGAATTCAGAAAACGTCGGGCCGCGATTGAATCCGGTTTCGAAACAGCCCCCGACGGCGAGGCTCTCGCTCACAAATTCGGCGTCGAGATCGTTAACAACCGCGAGATCTTTCCGTTTGCCCCGACCGTTGCTCTTGAGCACATGATTCGGGTCGCTGATCAACCCCTACAGGATGCAGCTGACAGCGAATCCGTCGCAATGAGCCAGGTGTACGGTTCGCCGGCGAGCTACGGACTGATCAACAATTTCTTCCTTGGAGATCACAATCGGAAGAACCCCGGCCATGTAGATGTAAAACTTGCCGACAAAGTGGTGAAGAAGGTCGGCCTGGTCGGCGCGGGCATGATGGGTCGATTGATTGCCAAAGCGAACCTCGCGCGGAAGATCGAAGTTATTGTCATCGATAATGATCCGTCGCAACTGGAGGCAATTGCCAGTGAGCTCGGTGGCGACGGGCTGACCGTCACGGGTGACTACTCCGGTTTTGCAGACTGTGATCTAGTCATCGAAACGGCGTCAGAAAATGCAGAAACCAAGAAACGAATCCTCACCGAAATCGAACAACACGTTGATCCGACAACGATCATCGCCACCAATACTTCAGCCATTCCGGTATCGAGTCTCGCGACCGCTTTGAAGAATCCCGGCCGATTCTGCGGCATTCATTTCTGTCATCCGACGATCATGCTGATGACGGAAGTGATAAAGGGTGAGAAGACCGGCGCTGCGACGATGGCGAATGCGGTGGCCTATGTGCGTTCGATCCGCAAAACTCCGGTCGCCGTTCACGACTGCGCGGGGTTTGTCGTCAACCGCGTTTTGTCAGCGTTGCTTGATCAATCGCTCCGCTCACTGGAGCAGGGTCACCTGATGATTTCCATTGACGGAGCGATGAGGCAGTTCGGTTTCGCTGCAGGACCGTTTGAAGTGGTTGATATCATCGGTGCAGATACCTGCATGTACGCGGGTCAGTCGATGTGGAGCGCCGGCCAAAAATGCGTATCGTCTTCGGTCATTCTTCCAAGACTGGTCAAGCTGGGACGCACCGGCCGCAAAGCCGGCAGTGGATTTTATCGCTACACCTCCGCAGACGGGCTGCCCGAGCTCGACCCGGAAACCGGCACGATCCTCGAGCCGTACATAAACGACAATCTGCCTGTTACTGACGAACCGGAAGCTCAGACGCAGAAAATGGTTGAGCAGATTCTGTCAGCCGCCGCGCTTGAGGCGTCCCGAATACTCGAGGAGGGAATCGTCAATGACTGTCGCGATATCGATCTGGCGGTCATCCACGGCTTTGGCTTTCCTGCACACCATGGTGGCATACTGTTCTGGGCGGATCGCTACGGACTCGACAAAGTAGTTTCGAATCTCGAAGAGATTGCACAGATCGAGCCAAGGCTGGCGCCGACGCAGAAACTTAAAGAGATGTCGTCCGGAAACTTACGCTTCTATGCAACTTGAGAGTGCTGAATTGAATGCGCGACTCTGAATGCGCGACTCTGAATCCGATCTACCGGATTTCTGGAAATGTCGTGTCATACAACAGGTCCTGCGGCTCTCTCGCAGGAAAGCGGCGTTTGAGATCTTCCAACCGCCGTTCACGATCACGATTTCGAATAAACTCCGCCTCAAACCGTGCCCGGTCATTTTCAATGTGATCGAACTCGTCGTTGTCGCTGAGATTGACCGTGATCAATTCAGCAACCCATGCGCACCCGCTGGTGGATAAAAGGACAGCGCCGGCCAGAATCAGACACGCAAACCGGTA
>JBCCFB010000199.1:0-11941 GCA_039029995.1 Planctomycetota bacterium
CCGACGGCTCATCTAGCACATACAGCATGTTGACCAGCGTACTGCTCAGGCTCGTCGTAAGCCCGACACGCGCCGCTTCGCCGCCGCTAAGCGTCCGCATCTGTCGGTCCAGCCAGAGATACGACAGTCCGATACTGTTCAGATATCGCAGGCGTGTTTCAATTTGACGGCGAATTCCACGGGACAGCGCCACCCGGGCATCAGCGAGTTGCAACTGATCAAAAAACCTGAGGAGTTCATCCAGTTTCATTCGTGAAAGCTGTGCATAGTTTTTTTCGCCAACCCGAAATCCAAGCGCTGGTTTGTTCAAACGGTCGCCATTGCATTGCGGACATGGTTCAGCCTTGCGCCATCGCGAGAGGAAAACGCGCAGGTGCATCTTGTACTTGCGTCTTTCAAGCCAATTGAAGAATCCGGTTAACCCGCCGAAGTTGCGCTCGGGAACACCATCCCACAAAAGCTGAATCGTCTTCCTGTTCAAAGACGAAAAGGGCCTGTCCACTGGAATGCTGTAGTCATCCGCCAGTTCAAGCAACTCCTCGAGTTCGTGTTCGTAGGCCGGCGTGTTCCAGGGGGCAATTGCGCCTTCACGGATTGAAAGCGACGGGTCCGGAACGATCAGATCCATATCGAATTCGAAGACGCTGCCGAATCCTTCGCACTCTGCACAAGCCCCCAGCGCACTGGTACTACTGAACAACTTGGGCGTCGGTGACGGCAGGTTGAAACCACATTCGCCACATACCAGTTCGCGACTGAGCGACGTTACCTTCCAGGTCCTGGAATCGATCACCGTCGTGTTTCCGGCTCGATCTTTCTCAGATTCAACGAGCACAAGGCAACGCCCGCCTCCGAACTGAAATGCCGTTTCCAGCGATTCGCTGATACGAGTCAGCGCGGTCGATGTTTTCAACCGGTCCACAATCACCAGGATATCCGCAGTAGGCGGCGTAAAGTGTCTTGGTTCGATATCCCCGGATAACTCAATCGATCGGCCATTGACGACGGCGCGGCCAAAACCGTTTCGCCGTGCGGTTGTCAGAGCCTCGAGAGGATCTAGCTGATCGTCAGTGGTAAATGCAATTTGCATCCGCTTGTCCTGCTCAACACTCGCAAGTTCGTAGGCGGCTGAGTCAGGATTGTCACATTGGACCTTGTTGCCGCATTGCGGGCATACCGCATCTCCAATCTTTGCAAACAGCAGTCTCAAATGCTCAGCGGCACCGGTTGATGTTCCAACCGTAGCTCGGGCACCCGTTTTGCGGTTGACCGCTCGGACGGCGACCGAGGGTGGAATCCCGTCGATCCGTTCCGCGTCAGGCTTGTCCAGTTGTTGTAGAAACTGCCGGGTGTAAGGCGACAGGCTTTCCATATACCTGCGCTGTCCTTCAGCATAGAGCGTGTCAAGTGCGAGGCTCGTCTTGCCACTTCCACTGAGTCCGCAAATCGAAAGCCATTGTCGATGCGGGATATCGAGATCGATTCCCTTCAGATTGTGAACGCGCACACCTTTGAGCCGTATCATGCGCGTGTTGTTCCGCACCTTTTCCGGGCCCCCGGCCTTCTTCTTTTTTTTCCTCGTGGCGCTCAAGGCGTTAGCTTTTCCGGTGCGGCTGTTTCGTGTTGATGATACTCATCATTCGGCCGTCAGATCTTACCGTAAAAGCTGTCCGCTGACTGCTGCCGAATGTTGTCTCTCCGACATGCCGGTCACCTGCCGCGATGAAATTTCTCAATCTGGATGAATCGGAAATCGAAAGTGGAAATCAGTCTGTACCGCGTGGTCCCACTGAACCGTGCTGCCGCAATCGCGGCAAAAAAGATCGGCGGCAATTCCGCGAAAACAGAACTCGCTGAGAGACGGATTTACATCACCGTCGAGGTCAATGAAGGCCCCGCAATCAGGGCACGTCACGGAACCGAGGTCCGGAGAAAGTAATCGACATTCGTCATCGGTGAACAGCAGGTGTCTGCAATGCGGACAAAAGGTAACGCCGGCATCCTCGATCGTGATTACCCGCGAGCAATGCGGGCACTGCTGAGATTCAAGCTCTGCTTCGTCCGGCACATAGGGGACCGTGGGTGGCAGGAACCGCAACCGGATCGATACACCGGTCGAAATGTTGCGAGTTATTTCGTCAACCATTTACACCTCGTCATTCGCCCAAGGCGCTATTGTTCAAGACTTAGGCCGCTCAAGACTTCGGCCGCTTAGCGACACCTCTGAAACTGATGAAAGACGAGGTATCGGTGAAGTCAACATTGATGATCTCCCACCCCTCGTCACCGAGTGCGTTGAAGTATTTCTCGACTTCCTCAGGGTCAACGGTTTTGAAAAACCCGCGCTTCTCAAGATCATCGGTGGTCAGAAAGATGTATTCCCACTTTTGCATTGCGTTATCCTTGTGATTTCTTTCGTCAGGTCAAACTGGCAGGGCTAGGAGTGCAGGGTAATGCAGCGATGTTCGTTTCGGAACCCGTTCACGTAACGGGGTGTTCGGTGGCTCGACCGAAGATGGTTACGAAACCGGGATTCATGATCACAATAATACTACCCTCATCCGAAAAGGACGCACACAACCACTCGTCGGCATCCCCTGCAAACTCAAGTTTCTGACGGTCTTTTTCGTTCGGAACAAACGTATCCACAACCAGGACATCGTTCAGGTCATCGAATTCGAAATGGTCGTGTGCGTAGTAGCGTAGAAAGTGATTGAATTCGGGGCCGAAAACTCTAAAGCGTTCGGAAATGTCCGGGGTATTTATTTCGGCAAAGCCATCAACGAGCAGATCTTGCAAACAGGGTTGTGAATCAGCTTCGGATGCCCCCCAGATTGTCTCGGACGATTCTATGTCCACGACGGAGTATTCGTCGTCGATAGAAACGAGCAGCAATAGCGAGCCACTATTGTTGAGCCCCGCGTGCCAGAATCGTCCCGAGTAGTCTTGTGCATTCAAAATGGAGATTTGTCGCCACGTATCGACTTTATTTGCCATAAGAGACCTCCAAAATCACCTTGAACGACTAGTAAACTGCATCTGCACTTCTTGAGCTAACGGCAGCAGCTGCAAGCCGTCATCCACAAGTTGGAGCGATGTGTACCAGTAGGTCTGCCTGAGCTTGGTCAAGCCGTCCACTAATATAAGGATTCGTGGACTCCTCGAAAAAAAAGACACCGGGAATCCCGATTCATCCAGCACAGGTCGTTGCGCAGCATTGAATTCAAGTTTAGGAACAGGAGCAGTCTGAAATCAAGTTTTGCACGAAAGTTCCAGCAGTGATTCAGCCTGATTCCCGCAACGCAACTGGAGCCCCGTTCACGGCACTTGTTATGCCGGTGGTTCGGCCGGCTCTACGTTTTCAAGTCCATTAAGTCGCCGCCACGCGGACAGCTGCCCGAGATGGGCAGCGAAATGGGTGGTCATCAGATGAGCCAGGACGTGACCGGCAGTTGTAAGCGCGGTGCCTTTGAGAAATGGCACCTTGTGCGGCTTGTTCAAGTCTTCTTCGGAAAGCTGACTGCACCGGTCTCTCACAGTTTGAAATCCGTTGACGATGGCATCAAGCAGTTCTGTCCGGGAAGGCCGCTCGTCAGGCGAACTACCTGACGATGAACCCCTGGCATAGGCCCGGTGCCATTCCTTCGGGCAGGCAAAACGTGCCCCGGTCAGCCGAAGAGCATAGTCGGTATACACGGCGAGATGCCCGAGGATCCAGCGCGGGGGATTGAAATTCTCGCAAGGCTGGTCATCAAGTTCAGAATCCTCGATACCAGATGCCAGCAGGATCAGATAGTTGACCATCAACTGGTTGGTTGCAATTTCGTTCTCAAACATAAAAATCGTCACTTCACTGAACTGTCAGGTTTACACTGCTCACTTTTCGGGTTGCTTTGGCGACCCGTCTACCTTCCAGAATTCGAATTCGAGTCAGGCGACCAGTCGCGACATGTTGACAACAACTCGTCCCGAATTCGTTCCGGCAAGAATAGCCCGGATTCTCTCTGGAAGGTCTTCCAGCGAAATCTCAACTGCGATCCGATCCAGTCCGGGAGCTGCCAGATCATTGGCGACTCGGTTCCAGATTCGAACTCGTTCCCGCTGAGAGATATTTGCAGAGTCGATTCCGGCAAGAGTCACACCGCGCAGAATGAACGGATAAACACTGGTAGTGAATCTGGCTCCGCCGACATTGCCGCAGGCGGTGACGATTCCACCATTACTTATGGTGCTGATAACGTCAGCGAGCATGTCGCCGCCGACAGTATCGACAGCGGCGGCAAATTGACTGGAATTCAGTTGCCGCTTTGCAGCTGATGGCAGTTGATCACGGGAGAGCACAAAGGTGGCACCAAGCTCCTGCAGCCATTGTTGCTTTTCTGTTTTGCCGGTTACGGCAACGGTGGTGTACCCCAACTGATTCAACATCAACAGCGCCATCGTACCGACGCCGCCTGTTGCGCCAGTGACAAGGACTTTGTTTTCGGCTGTCGGTTCAACACTATCCGCAATTCGTTCAACGGATTGAGCGGCCGTAAATCCGGCGGTACCGTAAATCATCGCGGTGCGTGATGAAAGATTCTCCGGGATCGGAACGCACCAGCTCGCAGGGACTCTGATCCTCTCGCAATATCCTCCGTCGCATCGCGTGCCAAAATTCGCATGCGCGACGATGACTCGTGTTCCGGATTCGAGTTCCGGATTTCCTGCACTGACGACAACTCCAGCGGCATCTATGCCGGGGATCATTGGAAACTTCCCTGCGACCCCGGGCTGTCCGGTCGCACAAAGCGCGTCTTTGTAATTCAGTGACGAATACTCGACGGCAACTTCGACGATCGCTTCGGCAGGGACTTGTTCAACGTCGAAATGATAAAAGTCTGCGCCGAATTGATCTGCGGCAACGGAGTGAATTCCAAAATGCTCGTCATTATCTTCGTTTCGATCTTCCGACGACTCGCGATTGGTGACAACCAGACAACTGAATTGATCGGCCATTCGGACTCCTATCCTGTCTCTAACGGGCTAATTAGTTGCACTGACAACGTGACTGCGCCGGCAAGTGGGCAAAAAGGCAAAGAAAACGCCGTTGACAACCCCAAGCGGTATTTTCCGGCAGTTTGTCTGCCATTACCATATGTCCCAGCAATGGCTCTTTCCACTCAAACACTTTTTTAGCGCGCGATATGGAATTCCTTAAAAGCATTGGACTTGAGTTCGACTACGTCTTGTTGAACATGGCAACGGTACTTGTTGCCGGAATTGTCGGCGGCGAAATATTCGCAAAGTTTAAACTTCCCAAAGTAACCGGCTGGATCGTAACCGGGATGATTCTACGGCAGCTTTACCTGCCGGGAATGGACACTTCCGAAGATCCGGCGGTGCTCGGCAAATTCAAGCCGTATATGAACTTTGTTCTGGGCTTTATCGCGTTCACCGTCGGTGCTTCGCTGTACCTCGGTAGTCTCAAAAACATGGGTAAACGTATCGGCTTCCTTTTAATCGGGGAAGCCATAATGACTCCGTTGATCGTTCTTGGCTCGATGCTGTTCATCGGATCGATGATCAGCTCGACAATGACTAGAGAAGTAGCGATTCTTCTCGCAGCTATTGCGATCGCCGGTGCTCCCGGGACTACGGTTCTTGTGATTCAGGAAGCCAGGGCGAGAGGAATTCTAACGAGAACGTTGCTGGCGGTAATCGGATTGATCGATATGGTTGCCGTTGCGGTTTTCGTTTTCCTTTCGACCTTCCTCAGCACCGAAGGCGGCTGGGCGGAAGGATTCACCAATGTCGGTATTCAATTCGGAGTGACGTTTGCCATCGGGACACTTTGTGCTGCCGTGGCGATCGGACTCAAGAGGATCATCGTCAGCCCCGCATTCCTTGGTCCCTTGATGGTTGCCGTTGTACTCGGCTCATGGGGTCTGGCAGCGGGTTTGAAGACATCAGGTGGAATTCTCGCTTGTACTTTTGCGGGGATCATGCTGACCAACATGAAGCACGACATGGTGCGTTCGGGCGAAGCATATCTGACTTCGATCGGTGGCGTGCTGTTTGCCCTGTTCTTTACGTTTGCGGGAATGAACCTCGACTTTACGAAGGTTCCACTCGCGGCCGGTCTGGTTGCACTGTTCTTCGGGTCAAGGCTGATCGCCAAATCCGTCAACGCGTTTACTGCAATGACTCTGGCCGGCGTTACTCAGAACGTTAGAAAATACCTGGGAATCGCATTGCTTCCTCACGGTGGTGTCGCAGTCGGTTTGATTCTTCTGACCGGGGAACTTGGATTCAGCGACGAGACAAAAGACATCGTGAACACGGTCGGTCTGGCAGCGCTGGCGATCAATCAGCTCATCGGTCCAAGTGCAACAAGATTCTCGCTGACACAGTCCGGTGAAGATCACAAAGACAGACCGCGGCTGCTCGACTTCCTTGACGAGCATCGCATCGTTGTCGGAATCAACGGATCCAAGGAAGACGTCGTCAAAAAGCTCACCGGGCTGCTCTATTCAACGTCTTCGATGGAGATTCCGCAGAATGAGTTCATCGATCGCGTCACAAAACGCGACGAGAATGAGACATCATGTCTCGGAAATGGCCTGATGATTCCGCATGCGATTCTGGACGAAGTCAAAGAAGGTGAAGTCAAAGGCGTACTTGGAATCAGTTCAGAGGGTCTCGATCTTGGTGCTCCGGACGGCCGTGTCGTTCACGCAGTGTTGTTGCTGGCGACTCCGGAGGCAGAGCGGAACCGGCACCTGGAGATCATTTCAGCTTTTGCAACCGCGATCACGAAGGATATCAATATCCGTGAACAGCTGTACCACGCACGTAGTGCTGCTCACGCTTATGAGGTCATCCACGCCGACGACCTGAAAGACCTGAACTACTTCCTCGAAGACGCTCAGGAGCGGGCCGGAATCATTCAGGAATAGTCGCTACGGTACCGGCCGATTTGCCCGGCCGGTAGTTTTTTGTCACGGAATCTGATGCGCACCCGTTAAGATGGGTGTGTGTCAGCTCCGGACAAACTCATATGAAACATCGCAGGCTGCTTCGGGGTATCTTCCACGAACGCAGCCTATTTTTCTGCACGTAATGAATCACGAACCGACCAGGCCGCACGACGTAACGCAGCCTTTCGAAAAAACCCAGCCGATACACGAGGACGAGCTCGTCCTGTATCGCTGCACGTGCGGTACGGAACTCAAGATTGACGCCAACACCGGCGGCATCTGCACAGAGTGCGGGGCTCATGTCTCCACGAAAATGCTCCGTCATGACCTGGCCATGACGATGACAATCAACCTCGATCAGGCGCGAATTCCTGATGACGACGCGCAGCCGACAGCCGGGCTCGGTGATACGCGCAGCGGCAATTCAGGTGACGATGACCCGTTGCATCTGGTTGGCAGAACTATGGGCCACTTCGAGCTCGTTGAGCCTCTCGGCCGCGGCGGGATGGGGCAGGTCTACCGCGCTCTCGACACGTCACTTCAGCGGTACGTTGCGGTCAAAGTTCTTCGCAGCGGAATCGGCTCTACCACGATGTCGTCAACAAGCAGTGAACAGGAGATCGACGCCCTGTTGCAGGAAGCGGTCGCGCAGGCACGGGTTACACACCCGAACATTGTCACGATCTACTACGTCGGAAAACAGGATGGAGATCCGTTTCTCGCTATGGAGTTGATTGACGGGGAACCGTTAAGCAAGTTGATCGAGTCAGAGACTCTTACGTTCTCCCACGTCGCCCCGATCGCAATCCAGCTGGTCAACGCTTTGAGGTTTTCCTACGAACTGGATATCATTCACGGCGACATCAAACCGTCCAACATCATGGTGCAGTCCAACGGGCTCACAAAGCTGTCTGACTTTGGAATGGCACGCCGCGCCTCGGACACTGAATCCGGACGACTCGGTGGAACCCCGAACTATATCGCACCGGAGTTGCTTGAGGGCGCACAGCCATCAACCCGGTCAGACATGTACGCCATCGGTGTTACGCTGTACGAGATGACATTCGGAAGGTTGCCGGTCAAACTGACAGGTTCCTCGATCGATCAATGGATTGATTCCCACAATCAGGCGGAAATCGAATTCCCGACCCCGTGGCCGGAAAATTACCCGGAATCATGGCGCGACCTGCTCTCACGGCTTCTGGCAAAAAAGCCGGAAGACCGTTTTGACTCGTATGAAGAGCTCGTTACTGAACTGGAAAAACGAAAACCAGGGTCCCGCGTTTTCGCCCGACCGATCCCACGCGTCTTTGCCGCCCTGATCGATTGGTTTCTGATCATGATCGCGGTCGGAATCGCGGCTATTGGTGTAGCCGTTCTCTCCCCCTCAGGCAGTGGAGCCCCCTTTTCCGGCGTTCTGCTCGCCGGCGCGGAAGTTGCGATTATCTCGATCTATTCCCTGGTCGTTTTTTTCTGGCGCCAGTCGCCCGGGAGAAGCATTTTCCATCTACGAGTCGTCAATCAGTACGGCTTGAAACCAACCGGTAAGGCTATGGTTCTGCGCGACCTCGTGCGCAATAGTCTTTTACTTTTCATTTTCATCGATGACGCGCTGAGGATTATCGATGTGACATGGATCGAAATAACAGCAGTTGTACTCGCCGTTTGCGTGATTCTGTTCATGTGTGCCAACACCGTGTTCATGCTTTTTTATGAAAAGGGCAGGAGCATCCACGACATCATCTTTAAGACCCGCGTCGTCCTGGATACCAGACAGTAATCTGAATGGGCTTACGTCATGACCAATAAATTCGCTCTCGAAGATGTAGAACAGAAGGAAATTGTTGCCGGCTTTCGAGGCCGGATGATCCACACCGATTCCATGACTCTCGCCTATTGGTCGATTGCCAAAGACGCCTCGCTGCCTGCCCACCACCACGTTCACGAGCAGGTTGTCAACATGCTCGAAGGCGAATTTGAACTTGTGGTTGATGGAACCCCTCATCATCTGAAACCGGGAGACATCGTCGTCATACCATCAAACGTGCCACACGGGGGGCGAGCGATTACCGATTGCCGGATTCTTGACGTTTTCCAACCTGCCAGGGATGACTACCGCTAGCAGGATTGCGGCCGTTACTGCTGCCGTCTTCAAGCCTGCGACCTGCAACAGGGCAACTGCCGTTGGAGAATGATCGGCTCCGGAAACTGACTGGTCACCCAGACTTGCCTTTCTTAATTCCTGTGCTTGCACAATCCTGCGCGCACATTTCCATCGGATCCGGAAATCCGGATTCCTTTCGCAATTGGTTAAACCTGCCTAACCCGCAAAGTCGATCAGACGAAAGACAGGCTGAACCTCCAGCGCGTGATCCGTGCGCCAATGGTCGCGAGCTGAACCAGCCGGCAAGCTAAACAAATCAAGGTAGATCAAATGGCAGTTCACATTACGAAACAACTGCTTGCTGTTGCAGTCGTCGCCATGATGGCGTGCTCATTTGCATCAGCACAGCAGCCACAACAACCGTCCGAGCGGTACGCTCCTGTTCCGCCGGCCGTTCATGTACCACCGACCAATTCAGAACAGTTGCAATTGCAGGAAGTTCGGCAGCAGCTTGCTGAGCAAGGGCACTATCCCGATTCGGCCTCACGTCGCTATATGACCAGCTCGCGCCGCATTGAAGCGTACGAACAGCATCAGCCTGTACAGCAACAGCAGGGAATGATTCAGCAAACGAGCTACGTTCAGGAGCTTCCCGGCGTAGCACCTGCGACTCAAACACCTGCAACGCAGCTTCCCCCCGCTCCAGCGCAAAACGCATTTCAACCGGGAGCGTTCCAGCAACAGCCTCTGCCACCAGCGGGTTCCGGCTCTTTTCCGAACACGGGCGCCGGTCAATTTCAAGGTGGCTCGATGCTCGCGCCGACAACCGGTGCCCCTGAGGCGGTAGAGACTCAGGACATGGTAGAAGCAAGGCCACTGCAATCCGGTGGTTCGCTCACTCCGATGCAGCCGGCGGCCGATGCTCCACAACACGAATTGATGCAAGCTCAATCGGTTCCGACACAGATCGAAGCCCCGATCAATGAGATCCGTCAGGCGACGACGCAGAACTACATTTCTGCGACTGATCAGACGTCACCGGTTCAAGCCACACAGTTTGAACAGGTTTCGACATCGGTTCCAGCTCGACCCGTAGCACCCGAATCAAATCAGAATCTTCCCTCTGCTCGCTTGATGTTGAGTGCTCCTTCGATTGAAGTTCAGTCCTTCGGCCCGCAGTCCATCGGTATCAACAAAGTGTCTGAATTCCAGGTTGTTGTTCACAATACCGGTGCGGTCGTAGCAGAAGAAATCATCGTCGGAATTGACCTTCCGGAGTGGGTTGAGATTGCCGACCTGAACCTGACCAACGGAAAAAAGCAGGTCAATGAAGATGCTGCTCAACCAAGATTGATCTGGACCGTGGATCACATCGGCTCCGGTCAGCAGCAGTCACTCACTATCGACTGCATTCCGCGCAAGGCCGAGATGTTCGACATGGGTATCGAATGGACATTCGCTCCGCGTACCGGATCGAGCAACGTCATGGTGACTGAGCCAAGGCTCGAAATGAACATCTCCGGACCGCAGGAAGTCCAGTTCGGTGAAAAAGCAATCTATCACGTTGCTGTCCGCAATCCCGGCACTGGAACTGCAGAGAATGTAAATGTCATGCTACCCGCCGAACTCGGTGGCGAACGCGCACCTCTGGGTGACATTCCTGCCGGCCAGGAACGGAACTTCCAGGTCGAATTGCTGGCTCGAACAGCCGGCCAGTTGATTCTCGCTGCCAATGCAACTGCAGACACCGAACTAGCAACGTCAGCACAGCGTGAGATTATCGTACGCCGCGGAAACCTCGAGGTCTTTATCGAAGGCCCTGCCATGAAGTTCTCCGGAGGCGTCGGTCGCTATCAGATCAACATCAAGAACACCGGCGATGCAATCGCAACCGATGTTTACGCTGCCATCGCACTTCCGCCGGGAGTCAGTTATCTCGGCGGCGCTGATTCCGCGAACGAAATCGATGGCGGTCTTACGTGGCCCGTAGGTTCGCTTGCCGCGGGCGACCAGAGAACCTACACAATTAATTGTCAACTGGACGCAGCCGGCAACCTTCAGCTTGAAGCCGGCGCACGAGGTGGCGGTGATCTTGCTGCCTCGGCCGTCTGTGTGACAACCGTTGAGACAGTCGCTGACCTTGTCCTCACTGTCGCGGATCCGAAGGGCCCGCTGCCGACCGGAGAAAATGTTGAATACGAAATCTCGGTCACCAACCGCGGAACTCGTTCAGCCGAGGATGTTCGACTGGTCATGCAATTCTCTGACGGCATTGAGCCGAACAATGCAACCGGCCTCCAGCACCGCCTCGTTCCCGGCCAGGTACTGTTCGCTCCAATTGAAGAGATTTCACCCGGCGAACAGATGACGTTCCAGGTAACCGCTCAGGCAGAGAAGGCGGGTACACATATCTTCCGCGCACAACTGACTTGTTCAGAATCTGATGCGAGAGAGATTGCAGAAGGAACGACTAGGTTCTTCGGCGACGAAGTAAATATCCCTGTTCCACAGAACACGGATGAAACAGCAGACAACTCCGCAACCGGTGGAGAAATCAACCGGTAAGCGATCTGTCCACAGCCAGTGGCCGTGGCACAAACAATACTACCTTGATTGAGCAAACCGCAGTCCCGGTTATCCGGGCTGCGGTTTTGTTTTTGATATGCAGCCGGAAAGTCGAGTTACAGCTCTTCGTTGAGAATAGACTCAATCGCTTTGAACAACTCATCGCCGAGTCGCGGTGACGCTCCGACGTGCAATCGAGCAACGTTTCCATCGGGATCTATGACCACCGATTGGGGAATCGACGATACGTTGAACATCTGTCCGATCTTTCCATCCGGATCCAGTCCGACCTGCATTTCAAAGCCGCGTTGAG
>JBCCFB010000200.1:0-11872 GCA_039029995.1 Planctomycetota bacterium
GCACTGATTAGATAACGGCACTGATTAGATAACGGCACTGATTAGATAACGGCACTGATCAGACAACGGCACTGACAAGGCAAGGGCACAGGCAAGGCAAGGGCATTTGCTGGACCGATTCACGGAGGCAAGGGGCATGAATGGCCGAGCCCTGTTTAAGAAGAGCCCCAATCCAACTGGGCAGTTGAAAGGCCACGGAAACAGAACGCAAGTCGCGGCAGAGGAGCTCTTTCTCGCATCAAGCTTGGAACCGGGCATGCACAAAACCGGCTTGATCCCCGCCCGAAAGACTAATACCGCAAAAGAAAATTGAAGCTGGGAATCAGGCTTCGCTCATTTCCTCGTCTTCGCGTGCACGCTTTTCGGCGGCTGCTTTTTCTTTTTCAGCTGCCACGATAGCCGGATCGCGTTCCGGCTCTCCGTTGACAATTTTCTCAGCCCCGACTGCCTGTTCCAGGCCGTATAGAATCTGATCCATTACCTTTCGATCATACGCAAGGTCGTCAAACTTGAACGTCTCCTCTTCGCCGCCATCCTGATACTTGATGAGCGCGATACCTTTCTTGTCCCACTTTTTCTTATCGATTTCCTGAACGTCCTCAAAACTGAACTTCTGTCCCCAACTTGAACTTAAGGAACTTCCGTCGGACTCCACCCAGGAACTTTTCTTGCGGAAGTACCAGATCAGTAGCGGGAGCGCAATGATCGCGCAAAGGGCAGCTTGAATGAACTGCTCCGTGATGCTCCATTCAACTTCCTCAGGCGGCTTGGGCACCGGAACATACTTCCAGTTGTTCTCGGTCGTTATCTCCTTCCAGCGTTCATCGCGTTCAGCATCGTCCTCGATACTTTTGATCGCTGCGTATCCCTCGGCTCGTTCAAGCTCTTTCGGATACGCGTAAAGACCGTCATACAGGCAGTACAGCAGATACCCAAGAAGCGCAATGGAGATGATAAGGAACTTGAGTAGGAACTTTGTATCAGCGTTAGCTCGATTCATTTCGCGCCGGATGTTGATCAGGAGGGAGTAGATACCTTGAAAAATCAAGACTTCATCTTAGCAGGACATCACGTGTCCTGTGATTTGGCCATCCCCAAATTGAGTCTTCTGAACATTCGTTTCCCCCTCACAGTCGATACAACTGTCCCAGGCTGACATCGGATTTGCGGTACATCCTCATGCGAATCTGCCGCGCAAATTCCGGAAGTCTCACGTCTGCGTAATTCAGAAAAGACAATCACCGTTCACTCGGTTTAGGGGTTGGTGACCGCCGGAATTCATGGCCATATCCGCGTTTCGCTTAATGGCAGAGTGGCTATGCATCTCCATTTTCGGTGTCAACAGCAATGTCAAAATATGCCGGCGAAAAATCGAGTCGGCAACGGATTTTCCGGCTCCCGAAAACGAACAACCAGGTCATCTTGTTAGCGTACATGGGATGAAACCAAAGGTGATTTCGACTACAATTAAGAAAGCTGAACAAAGAATCACGACAAACAAGGGGTGTCCGAAATGGCGGCCGAACAAGTCACTCGCGAACAATGGGCAAAGGAAACTGAGAAACTATGCCCGAGTAGCCTGGCGTTTGACGCATACGAACAACTAGAGCAAATGATTGATGAGGAAACTGATATCGTTTGTGATTACCAGCGTGTACAGCGTGGCCAGAACGCCTACTGCACGTTTTCCGGTAAGGCTTCCGGAATTGATATTATTCAGGTTTACAAAGGCATCTGTCAGCTCAATTGGCGTTGCAAGCCTAAGCCGAGCGGTCTTTCGGAAGAGCAAGGCGCCGAAATGGAACAGGCCTTCGAGGATTTCCGCCAGACACTCAACGGCAAAGAAGGAAAAGGCTGGGAGACGGTAAAAGTTCTTCGACTTGGCATCGAAAACGTCGAGGATGCAATCAAGAAACTAGCCACCACGATTGATCAGATCGTGACTGCAGCGGCCACATAGGCGTCGCCGGAATTCGAATCAAGAAAGCCTCCCTGATGTGGAGGCTTTTTTAATGCGCCAATTTAATGCGCTAATCTAATGCGCTAACGAACTTGGATCGTTTTTCGGCTGACCGGCCACCTCATTTCGCAGTGGGAGGGGTCGGGATCTCTATTTGAGTGATGTCTTCATATGTCGCGTAGCATCCGAGCCTGCCATACATACTGAAAGACATCAATCCGATCGTTTGCGGATCTTCGGGGGTTTCTGCCGGGATTGTGTGAGGCAGGACTCTGTCCATTGCATGGGAGCCAAGTAAGAAGTAAACCGTCTGGGGCGCGATGTCGATCAGATCAGAAGGTGCCTCAATTCGATAAATTCGTATCTCAGAATCGCCCATCTCAGCGTAGGCACGATATTGCAATTGCCCGGTCCAGCTGCGGACAAAAAGAAACACAGAATCGTAGATGTAGATATCCCACTTCACCTCCATCGAATCTGCTTTGAAGACGATTCCTTCGAGCTCCTGACCATTGTGCGGAAAAGTAAGCTCACAATCCAGAGATTCCACATTTGGAATCAGCGCGTCGATCGCTTCGCGACCATCAGAACTTCGTTGAGATGCAAACGTCGCCGCGATCGTTTGATCCTGTGTTGTGGCGACTACATTCCATGTCAGGCTGCGAACGTCGAGTATTCGGACGGGAAACGGGTTCTCGTCACCGACCTCATACCACTGAAATCCGTCATCTGTACTCGTCGTTTCATCTGTTGACTTATTGCTTGCCAGTGGACCTGGCGGCTTGTTTCCAGTCAGCCACCTCTTTATTCGTTCAAACATTGAAACTCTCAATCGGGGGATCTGTCACTTCACGTTGATCGGTATCCTGATCAGGAGATTCGAATTCGGTCACGAACTGGCTACGGCTAACTTTCTGACGGCTCCTGCCTTGCACTCGGTTGCAATATCCGATCAACACTGCGATTCCCAGCAGCACGGGTACTGGAAAGGCAAGCACGGCGCTTCCAAGCTGTCCGACAGATTCGCCATCATGAAACCGATGCTCGTAGATCAGGAACATAAAAGCTAATGCAACCAATAGAATTGAGATCAAGTAACAAATCCACGGCAGCAGTTTCAGGCAGATCCCGGATTTGCGAAACACGCCACGCCGCATCAAAATGGCAGGCGGAAGGACGATGAGGTCCATAATTCCTACAACAAGTAGCAAGATCCAGGTCGGCTGATCAGACTTTCCAGACAACGCCTCCGACACATTTGAAAACGTCGCAATCAACGCCAATGGCACTAACAGCAGCAACCACGCGGCGCAAATCCAACGAAGAAATCTCTCACACAGCGGATATCTGGCTTGCCCGCGGGCACGCGTTCATCCGGCACAGAAGCTTGACACGGATTGGATATCATCTGGCAACTCCACAACGAAAATCCAACGAATCCGCAGCGGACAACTAGCCAAGTCGTTCGGCCGCGGATTGATCTATAAAATAGATCATCCCGCTTTCGGGGTTTAGACCTGCAATGGGGAAGCTCTTCGAACGCTCGTCTTTGCGAATAACAGACCCCAATATGTCGGCCTTTGATTCACCAGTCACCAGAGCAACCACGCACTGTCCTGCGTCCAGCATCCTGCCGGTCAGGGTAATTCGTTTCTGCCCCGATTCAGGATGCGTCGCGACCGCGCAGATCGAGTCAGTGGTCATCAGCTGCATTTCATGGGGAAAGATAGATGCCGTGTGCCCATCGGTGCCCATGCCGAGGATGATCAAATCAAACCGTGGAAACCCGGTATCAGGTAGCAGAGTCTCGCGGATCTCAACACCGTATCTTACGGCCTCCACCAGCGGGTTCGATTCTCCAATAACGCGGTGAACGTTGGTTTCGGGAATTCCGCATGGATCAAGAAACAGCCGTTTTGCTACTCCGAAATTACTCTGCTCGTCTTCCGGTGAAACACATCGTTCATCGCCCCAGAAGAAGTGAATTCTGGACCAGTCAACCTTGCCCGCGTATTCTTCAGCCCAGAGTTGAAACAACAATTTCGGAGTACTCCCCCCGGAAAGCGCAACGCTGAACTGCTTTCCCGCCGGCAATTGAGTGACAAGGGATTCGAAGAACTCGGCAAACCCTCTGGCGACAGACTGAGGCGACTCGAAGATTCTGGTTTCGATCATGGTTCCGCAGTTGCTAAAGTTCGCAGTTGCTAAAGTTCGCAGTAGGTCAAGTCAGCCGTAAGGTTACGGCAAGGATTTCTCCACGTCATGGCTTCCGGTGAAATCATATCGTCAGCTGCTTCAGGCCCCCAGGTTCCTGCCGGATATCCGTAAACAGGCAGATCGGGATCGTTCTTCCACGCGTCTACAATCGGATCAACAAACTCCCAGCAATATTCAACGCTGTCACCATGGGCGTACAGAGTTGGATCACCCTTCATCGCGTCCAACAGCAATCGTTCGTACGCAGCTGGCACATCGTCTTCGCACAAGTCCTTGTAGTGGAAATCCATGCCGACTTTGGTGACATTGAAACCTTCACCGGGCACCTTCATGCCAAAGCTTAATAGTAATCCCTCGTCCGGTTGGATCCGCATGATCAATTGATTGTTTTCGTCGAACATCCCGTGAGCATCGCGGAACAAAGCCTGTGGTGGCCGTTTGAATGTCACTACGATCTCGGCCACACGTGTCGGCAACCGCTTCCCCGTTCGTACATAGAACGGGACGCCTGACCATCGCCAATTCTCAATGTAGAACTTCAGGGCTGCATAAGTCTCGGTCTTGGAATCGTCAGGTACTCCCTCCTCGTCCCGATAGCCGTTGACCTTTTCACCTCGAACCATGGAAGAAGTGTACTGGCCGCGGATGGCATCCGTCCTGAAGTCAGACGGATCCAGATGACGAAGCGACCTGAACAGCTTGGATTTTTCAGCACGGATAGCATCTGCTGAAGCATCCACCGGCGGCTCCATCGCTACATGTGCAACCACTTGCATCAAGTGATTCTGCAACATGTCCCGGAGTGCACCAGACGTGTCGTAGTAGCCGCCCCGTCCACCTACACCAAAAGGTTCTGCTGAAGTAACCTGCACGTGATGCACGTAGTTTCGATTCCAGAGCGGTTCAAAAATACCGTTGGCAAACCGGGTGACGAGTAGATTCTGGACCGTTTCTTTTCCAAGATAATGGTCGATTCGATATATCTGGGATTCGTCAAAATTCCTCTTCAAACTGGCGTTAAGATTACGTGCCGAAGCCAGGTCAGCGCCAAAAGGCTTCTCAATCACAAGCCTTCGCCAACCGTTTTCCTGACGATGCAATCCGACTTCGGCCAGCCTCGCGGGAATGACGTCGTAGAGAAACGGCGGCGTCGAAAGGTAGAAGATAATATTGCCAGCAGTACCGAATCGCTGCTCAAGCTCCGAAAGCCGTGACACTACACGCTGATAGTCGGCAACCTCTTTCGTATCGATCGCTTCGTAAAACAGGCGTTCTGCAAATGCCGCCTTCTGCCGGTCAGTTTCTGCGCCGGACTCGATGTGCTCATTTGATTCAAGGACCTGGTGACGAAATTGCTCATCCGACAATTTGCTGCGACTCACTCCCAGCAGCGCAAAGTCATCAGGCAGGTAACCACTTTTGTACAGCTCAAAAACAGCCGGAATCAGTTTCCGGCGGGTCAAATCTCCAGACGCGCCGAAGATGACAAAGATATGAGGTTCGGTTGATTTCATGATCAGCTTAGTGACCTCCTGTATCAGGCTGAGCCAGATTCTCTTTTCCGATTAAGGACTTTGCCAGCGATCCAACACTGAGCCCCTGGATAACGATCGAAAACACAACGACACAATAGGTAACCGTGAGAAACAAATCACGGTCCATTTGTCGTCCCAGCGAGAGGGCCAAGGCAATGGAAATACCCCCGCGCAAGCCACCCCACGTCATTATCGTGGCAGTGTAGGGGACGAACTCCAGCTTTTTCTTGAAGAACTGTACTGGAAGAACGAGCGACGTAAATCGGCTGTACAAAACAATGACAATTGCGATGAGCCCGGCCCAGAGGTAACTCATTTCGAAGCTTTGCAATAACAACAGAATTTCCAGTCCGATCAGGACAAACAGCACTGCGTTGAGCAGCATATCCATAAGCTCCCAGAACTTATCGACGTACGCTTCGGTCTGCCGCGACATCGCCGTCCCCCGAACGGTATCATTGCCGACCATCAGTCCGGCAACCACCATCGCGAGCGGAGCTGAAAGGTGCCAGTACATTGCAAGCGAATATCCACCCATCACACATGCAAGTGTGATCATGATTTCGATCTCGTAGTCGTCAATCGATCGCAACATCAGGTAGGTAATGCAACCGAGGACAAAGCCAAGCAGGATTCCCCCTAGCACTTCTTTACCAAACAACTGGACGATTGCCTGCACGGATACTTCGCCGCCGTGACCTTCGTCTCCGCCGTGCCCTTCGTCTCCGTTGTTCCCGTCATCTCCGCCGTGTTCCTCTGTTTCGACGAGGGCTTCTCCGCCACCGCCTACGCGCCCGGCGTTTCCGTCATCATCCAAAGCGCTATTTTCGCTGCTTTGATCCTCGTCTGCGGCTTCGTCCAAATCTTCCTGCACGTGCAGTACGGCAGTTATCTGCTCAGCACCCTCCGCCGGATCAACTTTTCGTTCAGCATGAGAGCTACCGCCGGCAATGCTCATGATGGTCAGAAACACTACCACTCCGACGCCGTCATTAAACAGCGACTCACCGACAATTTTTGTCTCCAGCTTTTTGGGGACTCCTGCCCGTTTCAGGATCCCCAGAACGGCGATCGGATCAGTGGGCGATATCAGGGCTCCGAATAACAGGCAGTGAATGAACTTCGGATTCAGCTCAAGCAGCGGAAAAGTCACGAAAACCAGTCCGCCAATCAAAAACGTCGAGGTGAGAACACCGATCGTCGCAAAGACTAGAACCGGCCACCGCTGAACCTTGAGCTGGTCAAAGTTCGTATGCATGGCACCTGCAAACAGCAGGAACCCCAGCAATACATCTAGAAGCACGGTTTCAAAATCGATTTTTGCAATCAGTTCGTTTGCAAATTCAAGCAACTTCGGAGTGAAACTGGTACTGACGAACAACAACAACGTGAAAACGATTGCAATCAACATCAATCCGATGGTGTTCGGCAGACGTAGAAATTTGACGTTGATATAACCGAACAGTGCAGAAAGCACGATGACGATCGAGGCGACGGTGAACAGGTCCATTTCTTACCGCTAAAGGATTAAAGCTGCCGGAATCAACATTCGAACAGGTCTGTCAAGGAAGCTATCTTCGTGAAACGGCTCAGGGCACGCAACCACATGCCACTTCCCCGCTCAAATTGAAAAAGCCCCTCGCAAACACGAAGGGCTCTGTAGTTGGAAATCCGCAGATTTGCCGAACGGCTATTTTCCGTTTCCGGCAAAATCCAGAGACGTAGTAATTACGCCAACCGCTTTTTGTAAGCCACCATCTGCAGCATGTGCATGATCATCACCGTGGTCGTCGTGCCCGTGGTCGTCGTGCCCGTGGTCGTCATGCCCGTCGTTGCCATGAGAGTATTCGGCGCCATGAACGCTTGCGTTAACGGTCGCGTCATGATCCGGCGCGTGATCACCATGCTCGTGGTGCCCCAGTTCAGGCTCTTTTCCTTCATAAGCCCGGTAGAGATCAAGGATTGCATTCTTGAGCGTTTCCGCTGTGGCCGGGTCGGCATCCTGCTTGCACTTCATCGCAGCAACCAGGACCGCATGGGCAGCCGCGAGCTGCGCAGCATAGTTTTCGTTGTCAGCCTTGATGCGCTGAGTCATGAAGTACTGCGAAATAATGTGCTGAGTGTTGGTCGCGTGACTTTCTTTGGTGTTGATCCAGCGAACCAGCTGATTGACGTCTTTCGCAACAATCATCCCCTGATCGATTCCAGCCTGAAAATCATTGACGGCTGTGATCGCTTTCGCGATTGTCTCTGTATCTTCCAGCATCTCTTCAAATCGTCGCTGGTCGGCATAAATCCCGCAGGGGACTTCACAGTGCGGGGCCGGCGCAGGGGCCGCGGCCGGTTGAATCGTGGATACCGGAATCCCGGGTTCGCCGGCAAATGCAAATTGAACCAAAGTTACCGCCGCCAGTGCGACGCATCCCGAAAACGTCTTCATGCTATTCCTCGAAGTTGTACTTTCTGTTTACAGACAAAAGCGCCGTGCGCTGTAGACAATGTTATATCAGGTTCGAAGCCACCTTTCGCGCTGTCAGCTGAAGTTGATCAACAAACAAAAAAACCCCGCCGGACAATCCAGCGGGGGATGTGAAACTTCGAACTGGCAGTTTCCGTTGAGGAACTGGTGTGTCGGCTAGAGCTCTTCGAGCAGAGATTCCTCGAGGTAATCGTTCAATAGCTGGGCACGCCTGGTCTCTTCAATTGCTCCTCGATCCTCTATTTGCTGCCGCAAAGTTTCTGCTTCGCCGCTGACAACTCCATTGTTGTCAAATGCTGTTTGAAGAACCGGCAGGTTGCGTGTTGTGAAGACAAAGTCGTGCGGGTCGCCAAGTTGCCCAACAGGAATTCCCGAATGTACGGCTTTCGTTGTGGGAACTGAAAGTGGATTCACAGGTGTCGGCCGGAAGTTGCGATTCTGCCGTTTGACAATTTGAATTGCCGCGACTGAAACAAAGTCATCAGAACCACCGAGGTCCTCGAATTCGAGATCAAGGAATCCATCGGTGACCGCGAAACGGTAGTTGTTGATCTGGGTCTGACCGGCTGCCAGTGTAACCGGGTTGCGAACGCGACCTTCGGTCGTGACCTGCATCAGGTCGCGGGCTGCTTCCGGATCACCCCAGGTAACCTGTACGCGATAGAAGCCGATTGGAACTTTCGCGGTCAGCGTTCCGCTTTCAAGGCGAACAACATCACGCTCGAGATCGCCGCCAATACCGGTGTCTACAACCGTCAGATTGACTGCCCCGGGCTGCCATCCGATTTCCTTGGCCGCCGAGTATTCCGTGTCGGTCAACCCGAGGAGCCCCGATTCAATCGGTGAATCCTGAGTCACAATGTCCATTTTCGTGCCCATGACAAACACATCATCATCAATGATCGTGCCAGAGGCGGTTCCGCCCACGATGGTACCGCCGGAAGCGTTGGTCAATTCGATTCCGAATTGCTCATCCACTTCGATGCGTTCTTCCCCGATGATCTCGACTTCGATCGTCTTCATGGTCTCGCCTGGATCAAACGTCAGCGTATCCATCAGCGCGACAAAGTCAGCACCGGCAGCAGCTGGATTGGCAAAGCCTGCAGTGGTCGTGGCGTAATCAACAGTCACCGTCTGCGTTGATGCTTCAGATAGCATTACATCGAACGTCGCGATCATTGTGCCGGTGTTACCCTCCATCACGTCCGCGGCTGCAGCGATTGTGATGTCTGCATCGGGAACAGGAACCACGTCGATAAACAGAGACCATTCATTCAACGTTCCAGTATCGCCCGTCGCATCGTCAGTAATCTCCAGAAGCCACGTTCCAGTGATTGTTTCACCCTCAAGACGGGAGAGATCGCCGACCGGCTTGAATCGTCCGGTAAATGGTGCCTCTCCAGCCCCGATGGAAACTTCAGCTTCGTCATCCAGAATTGTCTGTGTAAAGTTGTCTCCTGATCCACCGACGTCCTGGAACAACTCGATCCGATCTCCATCAGGAGCAATCAGGAACACGTCAAGATCGGAATCCCAGGTATGAGTAATGTCCAGAAGAACATCAACATCTCTGGCCAGCCCCTCATCCGTGATAACGATTTCAGAAGTAAACGTTGTGTTGTCTTCGATATTCAGAGGAACATCGACTGACGGATACTCAATCGTGTTGCGGATATCAGCTGTATCCTCTGCGGTTGCAGGATTTCCGGAACCATCATTGGTATCCATGTATTCGATCGTGATCGATCCACCGGGCATGACTTGAAGGATGCCGTCGCCGGCAACTGGAGCCGCGTTGGCAGTTGCCATGGTTGCGCTGAAGTCAGGGCCACCACCAGTGAGTGTGACCATCTCAGAATCACCGTCGGACGATGTCAAAAGAACATCTGCCGTTCCGTCGGTGTTGGTATCGAAAACGCTGAAGCCGACTGTTTCGCCTTCTTCGTAGAACGGTGCGTCAAAACTGACTTGTCCACGCTCTGGTGGAATGACGTCGATAAAGAGCGACCACTCGTTGAGCGTACCAGTGTCGCCGGTCGCATTATCGGTGATTTCAAGTTGCCAGATACCGGTCATCAACTGCGATTCCAGCCCCGTCAAGTTGCCGACTGGAGCGAACCGGCCGGTAAAGGGAGCTGCACCTGCAGTGATACTCGTAGCGGCCTCATCATCGAGAATCGTCTGCGTAAAGTTGTCTCCCGAACCTCCGACGCCGAGGAAGAGATCAACACGCTCACCGCCCGGAGAAATCAGCGTGACATCAAGATCCGAATCCCACGTGTGAGTGATGTCAACGAGCACATCAATGTCGCCGATAATTCCGTCGTCAGTAATTTCGAGATCTGACGTCACCGTAGTATTGTCATCGATCTGAACCGGCACATCGGCAGACGGGAATTCGATTACATTTCGAATTCCAGCTGTATCAGAATCAGTTGCCGGATTGCCGGATCCGTCATCAACGTCGAAGTACTCAATGGTGATCGGTGTGCCCGAAGCAACCTGAAGAATCCCGTCGTCCGGAACAGGATTGCCGGCTGCAGTCGGGATCGTCCCGTTGAACACATCGATGCCGAGCAGCGTTATCGACTCGCTATCAGCGCCGGACGTAATGATGACGTCGGCGCCGCCGGTCGTGTTGCTGTCGATAACCTGGAATCCAACCGTGTCGCCGACGTTGTAAAACGGCTGATCGAAGTTAACAGCGCCCGCGCTGGCCGGAATCACGTCAATGGTCAACGACCAGTTGTTGAGGGTTCCGGTATCGCCCGCTGCATCATCGAAAATCTGCAGTGTCCACGTGCCCGTGATCACTTCGTCGTCAAAGTCAGCCAGAAAACCTTCTGGACTGAACGATCCGGTAAACGGAGCAGCGCCGGCGGCAATTGACTGAGTCGCCTCATCATCAAGAACGGTGCCGCTGAAATTGTCACCGTCTGCGCCGACGTCGGAGAACAACTCCACAGTTGTACCGCCAGGCGATACGAGGAATACATCCAGATCGGCATCCCACGTGTGGGTAATATCCAACTCGACGTCGATATCAGCCACATAACCGACATCAGTGATGTCGATCGTTGATTCCTGAAGTGAGTTGTCATTGATTGAAACAGGAACATCATCCGATGGATAGAACCGCGTATTGGTGACGCCCGCCGTGTCGTTAGCTACGGTTGTTCCACCCAGTCCGTTGTCTGGATCGTTATACGTTACCGTCAGTGTGTCACCGATCGCCGTTTGCAACATTCCGTCCTCAGGAACAGCAACGCCTTCTGCGGTATTGATGCTGCCGCCATAGAAGAACTCTGCAAGCTCGGTCAACATTACCGTCTCCGAGTCTCCGCTGGTGCTTTCCACGGTGACCTCAACGGGCTGGATGGCGTTGCCATCAGTGACGACAATTTCGATCGTGTCCGGAATTGTGTAGTTGTCCCGATCAAAGTTGACCAGGCCGGCATCAGGGATCTCTGTCAGGATTCCACGATCTACAAATGCCTGGCGAATGTCGGCAGTGTTCGCACCGCCATTGAGGTTTACGTCAGCCAACAGAACTGCTTCTGCAGCAATCGGCATTGTCGCGCCGGCTGGCAGGGTGAAGTGGCTTTCTAGAATCACCTGATTGGCAGCTTCGCGACCAATCGAATTCATGATATCCCAGAGTGCTCTGGACCAGATTTCGCC
>JBCCFB010000201.1:0-11866 GCA_039029995.1 Planctomycetota bacterium
CCGAATACCTCCGGTGTGCCTCGACCGTTCTCACCAAGCACTCCGGTTCCGTGTGCATCATCAACGAACAGCCTGGCGTTGTATTTCTTTTTCAGCTCGACAAGTTCTGTCAGCGGAGCGAGGTCGCCGGTCATGCCGTAGACACCGTCGACACAAATCAGCTTGGGCTGCTCCAGAGGGCAGTCTTTCAATTGCTGTTCGAGGTCATCGAGATCGTTGTGGCCGAACCAGCTCGCATCACCTTTGGAGAGTCTCGCACCGTCATGCAGACAACCATGAGCGTAGGCATCAACAAAGACACGTTCCTTTCGACCGACCATACAGGCAACCGTGCCTGACATTGCACCCAGTCCAAGATTGAAAACCAGGCTGGCTTCAGTTCCGCGGAAAGCAGCAAGCTCTTCTTCGAGAGCAATATGTTCGACTGTGTTTCCGGTTAAGGGTCGAGCACCCAGCGGCGTGCCGATTCCGTGATCAGCCGCGACGCGTGCGGCGGCTTCACGCGCTTCAGGCTCGGTCGCGAGGCCGAGATAATCGTTTGTCGCGATCTGAAGGTATTCGTTACCGTCACTCAGCGTAATGTTCGGCAGGCAGTTGGTTGTCGGCATCTGGCGGAAGAATGCAGCCTGTGCTTCTTCGATGTCCTCTCCGACAACTTTTCTCATACGCGCCCAGAATTCATCTACCTTGTCGTAAATATCCGGCATAAGAGTTTCGCTCAGAAGGGAAGATTAAATGCTGAAAGTAAGCGGGCTGGCAGTAATCCCTGTTTTGCAGCCCGCTTCTCATAATGCGGGTTACCCGTTATTTATCGACAGATCTAACGCCTGCGGGCCACAGGTCCGGAGAACAATTCATTTATTCGCCGGTATTTAAGTGGTTCAGTCTATCCATATACCCGGTTTATGCAATGTCACTGGCAACAGTGCGGGACAAGGTTCCCTAATCGCCGGCACAACGGGACATTGCGGCGACAATGGCGGATTGTATCCAGAGATCAAGTGACGCTACTTGGCTGAACAGCCCCCGATCAGTCGCTTTTGCGACTATTGCTTTTTGCTGACAGGGGTCGAATTGAATACGTGAGGTCTTCCGTTTGACGTAGTTGCGGAAGGAGGTGTTTTGGAGCCGCCTTTCCGCGTTGCGCGGTACCTCGGACGGAACAGCAGGCCAGCCGGTCCTGCGAGAATTGCCGGCAGAATAACAAGGTCGCCCGCAAGTGCAGTTCCCAGAAGGATGCAAAGCAGTCGCGCGAACCGTACTGTCGGCATAAACACGCTGAACAGAAACGGCGCGACGCCGAGGCCGCAAATCAACGTCGTATCGATCATCGCTTTTGCACAATGATCAAATGCGTATTGAATTGCCTTATAACGGGATTTCCCGGCAAGCGTAGCGCGCTGGTACCAGGTGAGAAAGTGAATCGTATCGTCGACCGAAATTCCAAGTGCGACACTGGCGGTCATCACTGATCCGATTTCGATCGGTACCCCCATCCACCCCATCAATCCGAAAACAATAAGCGGCGGGAAGACATTCGGCACCATGGCAATGATGCCCGCACGAATGTTCCGCAGAATGAAAATCAGAATCAGCGTGATAAAAATAAACGCCGCCAGAAAACTCTTCAGAAGGTCATACAGAATCTGGCGCTGAGCTTTGTAGACAAGCGGGATTCCACCTGTAAGTTCCGCCGAGACTCCGGTGATACCTGTCGTTTCAAGATGGTCCAGCTGGTTGGAGACATTCCGGTTCACGCCGCTGAGGAATGTGCCGTAGTCGATGTCATTTAGAGCGTCGACGCGTAGACTGATCCGCCAGAGATTGTGATCTTCTTCCCGACGCAACAGGTTTGCCTGCTCAAGCCCTTCAATCCCCTGTTCCCAGGTGTTGATTGTCAGCCGTCGTTTCATCTTAGCGCGGATATCTGTTCCGCTCGGGACCGGAGGCCGGAACGTGGCCGCACTGTAGGTCGCATTGACCGCAGTCGTTTTCTCAATCGAGTCTTCAATCTCTGTTACGATCTCCAGTTGCTCCCAGAGATCAATTTCAGAATCCTCGCGGAACTTGAGAACGACTTCCATTGGAACCAGAGGTCCCAGTTTTTCTTCAAGCCAGGCATAGTCCTGGATGATCTTTGTGTTTTCAGCAAACCGGTTCTGGATCTTGACCGAGGCTTCCATTTTCAGAACGCCAAGACCGAGTCCGATCATCGCAATTCCAGCCGGTAGTGTCAGCCACCAGTGATTGCGGCAGACGCGATTCATCATCCATGAGGTCTGGCGGCTGACGCCGGATTTGATCTCACGTTTTTCGAGTTTTCCACCCGTATATTTGCGGCTCAAACGCCCCTTCATCAGGTGCAGAACCGATGGCAGAACAAGCAGAATGACCGGAAGTGCACAGAGAATCGCCAGTGCCGAGTAGATGCCGAACTGCCGGATCGGCGTGACCTGACTAGTCGCCAGTGAAGCCATTCCTGCTGCCGTCGTGAAAGACGAAAGAAAGATCGGCACACCGCCATCGGTCAAAGCCGTGGCCGCAGCGTTCTGCGGATTGCCATTGGAGGCGGCCTTCCGGTAATAGTTCACCATGTGAACGCTGGCGGCGACCCCCATGATAAAGGTCATCGTCGGCAACATGATCATGGTCAGGTTCATCTTGCCGCCGGACCAGTACAAGAGCGACAGACTGATCGCTGCGCAGAATATCGAAAAGGTCAACACAATAAGTGCCAGCCGGATATCCCAGAGCCGGTAACAGGTCAGAAGAAATACTGCGACAACAGTAAATCCCATGAACTGTTCAAGCGATCGCTTCGACTCGTTGTCGATCGTCGCTCCGTCAATCGTCGGTCCGCCGAGGTGCAGCTCTTCGCGGCTGACACCTACTGACTCCTGCGCGCAATTGTAGACACGATCCATGATCGTCGACCGCAGAGTCAGCTCCACTTCACGCGGAAAGGCGAGAACGCAAGTTGTGTCTTTATCGGGACCGACGAGCAGGCGATCGATCCGGTTCATTGCCGCCCGCTCGGTTGCACCTACGGCTCGAATCTCATCGAGAATCTGAGGCCCGCACATCACACGGTCGAAAACGGGCTCGCCGTTGACATGTTTCAATTCGGTCAACGCATTGGAAAATACAAGGACGGATTCGTCGCTCATCAGGCAACCGTCCCAGCTGGCCACGACCATTTCATCACGACCGAAGGTATCGCAGAAACGCTCGTAAGTGTCGGCTTCCTCAAATCCAGCAGGCAGCCACTGGTTCAGATCGTTGTGATAGACCTTCAGAGATTTGACGGCGCCGTAAACCATCACCGGAGTGATAAGCAGACAGACGATCAGAATCAGTCGCGAATAACGCTTGAGGAAAGCGCTTGCCTTCGCGCTGTAGACCGTTCCAACCTCGTCCGGGTTGGTCGAATTCGAATTGTCGGCGGATTGAGTCACTTATTTTCGCCGGTGCGGACCGGCGTATTGGTTGTCAGGCATCGGGAGAGATTAAACTGCATCACAAAGCCGACCTGAAAGCTTTTTGCGCTGAAAACAAATTGTAAATGCCGCGGAACCGTTGCCTAGTGCAATTGCGGCCGGGGCAAAATAGGCAACCGTCCTGACAGTTGAATCACAACGAGAGCTCGCACAAAAGCGCCTTCGTTTGACAATTGTTCAAGGGATTGCTTGTCATCACATTTTCGAAAGGCCACCGAAACACGAAAACAAAGTCAGCCGTACCTGTTTTACATCGAGTCAGATCAGGTCACTTATAGCCGGAGTCTTCGGCGATCCTGATCGTTCAAGCAGGTACCAAAACTCAGGGGCGATAAACTCAACATCAATAAAAAATGCCGCCCTGACCGGACGGCATCCTGTGTTTCCAGATCTGAATCAGAGGCCCGCTGGACCGCTGCTCCGCCGCTCCACTAACAGAATGTTCTGTTAATAGTGGGTGCTGTTGGGGCCGAGATCAACATCGCCAACCATATGGAAGTGGTTGTGGTCGATGTAGAGAACTTCAACGGCGTCTTCGTCAACAAGCGTGTGAGGAATCGGCCAGCCGACGATCTTTCGTTCAGTGTAATAGACCGTGCACTTATAGTGAGCGTGGTGCAGCTGAGCGGGACCGATCAACGGGTAGACGCGAGGTGGATCAATATAGTCAGCAATCTTCTGCTTGATGATCGTCACGTTGTTGCGCTGAACTTCGTGCAGGAAAGGCATGCCGCCCTGAACGCTGTTCGCTCGCTCAAGTGCCCACCAGACCTCATCATCACTTGGAGGATCCAGAGCAACTGCCGGACCGCCTGATGTGAGTGGCCCCATGATCGGAACACGTGCATAGCGTTCGTCGATGTGGTGAGTGTCTTCGCGTAGCTTCTGCTGGTAAGGTGAAACCGGAATCGGGATGCTGAAGATACCCAGTGTCGGGCCTGCTGAGCTGAAACATCCTGTATTCACAACTGCCATGATCGCAACGACAAGTGCGGCCGAAATAGCAGTTAATCTTTTGGTAGACATCGCATATCCCTTTTTGATGTATGCATTCCTAAGGGTGAATATCGTGATAAGCTGTGACGAACTTGCGGATTTTTCAGATGAATCCGCGAATTCGGGTTAGCGGGGTGAATCAGTGCCAGCAGCCACGTGCTTTCAATTCACGTCCCTACCCGAAAACATCCGGGCAGACGATGCTCCCGAGCCTTTCTTGGATCCAATGCGAAGAACCATCGGGGTCCTACCCCTTAAGTCGAGCGATAAGCCGGCCGGGAGTGCCCGTCTCCAATGGCGCTCACGTTTTCGCCGGCCGTGTTCATCAGTATTCATGGCACGGACCATTCCAACGGGTGTTTGATTTCGCAGCAACTCTTCGCATTGACGCTGAACGTAGACGCAATTGTGGAATTTAGAGAATCCGGCTTCGCAGCTGACCTGAATGCTGGATAAAATCTTTTCAGAATATTCCCCGAAACAAATGAGGCATTCAGATGAAACTTCAAATCGTGCTCGCAGTAGTAGCGGTTTGCCTGGTCGCTAGCAGTCATTCCGCTGCTGATGAGACGGGCAACATCTTCGCTGCTCCCGAGCTATTGATGATCGAAGATGCGCCGATGAACGAAAGCGGCGAAATCATGTACCCGTCACCCGCTGTCTTTGACATCGACAACGACGGTGATGATGAGCTTGTTATCGGTTCGATTTTCGGCGGCGTATGGGCTTGTGAAAACAAGTCATCCAGCGGCGGCGATCCAGTCTGGGATCAGCCTGTGCCTGTGACGGCAACTGATGGCTCACCGCTTGAGCTGAACAACTGGTGATGTGTCGGCATGACTCCACAGTTGGTGGATTTCGATGCTGACGGAAACCGGGATATGGTCATGGCGACCTTCGAAGGGACTGTGTTCCTGGTTGAGGGTACCGATGACGGCTACAACCAGCCGGTACATATCAAAGACAAAAATGATGAACTCGTTCGAATCGCGTTCTACTGGAATCTTGACGATGGCGAGTATCAGTCGGTTAATCGTGCCGTAGAAGGAGAGACCTATCACGAAGGTCACCACATGACGTCCAGCGCCATGGTGGATTGGGACAACGACGGCGACCTCGATATGATCCAAGGTGCCTACGAAGGCGCTCTTTATCTGTGCATTAACGAGGGCACGAAAGAAGAGCCGGTCTACTCGGAGAAGAGCCGACACATCAATGCCGGCGGTGACCATGTCATGATTGAAGGCGGTCTAGCCAACCCGGTCGTCTGCGACTGGAATGGTGATGGCCTGTTCGACATTCTTTGCGGTGGCGTAACCGGAGGCGTTTACTACTACTGCAACACCGGTGAAGCAGGCGCTCCTGAATTCGCAGCGCATGAAATGCTGATCGAACCGTTCAAGGGCGACGGAGACGCCAACGACTACCTCGGATCGATGACCGTTCCGACGAATGAAGCAGGCCAGCCGGTTTGCCCTGCCAAATCATGGCATATCTACCCCGTTGACTACGACAATGACGGCGACATGGATCTTCTTGTCGGTGGTCAGTGCTATGTCGAGACCGAAACAAAGGTTTTAACTGACGAAGAGCAGGCGGAAGTCGAAGAACTTCAAACGCAGATGAATGAGCTTTCCGAGAAAATCAACGAAGCCTATTCAGAGATGGAAGAAGACGAATTCGAGGAATTCACTCAAACCGAAGAATTCCAGGAATACAACGAGAAGATGAACAAGATTTTCACACGTATGCAGGAACTCGATCCACAACCGGATATGTCGAACCTGATCTGGCTCTACCGGAACGAAGGCGAAACCGCTGAAACCGCGAGTGCAATGATGCCTTCTGTCGATTTCGATCCGGAAGAGTTTGCAATCCACGCCGAATTCGACTCCGCAGCTCCGGCTGCCGGCGAAGAGGTAACTCTCAATGTGACGGTCCACGTTCCTGCGGGATACCACATCTACGGTTCCCGCAACGAGACGTTTCCAACCAAACTCGTCATCACCGAAAACGGTGGTCTCGAAATCGGGCCGGAAGCGACAGTTCCTCCGGGCATGTTCCATCAGAGTGAACTCGGACCTTCGTACTGGATCGAAGGGATGATTACACTTCAGCAGACGATGACAGTTCCCGCCGATTTTGAATCAGCAACCATCGAAGGTTACATTCACTATATGATGTGTGATGAGACCGCCTGTCAGCCCCCGGCCAAAGAGAATTTCACCATCGCGATTGGACGATAACCGATCTCAATTCGCCGCCTGCTTGCGGTGAACATCTCGATTGACGGTTAAATCAATGGCACTTCCGCGAGGGAGTGCCTTTTTTCGTGCCGGCATTCCCGCATCGGGTACATCAACTATTTTGAAACCGGGATACTGCTTTCAGGTATAGCCATAGTAATGCCAATTGGCATTCGTCGGAGCCGCGGGGCCATTTGTCGAGCCACCGCCCGATAGATTCAGGTCGCTTGATGCGTCCATTGTTGATCTTTCGAACTGGCTCCTGAGAACAGGCGTGCCGGAAGGTCAACTCGAAAAGGGTTTACCATGATCCGATACCACGTGTTCGCAATTTCCATTGCCGTTTTTTTCTGTCCGGCTCTCCCGTCAGTGGTCGCTGACGACTCTGCGAAGGCCATCCTGCAACTTCTTGATTCGAATCGGGATGGCGTCATCAATCCCTATGAGGCGTTCGACCGCCTTCTCCAGTTAGAACAGGAGCCCGCTGGCGCAGGCTTTTCCTATTCAGCTATCGAGCAAATAGCCGTTGGAATTCGAGACGCGGAAATTGAAGAAGTCAGTGAGTTGTTTGGCGAATTCGATTCCGATGGGAATGAACGATTGACCGAAGAGGAAATTCCCGATGAGCTTATAGACTTCGTTCAAAATCTCGATGCGAATTCCGATGGCGAAATATCTCTCGCTGAAGCCCGGGACTTTTCTATCAGTTCGATATTGATGTCGCAGGAGCAGATTGCCTCGGAAGTCAACGCAATCTTCGAGCATTTCGACTCGGATTCAAACGGCTCCATCACTGCTGTCGAAAGCGACTCTGATCGTGAATTACTCGAATTGATTTCAGAAGCAGACTCCAATAGCGACCGGCAGCTTTCCCGACAGGAACTGACTGACTTTCTGGTCAATGAAAACACTCCGGCACGTTTTGAAGTGGACGGTGATGTCGCCATGATGAATGGCGTGATCAACTCAAATACTCCGGCTGCCGTGCTGCAACTCATCCACGAACACCCTGAAATAGGTACGATCCAAATGGAAAATGTTCCTGGTTCAGTAGATGACGAAGCGAACCTTCGCGCGTCCCGATACGTGCGAAAATTCGGGTTCAACACCCTTATCACCGCGGACAGCTCGATTGCGTCGGGCGGAACTGACTTTTTCCTCGCAGGAAGAAACAGGAGTGTTGAACATGGAGCAAGAATCGGAATCCACTCATGGGGTGGAGTCGGCGTATCTGGAGCGGAGGTTCCCCGTAATGATCCGCAACATCGTTTGTACCTGGACTACTACGAAGAAATGGGGATTCCAGCCGAGTTCTATTGGCGGACGTTGGAAGCCGCGCCGGTTTCAGGCATTCACTGGATGACCGAAGATGAGATCCAACGGTTCGGAGTCAGGTCAGGTAAACAATCAGCCGGCGAATCAGATGACCGGACCGAGGATGGGCAGAATTCTATTGAGATCCCTGAAGGCGACGTTTCTGGTCTTATGAAAACTAAAATTCATTCAGTGCCAGATAGTTTTCCTGCAACCTACCGGCGCAGTTTTGATCGCTACACACAGATCATTGCCCCCAATGGAAAACCGATCAGCATCTTCGCTCAACCTGAAATCACAGAAGCGCAAATCCGGCACGTCCGTGATGTAATGCTTCATTTTCTGACTGACTTTCCAGGTTCTGATTTCGGCTCAGACAAAGGACGCGTGGCCGACCGGATGGCTGACAACGGGGCGATGATGATGATTCTCCGCGGATCAGACGGAGACGATCGCGAGCCACGAATTCACGCTCAACCGTTATTCGCGACAGAGACCATCGTCGAGGGAACTGCCGCTTACGTTAACAACGACTTTGAAGATCATCGTGACGCAACGCTCGAAGAAGTGCTGCACTGTGTTCACGATTTCGGAATCGGTGTGGACGTGAGCGGCGCACCTGTGGGGGTGCTACCTGAATTTCAATCCGGAATCAGGTCTGCGACAAGCTATGCGATGGAGAACGGCATCTGGCCGACCGAGCAAATGGCTCGCGAAACCCGGGATTGGATCGATGAGTTGCGCGATGAAGGTAGCCTCACGCAGGAGTATCTAGCTTCGGTCATCGACAGCTATTACGGACTGTGGGGCCCGTTTCACGAAGACAATGGCATGTGGGGAATCTATGCTGCAAAGACCCGCGACGATATAGCTGAAAACGATCCGCGAGGATTGGCCGTCGTTCAGCAGTTCTTCCATCCGGTACTGACCTATACGGCAGAGATTGATCCATCATTCGAAGGAACATTTTTCCTTTCGTTCGATGAAGCGATCGCGTATACGCACAAATCACAGTATCTGGCTAATGCCCGTTTGACGGGTCACCATCATTCGAATCTGACGGGCAACTCTCTAGACAACACTCTTGGTGGAAACGAAGGAGATAACGTAATCAACGGTGGAGATGGTACCGACACCGTCGTTTTTCCGCAGCCTGAATCAGAGTACACGGTCACCACGAATTCTGATGGGACCATCAGCGTCACTGGAGATGGCTCTGACACGTTGGTCAATATCGAGCGATTGGAGTTTGATGGATTGAAGGGCGAGGCTGAACTTTACACTCGCGCAGTCAATCCTTTTCAAAACTAGACGCGTTGGGAAATTCAACGAAAAAGCCCGCAGCGATTAGCTGCGGGCTTTTTGTATATCAAGTTCTCAGACAAGCTTACTTGTCTTTGAAGTCCAGCATCCACCAGCCGTCATCCCATTCGAGAGTGACTTTACGCCATCCCAGTGGAACCTGCGGGTAAGGGTAGAAAGGACCGATGTACGGCCATGCTGAAGGCGAATACTGCTGCGGGTAGGTAAGTGCACCGTAGTTCGGGTGTGCAGCGTATCCAGGCCATGCGTAGCCAGGCATGTTTGGTGAACCAGTCATGCCCATTCCGCCACCCATTCCACCGCCCATGCCCATGCCGCCGCCCATTGGGCCACCCATGCTCATGGCACCGCCCATAGGGGCACCCATGCCAACGTTGTTGCCGTATGCAACCTGCTGAGTTGGAACTCCGGAACCTGCTGCTTGAGCGAACGGTAGTGGAGTCGAAGATGGAGCGAGTGCTTCCTGAGCGTTCGGATAAGTACCGAGCGGCTGATTGTTGAACGGAACAGCCTGTTGAGGCGGAGTCGGAATGGCTCCTGTTCCAATCTGCTGCTGATATCCGGCCTGTGCTGTGTAATCAGTTTGAGGCATGTAAGCCTGATCGTAGTCGAACGATTCGACGGCTTCCTGACCGTTGACTTCGATGTCATCAACGATCTGAACGACGCCCAGGTGGCCTGCGCCTTGAGCGGCTGTAAGGATGGTCTGTTCCTGTTCTGCATTAGAAACATGACCTGTGAACCAGACGGTTCCACGGTCAACGCGCATGTCTACGTTGAAACCGCGCAGATTACCCCGTTGCTGCTCTGTTTGCAGCCGGCTTTTGATGTAATCAGCGATTGCCTGATCGTCCGCCATGCCGATGGCCGGCATCATTGCGGTGATCGCTATCGCGATTCCAAGCACCATACGTAACATTTCAGTTCCTCCTGAACCAATGATCTGACCGCAGCAAATGGTTTGCGATCTTCGTCGGCATCCTGCCACCGGTAATCCGGAATGAACGAAGCCGGCCTGCACCGGGTCAATTGCAAACACTGAGTAATTTTTCCGAGACGCTTTCAAACTGCGGCAGAAGCCGCGAAGACAACAGGTGGGAAGAACAGTCAGAATCACACGCGATTCCGGCCTGCGGTTAAAGGCCGGACAACCTGCAAGTCGCTGCGAGATTCCCCCCTCGCTGACTCAATAGTTTGAACCGTTACTTCTTTTCGGCGCACCGTCGTCGGAAGTAGCACGTTTTTTACGATTTTGACGATGTTCGCGGAAATTCGTGGCTTTCAAACGATGAGCCCTCTGGATTCGCTAGCGGACGTCGGGGACTTTAACGGTCACGAAAACAGAGGCACTTCGATGCCACATTTTGCACGCGAAAGGTTACGTCAAATCTACTCACCAGCGTCCGCCTGCTTCTTCCTGATCATCTCCTGGACGTTCGGATGAAACGCCTCGGGATTGCTGATGAATTTGTGGCCGTTCAGTTCGCACGGTCGAAAACCGGCTTGATGCGCATAATGATGCAGCACGATCGCTGCCGCGACATTCACGTTCAGAGATACAGCCGTGCCGAACTGTGGAATGTAAACCAGCCGGTCGCACATATCGATCTGGCGCTGAGTGAGCCCTTCTCCTTCATTGCCGACCATGAATGCCGCCGGACGGTCAAACTTCGCATCCACAATGGTCTCGGCGTCCGGGTTGATTTCAACTCCGACTAACTCACAGCCCTGTTGCCTGACATACTCCACCGCTTCGCCGAGCTCATAGAAGCGACTGATCGACGTGCTCTGCGACCGACCAGTCGCGCCGCCTCTGGAAAAGTGCCGCTTTCCTACGACAACAACTCTTGCCCCGAATACATTGGCCGTACGGATGAGATGCCCAATGTTCATTTCTTTCGCGATATTGAACAGGATCAGGAAGCTGGCAGGATTCATGTAGAACGACGGCTGAGGCCACGAGGATTGAGTTTCATTAGTTCGGCTGGTTCGTGGTAGTATCAGATGTAAACGCATTTGGAGCAACACGATGACCGCACGCCGAATTCAGAAAACAGCTTGCTCAATTCTCGTTTCTATGTGCGCCTTCCTGCCCGCGGATTCGCAACTCTCCGCTCAGGAGACGGACGTCGAAAGATGGCTGAAACTGCGCGACGCATATCGTCTGGAACAGCCAACGGATGAGGCCGTCGAGGAAAAGTGGGATGAACTTCTACCGCAGTTTCAAAACCTGCTGGGAAACGCCACAACGGAACAGGAAATAACCCGCAAAACAAATCGTATACTACGGACCCAGTTCAGGTTTCAGGCTGATGAAACAGCCAGGTTTGCCGCAAGGAAGAAAATTATTGAACTGGCGATAGACAACAATCTTCTTCCATTAGCCTGGAACACCCTGAATGAGCTGACCTATCAATACGAGTACGCAAACGAGATCAATGATCGAGTCGTAATCATCGAGAGGATTTACACGGCGGATCAATCGGCACA
>JBCCFB010000202.1:0-11849 GCA_039029995.1 Planctomycetota bacterium
GTTTCCCGAAGTGAAGCGGCATCGAAAACGCGCCGGTGAATCGCCCATGCCCCGCCCCAGACGAGGAAATGTCCTCCGTTGCCGAACATTGATGCGACGGCATTATTAATTGAACAGCCGATCAGTGTCGGTACACGTTTGTCCAGAGGCGTCATCCAGCGGTATCCGGTTCTCGCTCCGAGTCGCTCGCGACCGATGCCCCCGGTCATCCAGCGCAGCCAGGTGTTTTTTGTGCCTGCGTCGGAGTCGGCAAAAACCAGAATTTCAATTTCGGGTTTGAGATCGGATGTCGCGGCCTGAAGGTTATGCACTTTCTGGCCGGATACATCGGCCCTTCCCGCAATCAGCAGTCGAGCGGTAACAAATCTGTGTTCGCGAATAACTTCTCTGATTATCGGGATCGCCGGATCACGCCCGTCTTCGACAACAAACGTCACTTCGTAATTGGGATAGTCCTGTCGAAGCAATCCGGCAAGGTTGTCGCGCAAGCCATGCTCCAGCCCTTTGCAGGGCACGACCAGCAGGCAACGCGGATACTCATCGGAAGTCGGTGCCATCTGCCGGAATCGCGCCTGCCAGTACCGCCTGTTTTCTGCGAACAGTACGAGATAGACGCATGCGTACAGCATCGCGGCACTCGCACATGCGATCACAACGATCAGCGGCAGCGACGTTAATAGGGTTGTCAGCATCAGGCTCACTATTGCTGGAAAACGAAGCGCGTTTATAGCCCTTTTTCGCGGGTCCAGTCATTACCGATCGGCCTGAATTGCAAACGTAAAATCATATTCGTCGCCGATGGAAAACAGACTGGCGAAGCTGGGAAATTAAGCTTCTATGAGGTCGGAGGCAGTTCGAAAATCCTGCTAGCGAGAACTGCGTTGGAAAACTGTTTCAGCCGACAGAATTTGCCGGTCGATAAGTCTTATGAATCGTTACAGCGCACTTAATCAGGTGCGTCTGTTCAATATTGGCACCGTAGTTGGCTTCTGTTAATCTACCTCCGTCAGACGAGATTCTGCTCTTCTTGAGCGCACAGTTTTGTTTGACAGGTTGGCAAACAGTCTTAACGTCAGTGCTTGTTGAACAGGTGACTGCGAAGACGTTAGCTGACATTCTTCAGTCAACAATCACGGCAGGATTGCCGTGCACGGTATGGAAGCCAGACATAGTCGGAAGAGGCGTTGATCCGAGTTTGAAACAGACTCGATCGCAAATCGCTCCGGCAATTGACAAGGGATTTTGTCATGACGGGAAAAAAGGAAGTTTGCATCGATGTCCATATCCGCTGGATGATCCGGCGCGACATGGCAGAGGTGCTGGAGATTGAGAAGAGTAGCTTCGAGTTTCCGTGGTCCGAGGAGGACTTTATCCGCTGCCTGAGGCAACGGAACTGCATCGGAATGGTTGCCGAACATGAAGACCGCGTCGTCGGCTTTATGATCTACGAACTACACAAGAATCAGTTGCATGTGCTGAACTTTGCGGTTCGACCTGATGTACGCCGTCGGGGCGTCGGGGTTCAGATGGTTCAGAAACTTGTCGGGAAATTATCGCAGCAACGTCGTAACCGGATCGTTCTGGAGATCCGGGAAACGAATCTTGCGGCACAGATGTTCTTTAAGAACCTGGATTTCCGTGCTGTTTCAGTTTTGCGTGACTACTACGACGATACGGTCGAGGATGCGTATGTCATGCAATACCGCTACAAGTCAGTAGATAAATCACTTGAGCCGGTAAACAGGATCGCGCGCCTTGCCGGATAGGCAGCCTGATTCAGACAATGGCATTTCCTGATCCCCGTTGCATTGAGCACGGGGATTTTTTTGTTGATCAGGTTTTGCTCAGGAGTGTCGACTGAGCTGTTGACCCAGATGTAGCTGGACTATTGCTGAGGTTTGCTTGAGCCGTCGGCGCACATCTGCCGGCGATTCCCCGCTACTTAGAATTGAGACCACCGGAGCCTGAGGGCGGAGCATTGCTCCAGAAACTGGAATGTCCGCGAGGCTGGTCTCGCCATCGTTGAAATCGAAGAGGAAATCCGATAGTCGGTCATCCACAGGAATCACGCGGCCGGCACCTGAGTAGCAAATCAGCTTGCCTGAAAAATGCGTCTGATCTTTTCTTTGGTTGGCAAAACGGTCTACTGAAGCCGGGAGATTGCCGCAACATGAATCGATATGCCAATCGATGATTGTCTTTCCGGATACCGGCAACAGCTCACAGGAAGCGGTTATTCTTGGATTGATTTCCAGCAAAAGGACTGCGTCAGGAGCGACAACAAAATCGATCCCAAAAATGCCTTTCAAGTTCAATTGGCGCGCTAGCTCCTGGCCCGTGGATTCCATTTGTTGAATGGTGTTATCGTCGGTAACAGTTGAGATTGATCCTCCATATTGAAACTCGGAATGCGGAGCTGGAAGAGATTCAAAAACGTTTAATAACCGGCAACGCTCTCCATCGGAGATGAACAATCCGCCAGTCGCATCTCCCTCAATGAACTCCTGTACCATCTGTCCGTTTTCGAGCCGCATATCAAGGCTGGCAGACTTGATTGAGAGTCCAGCAGCAGACTTGGTTCGCTTGCTGATCCAGCGGCAATTCGTAATCGGGTTGTCGCGGCCGACGACGACGCGCCGGCCATCGTGCGGCTGCCGATAGACCGTGTGCGGCATCTGACAAAATCGGGGATCTGATTTAAGGACAAGGTTGATCCGGTGCAGATCCCGGCTGGATGATATTGTGTCGGCTGTTGAGCCAAGGTGCGGGCCAATACGGTTTAGCCTGCCGATGATGGTTGGATGGTTTTCCAGACCGCCGGCCATCATCCATCTGTCAAAATTTTGTGCGACGGCGACATTGGCCAGTTCTTCGAAACTCTCCACCTTGACGCATTGTGCGTCGTGACTGGTATCGCGATCAGCAAAAAAATCGACGGCAACGACTGAAAAGCCTGACGCTTTGAGGAACCTCGCGTTCTGCCTTGCGCTTGCGCCGGCGACTAGGACTCTGGAGTCGTTTTCCGATCCGAACATAGCACCTGTTTTTGATTCGCTATCCGATCCGATAGTCACTCATACCGTCACATATAGTCGAGGAAAAACGTCAGTCCTCGCGACGGCAAATTGCGGATTTTCAAGTGGTTGTGACGCTTTGCCGGGTCTGTTAATCTGCTTGCGTTAATAACGACTATACCCCACGACTTCAAATGCGGGCGATCCTGAAAACGGGGGCCGCAACGTTGTCGGAAAAGACTAAACCTGTACCCACGTGGAGATTCCCATGTCGATGTATATTGGCGAGGCGCTGACTGGTGATGGCAACGAAATTGCCCATATCGATTTGATGATTGGTTCAAAAGACGGGCCTGTAGGCGTTGCGTTTGCAAATGCGCTGTCGACTCAAAGCGAAGGTCACACAAATCTTCTCGCGGTACTGACTCCCAACCTTGCCGTTAAGCCGGCGACAGTCATGATCACGAAAGTGACCATCAAAGGGATGAAACAAGCGGTACAGATGTTTGGTCCTGCACAGGCAGCTGTTGCCAAAGCAGTTGCTGACTGTGTGGCTGATGGAGTTATCCCCAAAGATCAGACGGAAGATCTCGTCTGTGTATGCGGTGTCTTCATCCATCCACAGGCCGAAGACGACAAGAAGATCTACGAATACAACTATGAAGCCACGAAGATGGCGATTGCCAACGCGATGGGGCACAAGCCATCAGCGGATGAAATGATCGCCGGCAAAGAGGATGCGGCACACCCATTCCGCGGATTCTAGTATTCATCTGCAAAATTGACTCAAAAAACGCCCGTGACCGGAACGGTTGGCGGGCCTTTTTTTATAATCACTTGTCTCCGGCGGGCCCGTCACTGTCTTCAGTCTATTGAGCCCGCTGCTGACCTTTCCGGCCTGTTCAATACTCGTTTGTTTCGAAGCCATGTCCAAGCAGAAGATTCTGATTCAGATTGATGGTGATCCTCACGCCAGTTCGTTTGATTCCATTGTCGCCATTGATGCCGGCGTCGAACGGCTGTTGCCCTATCACAACGTCTCTTCCATGGAAGTTCAGACAATTGTTCACGGGGCGATGTTCACTCGCGGAGTTGACGACTTGAAGAGCACCGCTTTGTTTTTCGGTGGCAGTGACGTAGAGCAGACAAGCTCTCTTTTTCGTGCGGCTCAGAAGTGCTTTTTCGGCCCGGTTCGTGTTTCGATGATGTCTGATCCCAACGGAAGCAACACCACAGCTGTGGCTGCAGTACTCTCAGCCGAATCGCATATCGAGTTGCGTGGCAAAACAGTAACGGTATTGGCGGCTACTGGACCTGTCGGACTGAGGGTTGCCCAGCTTGCCTACGCTCAGGGCGGAAACGTTCGGGTGTGTTCACGACGTAGAGAAAGGGCGGCTTCTGTTTGTGCGGCTGTGAAAGAGATGTATCTGGAAGAGGCCGCCGACAATGATGTGCTCGGAGAATTGGTCCCGCAGGAAACCGACTCTCCAATGCAGACGCTCGACGCGATTCGAGGAGCCGACGTTATGTTCTCTGCCGGAGCGGCTGGAGTCGAGTTGGTTTCCGACGCATGGCAGGAACTGGATTCGCCTCCACGTATCGCGATTGATTTGAACGCGGTACCGCCGGCGGGAATTGAAGGGGTCGAGGTCACTGACAAAGCAGAAGAACGAAATGGAACTCTTTGTTACGGTGCGATTGGCGTGGGTGGATTGAAAATGAAGATCCACAAGCAATGTATCCGTACCTTGTTTGAGAGTAATGATTGCGTACTGGCCACCCGTGAGATCTATGAGATTGGCAAGAAAATGGCCGGCAAGCCGGTCGCCTAAGGCCGAATTGGCGTTTTCTATTCAGATCGCAAATGAAAACTCTATCAGCTGAGTTTTCCCCATTGCTGGTTGATTGGCCGGCTTAGCGGGGCGTGTATTCGTATTAGTTTTCTTGCGATCTCCGACTCTCTGAAACCGGTTGTAGGAAATTCCACATAAATCTGGAATTGCGAGTTGAATGTAAGCGCGTTTCTCGGACAATAGCGTGTTGAAACCGTTCCCACAATTATCGCCCCAACCCGCTTACAGAGGTGAGACATGAACCTTCGTTCGTTGGCCGTCTGGTCAACCGCAATTCTGCTGCTTTGTGCAGTGACATCTAAATCACACGCCCAGATCACCCCATACTCTCAGGACTTCGAAGGAATGGGCCTGATGGACGCTATGGCTCTGGAGACCGACGGATGGTTGGTCTTCGGCAACGTCTGGGACGACATGGGCGTCTACCAGTATGGCTATGGCCCGTTTGTCGCCCCGAACAGCACGGCTGACAACATGGCCGAAGGCTTCCGCTTCTCGCTTCTGGCTGAGAATGAAGGCGGAGCCCCGCAAGGCACCCAGCAGCTTGTGACTTTGAACGATTACAACAATGGTTCACATGTCAATGATATGAACTGGGAGATCGAAGCGAACGTTTTCCGTGAGTGGGTTATTGATGCTGCCGACGTAGGTTCAACCTGGGAATTCCAGTTTGACGCAGCTCTCCGTGACCTCGCGGCACCAACGACTGCCAACGCATTTATCAAGACGCTTGATCCGAATGCTGGTTACGCGACGACCAACCTGATTAGCGAAGACATGTCCTCAATCGGCGGATGGGCGACATACTCTTTGACCATTGATATCACCAATGACCTGGTAGGTCAGATCCTGCAAATTGGATTTGCCAATACCGTGATTACCCAAGGAAACGGTGATCCAGCTGATCCTTCGGGAATTCTGTACGACAACATCATTTTTGACATCGGCAGTGCAACTCCAAACGTGATGCCCTACTCTCAGGATTTTGAATCTCTGGGACTGATGGACGCGATGGCTCTCGAAAACGATGGCTGGCTGGTCTTCGGCAACGTCTGGGACGACATGGGTGTCTATCAGTTCGGCTACGGTCCCTTCGCGGCTCCCAACAGTACTGCAGACAACATGACGGAAGGCTTCCGCTTCTCGCTGCTTACCGAGAATGAAGGTGATGCAGGTCAGGGAACCCAGCAGCTCGTCGTTTTCAATGACTACAACAACGGTTCTCATGTAAACGATCCGAACTGGGAAATCGAATCGCTCGTGTTCCGCGAGTGGGTGATCAACTCGGCTGATGTCGGATCAACATGGGAATTCAAGTTTGACGCGGCCAACCGCGATCTTGCATCTCCGACAATCGCCAGTGCTTTCATCAAGACTCTGGATCCGAACAACGGTTTTGCTGCTTCGAACTTGATTGAAGAAGACATGTCATCCATAACGGGGTGGAGTTCGTACTCGATGACGATCACCATTGACAGCTCTTTGATCGGCCACATTCTGCAGATCGGTTTCTCGAACACTGTCATCACGCAAGGTAATGGTGACCCTGCCGATCCATCCGGAATCCTGTACGACAACATCAGCTTCGATGCACCGGGGCCGTCAATCGTAACTCCGGCTTCGTTCTCTGTCGGCCCGGGGGACTATGTCTCAGGCGGCATCGCTGAACTGTCAGAAAACGACACAATGGACCTGACATGTCAGCGAAGAAACGCTGACGTTCAATCGCGGATTACTCTACAGGTTGAAGCGACCAGCCCGGCGGCAATGCCGACCTCGCTGGAATTCACGCTGAAGGGTTCCGTATTCGCACGCTCGACAGTTACCCAGACGCTGGAGCTGTTTGACTACGACACGATGGCCTGGGAACAGGTGGACATGCGTAATGCTTCTCGCTTTGGCGACTCTACCGTTACAGTGACACCGGTTGGAGATCTTTCGAGATTCGTCGAGCCCGGCACCAACCGGATCGAAGCTCAGGTGCGATTCAATTCACTCAGCAACCGTCAGCGATTCCGTTCCAATACGGATCAGATGACCTGGACGATCGAGTAGAAGAAGAGAATGAAGTTACGCGGCGCGGCGGAATGGTACTTCGGTTTCGTCGTGCTCGCTGACCGAATCACGGCCCGATTCCAGAGCAAAGTTGTTTGCTTCGGGATCGGGCTGTTGCATTCCATGACTCAGTGCCCAGAGCCGGGCCTGTTTGTTGAAGGAATAGAATGCGGAAATCCATGCGGCCTGCAGCCCCGGTTTTCCATCGAGTATTCCGCCTTGCAGGATGAACTCGCGGAAGAACCGCCACATCGGTCGAACGAACATCTTGTAGTAGGATGCTTTGGTACCGCCTTCGCGCCACTGTTGCGCTTGCAGTGTTGTGTAACGATGCATCTTCCCGAACATCTGGTCATAGTCCCAGAAAGAGAAGTGTTGCATACGGTTGCGAAGAACGCCGACTTTGCCGGTGGATACTCTGACTTCGCCGTGGTCGCTTGGCCCTTCGTATCGCCCTCTGTCGCGGTGGAAAAGTCGTAGGACACGATCGTTTCGGGCATCTCCCCATTTCAGCGGATGTCCCATGAAGTGGTTGTCACGGTAGATCCAGTATCCATCCTTCATCGGGCCACGGCTGAGTTCCAGCGTGATTTCTTCAGATAGTTCAGGTGTGATTCTTTCGTCGGCGTCAACGATCAGAACCCACTCGTTCTGCGCCTGCGGGATCGCCCAGTTCTTGAAGTTTCCCGAGGTAATATATTCCCGCTGAATAATCCGGACTTTGTCGAACTCCGCAGCGATAGCGAGCGTATTGTCCACCGAACCTGAATCGGCAATCAGAACCTCGTCAGCGATATCATAGAAGCTCTCTATGCACGGACGGATATTCAGGCGCTCATTTTTGCAAGGAACAATCACAGTCAGTGGTTGTTTCATCGCGGAAAAGCATCCTGCTCAGTTCGGGAATAAACCGGCACAATTCATTTGTGCCGCGTAAGTTGTTCGCCGTAAGGCGAATTCTCACTCTGCTCCCGAAACCGATGCGTTTCGGAGAATGCAAAGTGTTCACCACTTTCCGTGCGGTGTTTTGAAGTGCGGGAAATTACTGAAGTAATTTCCTGCTGTCAACGTGATTTTCACCGCTGTCGTTATGAATAACGTCGGATTCCCAACCACGAAGGTTAAGGTTTTTGTATCTCCACCCAGTTGGGCCGCTAGCACGCTGTCGTTCGGTCTTATTGCAGCAGTTTTGACGACCGTTTGCGGTGTTCTTTGACGTGTGATCGGATTCGGTCATTGGAATGACTGGGCAAATACTTCTTGTTCGACGGAAATCCCTACGTTCAAGACTCGCAAAAATCGCTCACTGGACCACTTGTAACGAGTCCAGAGAAGTATCGTTTCAGGGGCGAGGATTCGTCTCCTGTTGGATTTTCTCCTGTAAAAATTCACAACCTGTAAGATAGGTGCGGTGATTTTGATGCCGTTTCAATGATGAAACGCCTTCCTTTTTCTACGGGCAAACTTCCAGCCTACGCTCATTTACTGAAGGTTGCGAACGCCTTTGAATAACAAACGAATCAGCTCAGGCAAACGAATCAGCTCAGGTTACTTCTTTCTGCAGGGAGCGTCAGGGATATTCTGGTGGATCACCTTGTTTCTTTCTCCGCAGTTTCGCAGTTACTTTCTGCCGGCGGAGTTTCCAGAGGGCGTCCTCTGGTCACTGGCGTGGCCTGACGTCCCACTGTTTGCGATTGGGTCGATCTGGGCGGGCGTGTTGATTGCTCGAAAATCAGAGCTGGCGAGCCCGATCTGCTGGATTGTTGTTGGCGTAACGAGTTATGCGACTCTGATGTGCTGGGGGTGGTACTTCAACACGGGGCAGGCAATGGCGGGTGCAATATCCATGAGTGCTGCTCTTGGGGGCACAACGTTGTTCACGCTCAATAGGGTTGCGTAGCCTGTAGCATGCGTCTTCCGCCCCTTTGCCTTCAGGAAAGCTGCAGGAAAGCAGAAGTCCGAATGAAAGTCTATCGACCGGCTGCCAAGGCCTCCTTCGCATGGAACTATTTCAAGACAATGTTCCAGACACTGATATTCTGGAGCATTTTTCTGTTCGTTCTGCCCGCGGTGGTAGTTCACCTTGAGTCACTTTATGGTGTTCCGGAATTCCCGCCGCTACGCGTCGTCGGGGCATTGATGTTTTCTGCGGGCGGAGTTGTGGGTTTGTGGTCGGGGTTTACTACGGCCAGATTGGGCGACGGCACGCCGTGGCCCACAGATTGCCCGAATCGCCTGGTGATTTCAGGCCCGTATGCGTTTGTGAGAAATCCGATGGCACTCGCAGGTATCGGTCAGGGCGTTGCCGTTGGAGTGTGTCTAGGATCCTGGATGGTGATCGTCTACGCACTGCTGGGAATTCCGGTCTGGCACATTTTTGCAAGACCGTCCGAGGAAGCGGATATGAAGGAACGGTTTGGCGCTGAGTTCGAACACTATCGGCGACACGTCCGTCTATGGATACCATGTTTCGTAGCTTATCACCGTGGCGTCGAAAAAACCGGCGATGATGAAACTCCGGGCGAACGGTAGGCGTACCTTTTCAGATACAGTTCTGGCGAGCACAGCAAGTTTTGTGTGCCGTTCGAATGTGTTAATCTAACACTGGATCACGCTATTCAGTGGAATCCAGCTACTGAGGATAACCGGCCGGGGAATTGCCGGCGTGGATTTCAACAATCGAGGAATCAGATGGGAAGCGAAACAAGCACAGAGGCCGGGCGGCAGAGAAAGAAGTTTCCACGCTGGCTATTGGCGATGGTGCTTATTGGTATCGCAGCGATCGCGGCGATTCAATATTTCAGTGGTGATCTTGAGACGGCGTACGGAGTTGACCCCGTCTATATCAACGTCTTCTCGGCGTTGATCATCCTCGGGCTGATGCTGCTATGGATGGTGGGGATGATCTTTTTCAGCGGCATGAAGTTTCTGCCGCGTTTGCTGGTCGCAGTAACACCGATCGCCTTGCCGTTTCTGTTTTTCATCATCATGCGACCGGTTAACAGTGGTGATGGCCTCGGCTTTCATCACTTCAATCCGATCTGGGAGACTCCCACGGTTGCGGAATTGAAGACTACCGAATCTGCGACGATCATTGATTTGGCGACGGAAACGAATTCTGACTTTGCTCAATTCCTCGGCCCGGATCGGAATGGTGTGATCAATCATCTACCTCCGATTGACGGGGCTGCATTCCAAAGCGGAACCAGAGAAGTCTGGAAAGTTGATGTGGGAGCTGGCTGGTCGGGCTTCGTGGCAAGGAACGGTTTTGCGATCACGATGGAGCAACGAGGTGACAACGAATGCGTCGTATGCTACGAAATCGAGTCCGGCGACGTGCAATGGATCTACGAACACGAAGGTCGCCATCAGGACATGATGAATCTCGGACATGAAGGGCCACGATCGACTCCTGCAATTGAAAAGGGACGAGTCTTTGCTCTTGGTGGCAACGGGCGATTTGTATGCCTTGATGGATCCAATGGTGACTTGATCTGGGAGCATGACCTCGCGGAAATGCTTGGAGTTGAATTTTCAGAAGGCGTGGACGGTGAAGGCAATACGTTTTACTACGAGGATTCAACGCTTGCATGGGGGCATTCCGGTTCGCCGCTGGTCGTTGATGACATGGTTGTGATCACCGGCGGCGGATCCCGGACCGGTGACAAAGTCACGCTTCTCGGATTCGACATTGAGACCGGCGAAAAGGTCTGGCAGGCGGGCGATGATATGATCGCGTACGGTTCGCCTACCAGAGCGACGATCGCGGGAATTGATCAAATCCTGCTGGTTGCCGAGGACCATGCGGTTGGATACGCGGTTGAAGATGGTCGTGAGCTCTGGCGTCACGAACGACCGGGAACGAGTGAAACAGCAGCGAACTGTTCACAAGTTACAGTTACGCCTGACGATGAATTGATTCTGTCAAAAGGCTACGGGCTTGGCGGTGAGTTGATCATGCTTGAGGAGGATGGTGACGCTCTTGCCGTTGAACCGCTTTGGAAGAGCAATCGCGTTCTCAAAACGAAATTTACAAATCCGGTGATCATCGACGGGCATTCCTATTGTCTATCGGATGGATTTCTTGAATGTGCGCGACTTGAAGACGGCGAACGAGTCTGGAAACGGCGCGGACGGTTCGGCCACGGTCAGTTGCTGCTCGTTGGAGATCTGCTTTTGATTCATTCCGAGTACGGCGAACTGTTCCTGATTCAGGCCACAGAAGAGGAGTTCGAAGAGCTGGGTAAGATCAAGACGATCGAGGGAGTTTGCTGGAATACGATTTGTGTTGCCGGAAAATATGTTCTGGTTCGTAGTGATGAACAGGCGGGCTGCTACGAAATCCCCTTGCAGGGCGCAATCGATGCGACCGAATCTGAGCCTGCTGCCACCGAAGAGCCTGCGGTAAATGAGTGATCACTCCTTCGGTGAACGTGTCGTTGTTGTAACAGGATCGTCAACAGGCATCGGCCGCGCGATCGCAACCCGATTTGCTGCGCTTGGCGACAAAGTTGTGCTCCACGGGCGCACAATGTCGAGGGAGCTTGAACAGACTCATTCCAGTATTTCGGAAGCGGGCGGCGTTGCCGCAATCGTGACGTCCGATTACTCGGAAGAGTCTTTTGTGGATGGGTTTGTCGATCAAGTGATTTCCAGATTTGGAACACCTGATGTCTGGATCAACAACGCGGGTGGTGATGTCCTGACCGGTGGTGGTTCGGAAATGTCGCTTTCCGAAAAGCTCGAATTCCTCTGGCGGGTTGATGTTCGATCAACATTGCTGCTTTCCCGTGCCGTCGGCAATTTGATGTTCGAGGCTGCTGAAACAGTTGAGCCGCGGCTCCGGCCGTCATTGATCAACGTGGGCTGGGATCAGGCATGGCAGGGAATGGCGGGGGAAAGTGGTGAATTGTTCGCCACCACCAAA
>JBCCFB010000203.1:0-11672 GCA_039029995.1 Planctomycetota bacterium
ACTTATCCAAGTCCAGGCCCACGTGGTTGTCCGGGAGAGGCGGTGATGCCAAGAAGTGGTGGCTTCAAGGGTGAAGGTCAGAGGCGGGGCAATCGGATAGCAAGCTAGGGTCTGATGGGTCCTATATCACTAACCGAAGCTGTACGATCGACGTCGATATCGTCCACTGTCTGAGGAGTCTTCCGGATCCCCGCCTCCAGAAAAGCGAACATGATGTCTTCGCGCTCATCTTCACTCGTCAAATCTGACATGCCGAGGATGTGTCCGAATTCGTGCATGATAGTGGTGTAAAGGTCCATGCCCGCAAACGCTTCGTCGGTCGTTGCGTCATCGTCTACATACCAGCCCTGCCCTGCCCCGTCATCGTCGAGAATGATGGTGCGGCCGGACTGCATTCCAAGCACGCCGTTTTTCAGATCCCGGATCTCGAACTGAACACCGTCAAACAGGCTCGGGTTGAAGCCGAGGTTTGCCCATTCCGCCCCGGCATCGCTTCGCAGAGACTCGATATCGGAATTCCTGAGCGTGCGTTTGACAGGGGAATCCGCAGCAGAGCCGTCTTGTGCTCGCAGGGGGTTTCCAGCGATCAGTACACCAGGTTCAATTGCAAGAACGCCGACTGACTCGCGAAGATGTTGAACCTCGTTGTTGGCCGATCTTTCTTCCTCGACGAACAGGGTAACTGATGTTGCTGTTGATGAGCGGTGCCGGATGGTCGCTGTATCTCCTCCGAGGCGAGTCTGCATATCCGAAAGAATCACCGGCGCCGGACTACCGTCAATCGAGCCGAAGTTGATCCGGGTGTGTCGGTGGTTGATTGCCTGCTCAGCGAGGACGGAATTCAAGCTGGTGTCGCCAGAACTTGCGGAACCCTGGTCGATCGCAATCCAGCCGACCGATTCGGTTCCATGAATCTGGTCAGAGCCTTCTTCTTCCTGAAGCCGGATGTCGAACCCCGTTGTAGAAACGTTATGGATCCGGTCCGTAACGGCGCCGGGGTCGTTATTGGTGAGCGATTGAGCCAGTACGACCGGCGTGCCACCGAACGTACTGCCGAATCCGACTGAATTAAAAGCTCCGTTGGTAAGGCTGGTCGTGCCGGCAATCAGCCGCGTGCCGTCGGTCAGGATGTGCTCGCCTGCCTCGACGACGAGGTAGCCGATATTTTCGAGGGCATGGGCACCATCGAGGTAGTCCCATTCCTGAAATCGGATCTGGAAACTGTTTGATGTTAAGTTGCGAACCCGAACCACTCCCTGGTGTCCGCCAACTCTTGATGCCCCGCCAGCGACGACGACGGGATTGTTAAAGCTTTGCAGTAGGGTAACCGTTTTCCACTGATGGCTGACGCCAGTTGCGATGCCCGAGAAACCGATCTCTACAGGAAGCGTATCCTGTCCGTTGAAAACAATTTGAGCATCAGAAACTGGCGTCGTTGTGTTCCCGTCTGTCACCCTGACTCTGTAGGCAGGCGCGTTGTTGCTGCCATTGTGAACAAAGCGAATGACTCCGCCATTTACCTGCGCCTGACTGAAAGTCGTAATCGGTGTCGACGGTGCGTTGCGATGCGCGAAAAATCCATTTTGAATCTGCGACACTGTGTACTGAAGTCCTGCAATGCCTGTGTTGGTGTCAGTAGTGTTCAGGTTTTTGTTCAGAAACGTGACTGTTTCGCCCCTGCCGATCTCTAGCCGGTTTCCAGTTAGCTCTGGATTGGGCCCCCCCGGAGGAGGTTCAGGATTGAACCCTTCGTTGGTCATGTCGATCAATCTCGGGAAGTTCGTCGCCGCAGGCGCAGCGGTACCTACTCGCCCGCCTGTCAACCAGCTGACATTCTGAGCGTTCGACGGCAGAATGGCTCCGCCGAAAGAAAGACCGAATCGGTTCTGTAGTTGCTGGTTGGTCTTGTTGATGTACGACTGGGGAATCTGCTCGTGTGATTCCTCCGGGTGTTGTTCAAGAGGCGTAAAATTCGCGGCTTGCTGCTGATAGAAGATCCCCTGGCCGTCCAGCGTGATCCGGTCCGGAAGCACGAAGAAGTAGGGCTGGTATCCTGCGCCTTCGAAGTCTGCCGTCATCACAATGTTCCGCCGGCTACCTGCAGAATTGGCAACGGCAGTGCCGTCGAGACTGCCGAACGTGAAGTTCGACATGGTCATGGTTCGCGGTGCCTGCTGAGGTTCTGTAATCAACATGTCGGTCACATTTTTGAACGTCATGTTGTCAAATGTCCATTGGTCATTGCGCGGGGCAACAAACCCCATTTCAAAACCCTCGATGGAAACGTTCTGAATTCTTCCGGACCCGCGGGAGACTTCAGTACCCAGATCCAGTCCAGCTCCAAGATTTGCGGTGCCACCGTTGAGCACCCAGGGTGCTCCTATTCCGACGACTTCGGCATTTCGAAGAGTGACCCGTTCGGAGTAGTTCATCATGATCCCATCACGATTGCCCCAGACTTTCAAACCATCGATGACGGGATGTAATGTATCGATGTAGGCCTGATCCGGGCGAGCGTGAAAGTCACTGCCTCCTTCGCCGAGGTAGGTCTGAGAGTGAATGTATCGCGTCCGGAATCCGATGGTTGAACCGGAGACTTCGTTGTCTGCAATCTCTGCCATGGGGGCCCACCAGACGGGAATCGAATCCCGTCCAGTAATCAGATTCCCATTGGGGATTGAACTGGTGGCGACTGTTGCCCTTCCACGATCGGCTTCAACAAGGCCGTCCGACCAGATGATGATCCCATGCCCGGATGAGCCGGAAGAGATGTTGTTTTTCACGCTTACGAGGTGTCCGGACAACCAGAACCCGTCACCACTGTTCCCGAACTCCTGCTGTTCGTGTCCGAGGTCGGGATCGATGGCACCGTCATCCTGGTTGACCGGGTTTCGAGGGTTTACCGAGCGAATGGCGATATTCCCGTCGAACGTTCCGATTTCGTCACCTGCCTCTGTGTAATAGGCCGCACCAAAAACTCCGTACGCGACGTTGTTTGTGAAGTTCACGTGCGAAGAATGATTTACAAAACCCCAGCCGGGGCTGCCGAACACAACGCTCCCGTTCACAGTCGCAGGAATGCTGCCCGGTTCAGTACCGCCACGATGGAAGTGAACAGCGTAGCGCCCTCTGATGTTATTTGCCGGCCCGTTTGATGTTTGAAAGTGAACCGGCGCGCCTGCCTGATTGCCCGGCATTTCGTCATCGAACTCGAAGTTGAGGTCGTCGAGGTCTCTGGATTTATCTGTCCTGCCGAGATCGTAGAATCCGGCATTGTCTATCGCTGCATTGTGAGTGTGCATGATCATGATATGACCACGCCGGAGTGTGGCCGTATTCTCTGAGGCGAACTGAACATTACGCGTTGTGTTCGCCACATAGACATTCAGGGATGATTTCGGAGCAACGTGATCCACTGCCAGAGCCTGGTTCAGTTGAACATTTGTTCCATTGATGGAGGCGATAGTTCGGACTTCATCGCTGGTCGGACCATCGGTCCCCGTAACTACAAGCTGGTCACCGACTCGCCAGTTAGTTGGAACTGCTTCCAGTGTCAGGCTTGACTGTCCTGCGGTGGGCTGGACAGCCAGTACCACTTTGTCAGTCGTTGGAGCACCGGCCAGCTCGGTTCGTCCCATCAGAAGTGCGCCGCGGCTCAGCTGTTTCGGATCCCAGTTACGATCGATCGCCCCATCGTCGGCGAACACGATCCGGGCACGAACTTCAGGTTGCATTGGGTTAGTGGCGGTACCCATTTCGAGAGTTCCGCAATGCGTCGTCACCAGTGTGTCAACTCTCAATTCAGAAGACACATTAGTGGCAAATCGCAGTGTTCCATCGACTCGAACCGTTTTGAATTCGCGGGAATTTACCGTGTCGACAGTTACGGTGTGACCTTCACCGATCACAACTCGAGCGCCACTTGTCGGGACGACACCGTTTTGCCAGACCGACGGGTCAACCCAACGGCCCGAACCGGTTGCGAAATGCGTCGCCTGCGCGTCCGAAACAAGCGCCATTACGTCGGGATGACTCTGGTTGCAATTGTGAAACGCCTGCGGCCCCATGATCGTCGTGTGTGGCATCTCACCTGGCACCCCGATCGGGTTTGCAGCCAGTAGATCAGCAGCCATAAGTTTCCGCGGTTCAAGAGTTTCGAACGAGAACGAGTTCTGTTTCCTGCGGCTTCTCATCGCGCGGGCTTTCTTTTTAACTGCCTTCATATCTGCTCCTGTGGCGAGCGTTAGTCGCTCGAATATGACGGTGGGGTCAGAGAGTTGGATGTGACAGTTTCTGTTAGGCGCGGTTAACCCGAATCCTTTCAGACATTTTCAAAAATCTGTTGCCTAAAACAGGTTTGTTCGTCGATTGCGCCAACGACGATGCGATTGAATCAAAGATGATGTTGTGAAGGTCGTGTTAATCGTTCCCCGGAAAAGCGTCTCCTTCCGTCCTGTTTTTCCATGGAATTGTTGTATCTTTCGTCGCTTTTTCCAGGCTTTGTTGCATCCATTCTCCGCCTCTTCATAATGTTCCGGAAGCATCCAGCCAGAAATTCTCATCTCAGGCGGGTGCCGGGCTTTTCTTGATTCCGGGACGAGGAGCGAATGATGCGCAGACCTTTTCTAGCTTTTGCATTTCTACTTGTTTTTTGCAGCACCACATTCGGTCAGTTTTCGCTCAACCAGACGCTACTGCCGGAATTGTTTGTCGCTCAGCAATCAAATGTGGGAGAAAGCGTCGCAATCACTGCCGATCGGATTGTCGTTGGTTTTCCGGGGGCAGACTTGTTCGGAGGAATCAGTACGGGAGCAGTTCAGATTTATGACACAGCAGGTACACACGAGCTGACACTTTTATATCCAGTAGCCACTCCCGTAACAGCTGCTTTTGGCGACGCAGTCGCAATCGACGGCGACATTCTTGTTGTGGGGGCCCCGGCTGACAGCACAATCGCAAATCAGGCTGGTGCCGTTTACGTTTACGATCTCAGCGGTAGCCAGCCTGACGTTCCGATTCACACGCTATTCAGTTCTGCCCCGGCCGCGTCAAAGCGTTTTGGCCAAACCGTTGATGTATCGAACGGGAAAATTGTGGTCGGCAGTCCCGGAATTGCCGGCTTTACTCCTGAAGGACCGGTGGATGCGTTCGATCTCGATTCGCCGATGCCCACGGTACCGGTTCAGACATGGGTGAATCCGGGTAGTTCGACCAACCAGTTCGGAAAGAGCGTTGCCATCGACGGCGAAATCGTTGCCATTTCTGCCCCGAGGGGAATTGGTCAGCCGGTCAGGATATATGACCTCGCCGCGCCAAATCCGCTGACGCCTGTCAAAGCGATTCCCAATCCGACAGAAGCGGCATCGAATGAGTTCGGATTCGATATTGCTATGGACGGAGACATGCTGGTCGTCGGGGATCCGTCCGATTTCTTCTTCCCTTCAACGGTAGCCGGCAGTGTCTATGTTTTTGACCTTTCAGTTGCCCACAACCTGCCGCTGCACTCTCTTACTTCTCCTGATTGGCCACTTGAGACTACGTATGGCAACTCGGTGGCAATCTCAGGAGACTTGTTTCTAGTGGGTGAGCCGGATATTGACCTGAACGGGAATCCTGCAACAGGCCGGGCTTTTCTTTACGACCTCAATTCGACAAACATAAGTACCCCCTCACATGTATTTGAACATCCCAACCAGACAAACAATCAAGGGATGGGATCAGATGTCGGGATTTCAGGCAACCTGGCTGTGATCGGAGCCCCTGGAAACGGAGGGAGCGGGCTTTTCTATGACATCTCGACACTGCCACCAATGACGCCACTTAGTCTAAGTGAAGACTTGCCGGGGAAAACAGGATTCGGGGCAGACATCGACTCCACAGACCAGTGGTTCGTGTCAGGCATGATCTTCGACCCGACTCAAGGTGTCGAATCCGGCAGCATTCAAATCAACTCGCTTGATGATCCGGGATTTGTTCCTCAAATAATCCGGCCGACAGATGGAAGCGCAGGCAATGAATTTGGAGCTGCAGTTTCGGTGGAAGGGGATCTCGTTGCTGTCGGGGCAAAGTTCGCTCAGTCAGGAGCCGGCCAGGTTTACCTTTACGATCTGGGAGATCCTGATCCAGCAATGACTGAGGCAATACTGACAGCGCCGGATGCCGAAGCCGGCGACTTTTTCGGCGCCGCCGTCAGCCAGGATGACAACAGACTGGCCGTCGGGATTCCATTGGACGGAGAACAGAACTTCGGTGCGGTGAGTATTCATGACCTCTCTTCCAGTAGCCCTGAGGGCACCCCGCTTGTGATCGAAAGCCCCGATCAGACCGTGAACTGGGAGTTTGGTCGATCGGTCGCAATCTGGAGGAATATCGTGGCAGTAGGAGCCAAAGGTCCGGGTTCATCGTTCAGCCCTCGCGGGCATTTGTACGTCTTTGATACTGACTCACCGGCGACACCGCTCCTGTCCCTGCCAAGTCCTGATCCAAATTTCCTCCGCGGGTTTGGAGGTAGTGTTGCAGTGGATCAGTCAATCGTCGTTGTTGGATGTGACAGAATTGCCGGCAACATCGCTGTAACGCCGGGCGTATATATATATGACCTGAATTCGGCGACGCCGTCCGTTCCAATCGTCGAGATCCTCGATCCGGATCCACAATCCCAAAGCCGGTTTGGAATTTCGGTAGATATTCGCGATTCGATCGTGATGGTCGGTTCCGTATTCAATTCGACTCCCGATTTCGGTCGTGCGTATTTGTTCGATTTGAATTCCGCTAATCCAGAAGTTCCTTTTCAAACTATCGATCATCCCGACGGGCAGCAGCGAAGTAACCTCGGATCAAGCGTTAGCATCTCCCGCAATTTTGCGATCGTCGGTGCTGATGGCAATGATAGTCCCGGCACCGATGTCGGCGCGGTTTTCGTTTACCGTAATTCTGTTACTCAACTGACGCCTGACTCGATTCAAGTTACCAAGGGCATTCTCAGGAACGGCGATGCGGCCGATGTTGAAGACAGTGACAACAACAAGCTCGCTGCCGGACGAAGCAATCAGCAGGTGTTCGCAGTCGTTGAGGTCGAAGCGAAATCCATTTGCCCCGTTTCGATGCCAACTTCGTTCAGTTTTTCGGTTGAAGCTAGTGTCTTCGCGCGAACTGCAATTTCACGTGAGATCGAACTGTTCGACTACAACAATCAGCAATGGGAACTGGTCGAAACAGGTGCCGCATCAAGATTCGGTGATACGGTAACGACAGTCACTCCCGGCGGGGACCTTTCCCGATTCGTCGAGCCCGGTACTGGATGTGTCGAAGCGCGGATTCGATACGAAAGCAGCGTCAATCGGACACGATTCACGGCAAACATCGATCAGATCAAATGGACCGTCGAGTAGTCTTGCCAGGCTGAAATGCGTACGACTGCCGTTGGAGGCGCAACGAATCGGAATCAGTGAATGTTGTCTGAGCCCCGCTTAGGGGTACAGTGCCTTGCGATGAAATCGGTGCAAGCGGCGAATCCGGCGATCAGTGCCGGGTTGCCGATGCGGGAATCACGCAATGGTATGGACTGATGCGCTTCGGCGGCAGTGTGGTTAGAAAACACGGATTCAACCACTATCTTGTAGTGCCGTATACAACTCTGCCGGATGCAGTACGCTGCAGCCGGTTTCCAGACGATTGAGTCCAATGAGTCCAAGAGTAATAGATGTCTCCTCCGCTTCCGCCCGAAGATAAAGATCCTTCCTCGTTCGTCAGCAAATTCATCGGCGTTTTTCGGTACAGCAAAGAAGCGCTGAAACTTGTCTGGACCACTGACAAGCGATTGACAATCCTGATTGCAGCGCTGACCGTCTTTTCCGGTGTCATACCCGGAGCGATTGCCTATGTCGGAAAATTGATTGTAGATGCCGTCGTTCTAGCTGTTGAGACTGACGCATCGATTGATCGTTATACGGTGCTGCAATGGATCGGAGTCGAAGCCGTATTGATCATCCTCCTGGCCGCAGCGCAGCGAGGATTGACGGTCGCCAATTCGCTGTTGCGTGCATTGCTCGGGCAACGGGTCAACGTGATGATTCTTGAAAAGGCTCTCACGCTTGAGCTCACTCATTTCGAAGACGCCGAGTACTACGACAAAATGACCCGGGCAAGGCGCGAAGCCTCCTCGCGTCCGCTGAGTCTGGTGACCCGTAGTTTCGGTCTGGCTCAAAACTGTATCACGCTTGCGACCTACGGCTGGCTGTTGATCCAGTTCTCCTGGCTTGCGGTCCTCGGCTTACTGATCGCGGCATTACCGGCTTTTTTCGTCGAGACGTATTTCTCCGGTGCCGCTTTCAGGCTCTTTCGCTGGCGCGTTCCCGAGAATCGAAAACGCAACTACCTGGAGAGGCTTCTCGCGCGCGAGGATTTTGCGAAAGAGGTCAAACTGCTTGGCACGGGCGAGTTGTTTCTCGAACGCTATTGCCAGATTTTTGAAAAGCTCTACGCGGAAGACAGGGCACTCACGTTGAAACGCGGCTTCTGGGGTTTCCTTCTGGGGATCCTCAGCAACATTGCGTTCTATGCTGCCTACGGTTGGATCGGATGGTCCGCGGCGATGGGCTGGATCACTCTCGGCGGAATGACGATGTATCTGCTGATTTTCAAACAGGGGCAGTCTTCGATTGCCGCAATGTTGACCTCGATTGGCAAGATGTACGAAGACAACCTTTATCTTTCCAATCTCTATGAGTTTCTCGAGGAAGAAATCGACGTCCAGGATGGCACTGCGCGTTCGGGACCTGATTCGGGGGACGGAGTCCGGTTTGAAAACGTCGCGTTCACTTATCCAGGCCAGACACGACCGGCATTAGAGGGCATCAACCTGCATCTACGTCCGGGGCAGAAACTGGCTCTCGTCGGCGAAAATGGTTCAGGCAAGACTACGTTGATCAAGTTGCTCACTCGACTCTATCTGCCGACCGAAGGCCGAATCCTTTTGGATGGTCTGGATTTGAAAGAGTGGGAGCTCGAAGCTTTACGCGACCGGGTCGGAGTAATCTTTCAGGACTTCGTGCGCTATCAGTTAAACGTGGGTGAAAACATTGGCGTCGGTGATGTCGAGAATTACGATGTTCGTGAACGGCAAGAGGTAGCCGCAGATAAAGGGCTGGCTCGTCCGTTTATCGATGAGCTGGAGAAAGGCTATGACACGCAGCTGGGTCGATGGTTCAAGGATGGGCGTGAGTTGTCTGGGGGGCAGTGGCAGAAGATCGCTTTGTCCCGCGCATTCATGCGAACACAGGCGGACATTCTTGTTCTCGATGAACCGACCTCTGCAATGGATGCCGAAGCAGAAGCACAGATCTTCGATCACTTCCGCGAGGTGACACAAACGCAGATGGCTATTTTGATTTCACATCGATTCTCAACGGTTCGCATGGCAGATCAAATTGTCGTCCTGGCCAAAGGAGAGATTGTCGAGCGCGGATCGCATGAGGAATTGATGGAGAAAAATGGTCAATACGCTCACCTCTTTCTAATTCAGGCGAAGGGGTATCAGTAAGCGGCGGTTGTTGTCTGCGAGCTGCTATTGCCCGGAAACCTTGATTTGTTTCACCGGACAAAAATCGCATTCACACGTGTTGCTGATCGGTTATGCTGAGTCGCATGGAATACTTAAAAACAGTTTTTTCTTCGCTGATCCTCGCGCTTCTTTTTGCAAGTAGCTGCGCTCCTCTTTCAGCACAAACGGTCGATTGCAGGCTCGTTGCTCAGGGGACGCAGATCGTCAATGCCGCGACCGGGGAGCCGGTGATCCTGCGTTCAGTCGGGCTTGGCAACTGGCTGTTGCAGGAAGGATACATGCTTAACCCGGGTGGATGTGCAGGATGTCCCGGAACGCAGTGGCAGATGAAGCTGCAGTATCTCAATGAAGGTCAGTCCGACGCGCAGATTGAAGACTTCTATCAGCAATGGCGTGACAACTTTATCACTGAAGCTGATATCAACTATATCGCCTCACTCGGATTTAACAGCGTCCGTCTGCCGATGCACTATGAGTTGTTTCTTACAGAAGAGCAACGCGCGGTACGCAATTCCGTCATAACTAGTTTGAACGCCGGGCACGATCAGTACAAATCGGCTTTGCAATCATGGCTGGACAACAACACTTTGTTCATTAACCCGGATGTCGAAGGCTTCCAGGTGATCGATCGGTTGGTGGACTGGTGTGAGCAGAATGATATGTACGTCATTCTGGATTTGCACGCGGCTCCCGGAGCCCAGGGCACCGACTTGAATATCTGCGACGGTTTTCACAGCAACAATCTGTGGGAGTTTCCTGTCTTTCAAGATGTGACAGAGCAGCTGTGGCTGAGCATCTCGTCGCGTTATCGTGGCGAACCCAGGATTGCAATGTATGAGTTCGTCAATGAACCGAACAATGTGCCCGGAGGCAATCAGGCAATACATGCTCTGACGCAGCGATTAATAGCAACGGTCCGGGCCAATGAAGATGACCATTTGATCGGAGTGCACGGAAATGGATGGGGCAACAACTACGACTTGATGGAGCCGCAGGCGTTCTGGCCGAACTGGGGAATCGTTTACAGCGCACATCGGTACGGTATCGACCCCGTGGACGACTGGGTTCCCGATCCGAATCCGAATCAGATCAACAAGATCATCAATCTGATAAATTATCGCGAGACTCATCGTGTCCCTGTCTGGGTAGGAGAGACCGGCGAGAATTCGAGTGCGTGGATGGCGCAGAACTTTTCAAAACTGGAAAACGCCGGCGTCGGCTGGTGCCACTGGACCTATAAGCGTCATGACTGGCAGGAAAATCCGGCGCTGCTTCGGATCGGCGGCAACTATCCGACCGACGGGGCCCGGTTCATGAGCGTAGTGTTGAATAACATCCGGTTTGAAAACTTGAGCCCGAACACCAACACGCTTGCGACTGTTTCCAGCTATCTGCCACCAGCGGGAACGACGGGTTGTGGAGCGACGGTGAATGGGCCACCGGTTGGGCGGGAAGTCTGGTTTCGCGGAAGTAACGGCCGTTACGTTTCTTCAGAAAATGGTCAGGTGCCGATGAATTGTGACCGTGATGAGGCGGGAGCATGGGAACGCTTCGTCGTAGAAGACGCAGGATTCGGCAAAATTGCTTTGCGAGGGAACAACGGTCTATACGTGTCTTGCGAAAACGGTCAGTCCCCGATGACTTGCAACCGTGCAGTTGTAAGCGGGTGGGAACGGTTTGACTGGGTGGAGTTTGCCGACGGCAGGATCGGGCTTCGTGGAATCAATGGTCGATACGTGTCGTCGGAGAATGGCAACTCAGAGATGACTTGTGTCCGGGAAAACGATGACTCATGGGAAAAGTTTATCGTTGGAATGAAGACTGAAGTTCCAGTCGATGGTTTTTCGATTACGCGAGGAAACCACTTTGGTGGTGAAGTCGACGACCTGTTGCAATCAGACGATTCCGACCTGCAGGCCAATCGCTCCAATTCCACAATTCAATCGCAGGTCGAATTCGAATTCTCGGCATCAAGTCCTGTCGCTGATCCATCAAGCGTTGAATTTTCTATAGAGTCGGCTGTCGTCGCCAGGTCGGAAGTGAACCTGACGGTTTCATTATTCGATTTCGAGCAAAACGAATGGGTCGAGATGCAAACGGTACCGGCCGC
>JBCCFB010000204.1:0-11617 GCA_039029995.1 Planctomycetota bacterium
CGAGGCCGCTGCCGATATCAGGTGCTAGCTGGCCGAAACGGATGTTCGCGGCATCCCTCGGAAACAGTTCCAGCATCAACCAGACAGACGACAGATCGGCCACTCGGAACATGGACGTGCCCGTCTGAACGTATTCGCCGTGCTCGACCATCTTTTCAATCACCGTCCCTGTAATCGGTGACACGATTCGAATCCGGCTGTCTGCCTCGCCTGTCTGTTCAACCCGGGAAACCTGCTCTTCGGTCATTCCCAATTCGATCAGGCGCTGCCTTGCGCTTTCGTAGAACTCACGGTTGCGACGGTTGACCTGTTCGTTACTGCTGCGGTTGTCGCCGGCAAAACGAAGCGATTCAATCATCGCATTCTGGCTGGTGTAAAGTTCGGGTGAATAGAGCAGGGCCAGTTCATCACCCTGCCTGACATTGACTCCCGTGTAGTCAGCGAAAAGACTGTCGATTCTCCCGTCGACATATGCGGAAATCGTTGCCAGTGACCCCTCGTCATAGCTGATCTCACCGATCGCTCTTATCTCACGCACAAGTGGAACTGATTCCGCGATTGTTGTCTGAATGTTGGCAACGCGGATTGATGCGGGGTCAATGGTCATTCCGTATCTGTCTTTTGCGTCGCCGGATGGCTTCTGCGCTTTGAGGTCCATTCCGCATACGGGACATTTTCCGGGTGCACTAGCAGGTGCAACGCAGACCATCGGACAGATATAGAGCACCTCTTCTCCGGGAGTGGCTTCGGCTACGGACTCGGAATCGCCAGCATTGATCCAGCCCATCCGCTGCACTGCGCCGAAGGCTACCACCAGCAATACAATGGCAGCGACGGCAATAAGCGGCTGAGCGAACAATTTGAACCACCATGCGAACCTGTTCCACAGAAGCTTTCGCGATTCTGCTTTTGTCAGCGTGCGACTTTCGCCAACACCGGATTCTGATTCAGAACGTGTATTTTCTTCAGACATTTTTTCACCTGATTTCACTAATCGCACGAAGCGACCGGTCTCGAATACAGCTACAGCCCCAGGCGAAGTTGCAACTGGCCGGACTTCTGTCCTGACACACTTCTGCCCCGACATCTAGTTGAAAAGATGAAAGCAGACTTCCACCCCAAAGCAGACTTCCACCCCGGCGCGCATGCCTTTCCATCATCGAAAATCAGCGCGCAGAAATTCCCTGGTATTCGTTAACAGGTGAATCGCGAAAGAAGGGCACATGTCTGTTGTGCCGAAAATGAAAGGCCGTCTTCGCAGCTTGATTGCCGCGGCATATCGGCCTCGGGATTCCATGGACTGAAAATCAACGGTTCAGCCGTCAAAGGAGTGACATGAGAATGTTCGGTATCAGTGTGGTTGACCGGCGCGATTGGCTGCTGAGATACCGGAACTTCAAAATCTGCGCACAGACATTGATAACCGCATGCACAGGAATCCAATGCAGGTGTTTTCTGGCCTGTGCAACAAGAACGCTTTGCAGCACAGCAGGCGCTTGTTTCGGTCGAACAGCAACTCAAGGCCTGGTCCGCATCACAACAATCAGAAGTTGTGGCGGAAAGCGAATTGCAACAGCAGCCTGCTGCTAATAACCCGACGGGTTGTACCAACAGCACAAACATGGCCGCCCAGGGCAGTACCAGCCTGACAGTTCGTCGGATTGTCTTTTTCCTGCTCACGCTTGCGCCTGATTCCCTTATCAATATTCCTTCTCAAGACGTTGTAATCTTTCGAGCAAACCAAATAGGCGTCAACCCGAATGCCTAATCTCCATAATAGCACAAAGCGTCCACGCGAAATTCTGCGCAGACCGTCTCTTGACGCCATGTCATCCATTCTGATTGGTTGAAAGTCGAGTTCTGAGGAGTTTTCTGCATGTTCCTGGGCAAAAGCTCACATTCACCACCTCCAGCTGCAACCGCAACACCTCTCAGCCCCTGCGAAATCAGACCGCCACGAAAGTAAGCGGTCTCATAGAAAGTAAGCGGTCTCATAGTTGGTGTCTCAGGAATCGACGGCGAGGGACAATTCCGAGCAATTAAGAAACTGGTCATCTACGCCAGGTGGATATGTTTTGAAACCGGCGCATGCCGATTTTTATCCGCTCGCGACGCCGCCTGTTGGCAGTATAGAAGATCTTTACTTCGACCGTATTTGAGAGAAAGAGAGCGTGTTCTCTCTGAAGAAAAAAACCTGCAGAAAAAGAAAGTGCGGCTGAGAGGACTTGAACCTCCACGGGATTATCTCCCACTAGGCCCTCAACCTAGCGCGTCTGCCAATTCCGCCACAACCGCTTGTGAATCTTTCAGGCTGGACCAGTCTAAATTGTTCTGCCCCAGATGGTCAAGCGCCATCTGTACACGTCTTATATTTGCAAATCGTTATTCGCAATTCACTCTGCCAGAGCCGCCAATCGGCCGCCTCGCTGCAGACCGGCGCTTTGTGGACGAGCAGAGCGGACTGGTACAAAGGGACCGGTTACAACGACGCCATTCTGCGCAGACGTGATTCAGCCGACTTGTGACGGCTCAAACCACCAGCCCCTTCTTAACGGGAAACTTCTCTACGCGAGCCTCCCTGAGACTAGGCCTCAACCTTGGTCTCACAATAGGAGAGACAAAGAACCATTGGTAATTGTTCGCGACGATCCCCGGCGGTTTTTCCGGTAGCAGCTGACTCCGATGTCTGCAGAACAGATACTGCCTTTCCAGCCAGTGAAAGATCGCTGGTCGTTGCCGCTACGATAGCAAGATTTGAAGTCAGCCTCGGGCTCTCCAGCCATTGACCAACGGGAGTCAGTTGACCGCTTTTCAAGTCGTGGACGAAAAAGCCTGCCGAACGCGATTCACCCTGGACAGCGAATTCGCAAGTCAGCGGGTCTATTGTGATGGCGACGAAATCGGCTGAATCATTTTCGCCAGTACCGAGTCCAGTCGAAATACAAATAAGTTCGTTTTCCGTCACATCCCAGCTGAGAAACTTACCATCTGCATGACCGGTAGCCCCGTTCAAAGACCAGCCCTCAAAGGGAGGATTCACAACCTGTCCGTTCTGTGGTCCGCCCAGTTCAAGCCAGTCACCATCCTCGTTGCGATGGATCATCTCAGACGTCTCTGACAAAAGCGATTCGATGCTCGCCAGAATCGCCTCTTCGTCAACTGAGACGTCATTCTGCATGCCGACACGATAGAGTGCTGACGCACATTCGACTTCGGCCGCAATCCGACCGGCGATGATTTCCAGAATATTGATCAGTTCATCTGCATAGTCTCGCTTCTGGTCGGCAAAGATCCAGAGAGTACCGATAATAGTTGTCGCCGAGGCTACCGGGAGACAAATGGCACTTCTGGATTTCAACGGGCTGTTCCACGTGATCGCCTGATCCGGCGAGGCCATCACAATCGCATGCCCTGCAAGCGCTTCGATGTCGGCGGTACAACGCGCGAGTTCTCGCTGCGTGACTTCCGCCTCCTGCGAACTGGCCGGATCGAAACCGATCTGAGCTGAAAGATTCAGAAACTTTGCATCTTCATCCAGCACATAGAATGCCGCCGCAGAAGCTGATGCTGTTCTGGTCGTGGTCTCGAGGAGAGTCGACAGTCGATTTGCCAGCCTGCCTTCAGTCTCAGCCTGGCCGGAGATCGGCACCAATGTTCCCGGAACCGAAGCTCCCAGTCGCGAGCGAGCTTCATTGAGTTCCAGTCGCGTCAGCTGAAGCTGATTGACAAGATCGCTGATCCGTTGCGCGAGCCGATCGCAGTCCAGACGGGAAACACATGGAGTTCCGGCCGGCCATTTGTCGGACATATCGTCGATGAAGATCCGGCCTGTTGACGGAAGGCCGGACAGACCGGATTTCGCACGACGGCGCCGGCTTGAAGGCGCTTCGTCAAACATGAGCGTCCATCCAGTCGCGGCTTCAAACGCTTCAGCCAATGAAAGTGAAGAAGCGTTTTCTGCGGCCTCCGTCCCGTCACCGCCATTCTGCTGAAACAGACCGCAGGGAAGTTCGGGATAGGCTGCCCGAGCCTCGCTGACATAAGCTGACGCGTCGAAACTACCTGAGCTGGTCGTGTCTGTTGCGATTCGAGGAAAAATGCTGCTCTGGTCTTCGATGGTCATGCCGGCTCACAGGATAGGTGTTCTGGATCAATCCATCCTGTGGCGTGTTGAGCGATCAACGCAGCGTGAACGAATCACGTCTGCAGACCTTCCCTGATCAACAAGATCTACTTCGTCAGTAGACTTGAACAGAATTGCCTGAATTTTCTTTCGCCGTAACAACCGTTAAAGCTTGACCGGATTATTCCACCTTTGCCGTCGACACCAATATCCGGCCGTTGAGACGCTCATTAAAAAAGGCGTCGCACTCGATGCACGACGCCTTTTAGACTGGATTGCAGATTGATCCTAAGGACTACCGTCTGAATCGTCCCTCGGCGTGTAGTGAATTTCCATTACGGTCATCCACTCCTCGGTGTTTTCGGGATTCGGATAGTGCATCGACATCGTACGGCTGCCATCCTCGTTGTAGACGATCACCATCTTGCCGCTGATAGGTGCTCCCGTCGGATCGTAGGCGCTGGTCTCAAATGACATGGTGCTGGATTCCGCATCCCATGTACCTGACATTTTGGTCGGCTTGTCACTCATCGAATCGACCCACATGCCGAAAAATTTGCCGGATTCAGCGTCGTAACCCTGCATGGAATGGCCGATCATCGGCATGCCCTGAAAATCTCCTTCGAAATCTCCGACAAGCCAGAAATCGCCAACCATTCGATTCGTTTCGACGCCGCGACTGACCATCGGTTCTTCGGCACCTGGTTCCATCCACATCTTCACCGTGGCATCCCACGTTCCCACGTCATGATGCAGGATTTTATGCTCCTCGGTTGCTATCGCCTGGGCATGGATCAGAGTTGGAGCCAGAACAAATAGAATTGCAACCGCAAGAGAAAAAGCTTGTGTCAGTTTCATAATCACTCCTCGCGAATGGTGATTGTTAAGGGAAAGAGCCTTGCCTATACGTATAGCCGCTCCTCGACGCGGATGTGGCGTTTGTTCAAAAATCAGATCAAATCAAGCAGGCGGCACGCAACCTGAGCGGTGTACGCAGCCAATTTTGCCAGAGCAACATAGGCGTCAGAGGCGGCAAATACTCGCTCGTTGGCTGAATTCGGTCACTGCCGTATTCGGAGCTGGAAAGCAGCAATCGAACTGGCGTCCAGGCCGGTTTTCCCGTCTGCGTCCAGATAGCAAATCAGCGCCAAAGTTCGGCTCAAAATGGCTGAAAACGCTGCATTTGATGGTTCTTTGACCCTTGTGGCAAATCTAACCACTCGATAAACTCAGATCTTCTTCCACGGGTGTTTTTGACGCCCGTTTTTGGTTTCTCTTGCGAAGAATCGCCCCCCGAAGGAGTCAGGGTAAGCGAGATATGCGCCGGATGACCGACGGCATGTGGCTCATCCGACCGAAGGTATTCACTTCGTTGCTGTCGTTAGGCCTTACATTCGGCGGCGGAAAAGAGACAATTGAAGATTCTGCGAGCTTGATTCAAGTCTGCAGGTGCGGACAGATGATGAAAAGCTGGTTGACCAACGTCGGCAATAATGCCGGAACTACTGGAGAGTAATCGTGCCTGGCACAAAAACATACGTCGCTAAACCCGGCGAAATTGATAAGAAGTGGTGGATCGTAGATGCCGATGATTTGATCGTCGGTCGACTGGCGTCGGAAATTGCTGTCATCCTGATGGGCAAACACCGTCCGACTTACACACCTCATGTCGATACCGGCGATTTTGTCATTGTCACTAACGCTGACAAAGTCAAATTCAGTGGTAACAAGTGGGAAAACAAAACCTACACATGGTACACCGGTTATCCCGGACTTCGCAGCGAGACTGCCAAGGCTCGATTTGAGCGAAAGCCTGAGCAGATTCTTCGCGACGCCGTTCGCCGGATGCTTCCCAAAAACAAACTCGGCACTCAGATGCTGAGCAAGCTGAAGATTTACAAAGGCACTGAGCATCCTCATAGTGCTCAGGCTCCTGAAGTACTCGAAGTCGAGGACGCGAAAAAATAGTCGCTGCGACGAGGCCAACGAGCCTTCGTCATTCGAAACTCAAGTCGCACACATAACCTTAAGAACTCATGTCAGTAGCAAAGAAAGATCCGAACACCGGCGAAGCCCTCGGCACCGGTCGTCGTAAGTCATCCGTTGCACGCGTTCGCATTAAAGCAGGAAGCGGAACGATTGTCGTAAACGGAAAACCTTTTGAAGAGTTTTTCCCGGTTACTCACGCCCAGCGTGCCATCACTGATACGCTTGAAGCGGTCGGTGCTCGCGAGAGTGTTGACGTTCGCATCTCAGTTTCAGGTGGCGGGATTACCGGCCAGTCAGGTGCGTGCAAAATGGGGATCGCCCGAGCTCTGCTATCTTTCAACGAAGAAAACATGCAGGCCCTTCGTGACGGTGGCTTCCTGACTCGCGACTCACGCATGAAAGAGCGTAAAAAGCCGGGTCTTCGCGGTGCACGTCGTGGAGTTCAGTTCTCCAAGCGTTAATCACTTCGCGAAACCAGATATACTCAAAGCCGTGGTGAACTCACCACGGCTTTTTTTATGAGATGCAGCTCAACTTTCGAACGAGGGGCCTGATTTCCTTATCCGCGGGAGCGATCCGGATGATCAATGCCTCTGCGATTCGGTCGGACAAATCGGCCTGACATTATGCCGTCTCCTGTAAATCCGCTGAACGCCGTACTAGTCCAACTTTGCTGATCCAACTTTCATTGCACGCCGGAGCAAGATCATGACCAGGCAACTGCGATCACTCTTAAAGATCTCTATCTTTGCCACTCTACTGACCTCCAGTCTCGCAGCACAGACAGCGCAGGAACACGGCCAACGTCGCGATCACGGCCGCCAACACGGCCACGATCACGAACATGTGACTCGGGCTCAGGAAGATGAAGCCATCTCGACCACCAGAGAAGGTGTCAGAGTTCTCGCGCCGCCAACCGAGGACGGTGTGTTCCACTTCGCCATCTACGGCGACCGAACCGGTGGCGTTCCGGCCGGACTTCGGATCCTCGAACAGGCGGTGACAGATACCAACCTGCTCGATCCTGACCTTGTGATGACCGTTGGTGATTTGATTCAGGGTTACAACGAGGAGCCGGAGTGGCTTGAACAGATGCAGGAGTATAAGGCGATTATGGATCGCCTGAACATGAGCTGGTTTCCGGTCGCAGGGAATCACGACGTCTACTGGCGCGGCAATGGTCCTGCTCCTGCAGGCCACCATGAGTCCAACTACGAAACGCATTTCGGCCCACTCTGGTATTCGTTTGAGCACAAAAACGCCGGATTCATCATCCTGTATTCCGACGAAGGGGATCCCGAATCAAACGAGAAGGGTTTCCGTGCCGGCCGGTTGCAGACGATGAGTGATGAGCAGCTTGCCTTCCTGCATAGCGCGCTTGAGGAACATGCACAAGCCGATCACGTATTCGTGTTTCTGCATCACCCGCGATGGATCGGCGGCGGCTACGAAGGCGGCAACTGGGATGCGGTACACGATCTGCTGAAAGCGGCCGGAAACGTATCGGCGGTTTTTGCCGGACACATCCACCGCATGCGGTACGACGGCCCGACTGATGGAATTGAATACTTCACACTCGCGACAACCGGCGGCGGGCTCGGTCAGGAAATTCCAGGAGCCGGTACTCTGCATCACCTGAACCTTGTGACCGTTCGCGAGGACCGGTTTACCGTCGCTACGATTCCTATCGGAGCTGTCATCGATCCGCGTGAATTTACAACGGAATTCATTGCAGAAATCGATAGCGCGCGGTCAATCCGCCCTCTTACCGCAAGTCCCGACTTGACGCTGGAAGTTGACGGCTCCGCCTTTGCAACCATGGAGTTCAAGATCGAGAATCCTTGTCCGCGCCCCGTAGAAGGCACAGTTTCTTTCGATCCAATGAGCGAAGGGACATGGCGATCCACGCTGGGGCATCAACACTTTCGACTGGAGCCGGGCGGCAAACTGGAATACATCATTACGGTGGCTCGCCGAGAGGGTGAGGTAACAGAGCAATCACTTCCGGCCATCCGGATACAACTGGATTACATCGGTGAATCATCGCGAGTAGAACTTCCAGAGGTACTTGCTCCACTCGGTGTACGCCCGGGAATCGTCCCCGTAGATTTTTTTCAAACCGATGAGCGAAACTGTCTGCTTTCCGGAAATGCCACTGCAGCAGCGGCCGTAGCATCTGATAGCTTTGAAGTCCCGGACGGCCCGATGACCATTGAAACCTGGGTCTATCCACTGGACTTGACTGGCTACAACGCCATGATCGCCAAAACCCAGAGTTCCGAATACGCTCTTTTTTCTGACGAAGGCGTTCCACAGTTCGACATACACCTCAACGGCACTTACGTCACCGCCGCAGCTCAGGAAAAACTACCGCTTCAACAATGGTCGCACGTCGCGGGAGTCTATGACGGCGAAAACGTTGCTATCTACGTCAATGGACGCAAAGCCGGTCAGCGGCAAGGAAGCGGAACCAGGCAGACCAATGGCCTTCCTTTATTCATCGGAGCTGATCCCGATGGTCGTGGCAGACCGACTCGCGGATTCAATGCAAAATACGATGAGGTCCGTATTTCTTCGACTGCTAGATATCAGTCGGACTTTTCCCCGCAGCGCAGACTTCCAACCGATCAGACGACGGTCCTGCTGCTTCATTTCGATAGGCGCATCGGCCCGTTTTTACTTGACCAAAGCAGCTCTGCAGCGAGAACGACACTCGGACCTGAGTCGCAGATTGTCCCGTCTGCCGGGGAAGACGATGGGGGTCGCTGATGCGGTACCGGGAAATCCGCGATAAAATTCCCGCCTTTCGATTCTTCGACTACCAAACCATTAGGATATATTGACGAAGCGCTTTATTGATCAAGCGCTTTATGTGCCGGGCGCTTTGACTGGCAGCAACTTTCTACAGCTTCAGAAAGCACTGCGCCGCTGATTGAAAAAGGCGCCCGCGCCCGGATCAGTTTTACAAACCAGTACTCTCGTTGAAACATCCATGAAACCTAATCCATATTCTGCACCTGAGCCGGGAGCGCCCGTACCGCCGCCACCGCCCGCTTATTCGAATCCGAATGAAGGCGATGCAACCGGAGGCCTGATCCCCTACAAAAACCCGAAAGCACTGATTTCGTATTACCTCGGGATCTTAAGCGGACTTCCATTGATCGGACTGCCGATCGGCCTAACCGCTCTTGTGCTGGGAATTCTCGGACTGCGAGACCGCAAACGTAATCCGGTTATCAAAGGAGGATTTCACGCGGGTGTTGGAATCGGCTGTGGCGGGTTCTTTACACTGCTCTGGGCTCTAATCCTGTTCAGCCTGATCGTCGCTCTGATGACAAATCCGTGACGCCCACTACATTCCGGATTCCAGAACAACGCGTTGCTCAGTCATCACACGAATCTGATGCCCTACGTGTCTTATCAGCGTGCTGACCCGACAGTTGATCAAGTATTCCACCAGCTAATCAAGGATTTACGACCAGTTCAGAAACTTCGCCATCGCATTCCGTCACTTCGCCGATAATGGCTGCGCGGGACATGCCACGGGACATCAGGAAGCCGAGCAGCCGATTGGCATTCTCTTTTGATATTCCAATCAAGAGACCACCGCCGGTTTGTGGATCAAACAGTGAAGCTATCCTCTTGTCGTTGACGGCAATTCCCGAGAGCCTGACGCTACCGGCGACGGCTCGATTATCATCAGCGAGCGTACTCTCTATTCCCGATTCGATCAGCTCCTGGCATCCCGACATCATGGGAATCCAGCCCATCGTGATTCGCGCTGACACGCCGGAGGCCTTCAACATCTCGGCAAGATGCCCGGCCAACCCGAATCCAGTCACATCCGTCAGACCGCCGATCGGATAGCCCTTCACAATATCCAGGGCGATTTGATTGCTCAGCAACATTGAATCGATGAGCGGCTGATAATCCGTACCCGGCAATTTTGACTGCATCAATGCGGCTAGAAGGACGCCGGTTCCGATAGGCTTGGTGAGGATTAGCTGATCGCCGACCCGAAGTCCACTTTTCGTCTTTGGATCAACGACTTGTCTACCAAGAATCGTGTATCCGACCATCGTGCGTGGACCCTCGATGGTGTGTCCACCTACGATTGTGGCTCCCATCCGATTCAGTTCCTCGACGCTGCCTGCCATTAACTCACGCATGACCTGCCGCTGTCCCCGCGGATGTCCGAGAGGTAGCTGTACGATAGCCAGGGCCGCCGTCGGCTGTGCTCCCATGACGAAACAGTCGCTTGCCGAGTTTAAGGTCGCAATTCGACCGACAAGGTAGGGGTCATCAAAAGGAGAGGCAAAGAAGTCTGTTGTCACTGTGACTTGATTGTCATGAGCTTTGACGATTGCCGCATCATCCGGCTTATCCAACCCGATAATCACCTCATCACTTGGCCTGACGTCCAGCTCTTCGAGAATACTCGAAAGGATCTGGCTGCCGACTTTTCCGCCGCATCCCAGACAACGCATCTCTTCTTCAGGATCAACCGGCTCCGGAGCCATCTCCATCAGGCTGTAGTCCTGGTACATCTTCATGAACTTTACATCGATCCTGTCTTTCAGCTTCCAGCACCAGCCGCCGTAAAATGATCTGCCGGCATACTCTGCAACAGCCCGGTCATCTCCCGTGTTGATCAGCTTCAGGAAACCACGTTGCGGGACGTAGGGTTCCAGCGAACGCCCGTCCAGTAGTCGCTGAATGTTCTCCCAGAGAACCGGCCCCTGACGAACGGCAAAAACTCCCGCTTTTGCCGTCGGCGAATCTATCATTGTTCCCGTGTCGCCGACCGAAAACACGCGTTCACTGGTGAGCGATTGCAGGGTAGGGCGAGTGGAAATAAACCCGGCCTCATCCGTTTCGAGATTCAGGTTTTCGACCAGCGCCGGAGGCACAGCCGAGGTAACCCAGATAACAAGGTCGCCATCGATGCGCGAACCATCCGTCATCACGAGCCCCTGCGCGTCAATCGAAGCGACCCGCCTTCCTGTATGAAGTGCGATTCCACGTTGACTCAGTTGTTTTGCCACACGGTCCTGAGTTCCCTTAAGGAGCCCCGCACCGATTCGCTCGCTTCCCGTGATCAACTCAACTTCAGCATTTCCCTGGATCGGCCCCGTCCAGTCAGGATCCGATTTCAGCCGATGCTTCATGCAGAACGCGATTTCAATACTTCCAAGGCCACCGCCGACGACCAGGATCTTCCGCGGCTTATCACGTGACTCCAATGCAGCCAGTTTTTCACGCAGCCGCGTCAGAAACGTCTGCATCGGTTTTACGGCAAGTAGATTCGCGTCATCGCTGACGTTCACACCATTGAAAGAAGGCCGCGAGCCTATTCCGATCGAAAGCGCGTCGTATCGCAGGGGAGGCCGGTTCTTGAAAATCAGTTGCTGATTGGCCGGATCGAGCGAAACGACTTCGTCGAGGATAAGTCTTGCGCCGGCTGAATTGGCCAGCCGGACAAGATCAATCTCCATTTCTTCGACG
>JBCCFB010000205.1:0-11543 GCA_039029995.1 Planctomycetota bacterium
ATATCAGCAATTCGACCGGACATAAACGCCGGGCCGATGCTGCGGAACTCCAGTCCGGAAAAGTTGTCCGCTTCCCAGACCGGGTTGGCATCACCGTTCTCATCCTGCGCGAATGAAAAGGCGGGAACGATAAAGCAGCAGAGCAGGAGCAGAATTGTCTTTTTCATAGTCGCCAGCCGGTTAGGTATTCGGGTCAGTCCCCAAGTCTAGTCGGGGCAGAAACGGGATCGTAGACCCGTGATTTCCTCGACCCGCAAAAAAGCGATTTCGCAGGAACGGGATCGACGAACATCAACAGATTCTGATATTCCGGCTGTAGAATAGCTCACGCAGAGAATCAAAGTCGCGGAGCATTCGGAATAAAGCCTGAAAATTCTCACCGCGAAAAACGCATCCACCGACCTGCGCCGGTCTCAAGCGCGCCGACGGGTTTCAGACAAACGAAATGGCTGCCACAGCGACATACCTTCATGCTCTTGAAAGGCTCACGCAGAGACGCAAAGACGCAGAGGTACGGCGACAGTACTCAGAATGTACCTCTGCGACTTTGCGTCTCTGCGCGAGATTAGAATGCTGAACTCTACTGCACCCTCTACTTCTTCTTCCGTAGTGCAATCATCGGCTGGCAGGAAGGGCAGAAAAACGTAGATCGCTGAGCCTGAACAATTCGTTTAATTATGCCCCTTTTGCACTGACGGCAGGCTTCGCCCTCACGGTCATAGACACGATGTTCGTTCTGGTAGCCGCCTTTTTCATTGAGCGCGTTGCGATAGGTGCCATCGGAAAGGGTTGAGCCTTCATATTTGATTGCCGTTATCAGCACGTCGCGCATGTGCCTGAAGATGTCAGGCCAAACTGAATCTTTGACGCGGTTACAGGGCAACGCAGGGTGTACTCGAGCAAGATGAAGGATCTCCGCCGCGTAGATGTTCCCGATCCCTGCAACGGTAGACTGGTCGAGCATCGCCACCTTGATTGCGCGCCCGCTGGAGTTGAAGCGCGAGGGAAATTCTGCTTCTGAAATGTCCAGCGCGTCAGGACCGAGCTTCCCGCTGGTCAGCTTGGCTTGATATTCCTCGTCGGACAATAGTTCGATCCGCCCCAGTCCGCGCCGGTCCCAGAAAAGCAGTTCGTCAACAGTTGCTCCTTTGAGCCGCATTTGAAAACGCAGGTGCTCACCGCCGGGTGGATCCTCGATCAGCACCAGACCGGTCATCCTGGGTTCAAAGATCAAGCGGTCGACTGTGTCCAGACGAACAACAACCCGTTTGCCGAGCCGCTCAACAGCCACGATCTTGCGCCCGACTATCCGCTTTTGCAGCTGGTTTACCGGCGGCGAAATTTCGATCGGCTTTTTTTTGCAGGGCGTTCGTATTGCTGAAACGATTGTCGCTCCAGTGACCGCTTTGATACCGCGGCGCATCGTTTCGACTTCTGGAAGCTCGGGCATCGTTTACTAGGCTGCGAATTTGCGGTCTATTAGCGTTGGCCGCCGGAAATCCGGCTGGCAGAAGCAACATCTTATCGTCTTCCGGCAGCGGCTGCATTTGACCGGCCTGGGAACCAATATGTCAGACACACAACAGACGCCTTCAGCTTCTCAAACGTACCCGGATGAGCGTGGACGTTTTGGAGATTTCGGCGGACGCTATGTTCCCGAAACACTGATTGCAGCCCTCGATCAGCTGGAATCGGAGTATCACGAGGCGACACAGGACCCTGAATTCAACCGGCAGCTGAGCGAGTTGATGCGTGACTTTGTCGGTCGCCCGTCTCCTCTTTATCACGCGAAGCGGCTGAGTGAACACTGCGGCGGCGCTCAGATCTGGTTCAAGCGTGAAGACCTCAACCATACCGGCGCCCATAAGATCAACAACACGATCGGACAGTGTCTGCTCACGATGAGAATGGGCAAACAGCGGGTCATTGCAGAAACAGGGGCGGGCCAGCACGGAGTCGCAACCGCGACGGCCTGTGCTCATTTCGGTCTTGAATGTGTCGTCTACATGGGCGAAGAGGATGTCCGTCGCCAGCAGCCGAACGTCCGCAGTATGCGGCTGCTTGGGGCCGAAGTTGTTCCGGTAAAGACCGGTTCGAGAACGCTTCGGGATGCTGTCAACGAAGCGATGCGACAATGGATGTCCACGGTCGAACATACCCATTACATTCTCGGTAGTGTGGTCGGACCTCACCCGTTCCCGATGATCGTGAGAGACTTTCAGGCCGTGATCGGACGCGAATCAATCCGGCAATCGCAAGAACGCTTTGGCAGAATGCCTGACGTTGTGGTCGCCTGCGTCGGCGGCGGAAGCAATGCAGCCGGCATGTTCTATCCGTTTGCAACTGAAACAGAGGTCCCTCTTGTCGGCATCGAAGCTGGCGGACACGGACCCGACCCGGGAGCGCATGCATCGAGCCTGACTTACGGGGAACCCGGAGTTCTGCATGGCAGTTACAGCTACGTCCTGCAGGACATTGATGGTCAGACTCTCGATGTCCATTCAGCTTCAGCCGGCCTCGACTATCCCGGTGTCGGACCCGAACACAGTCACTGGAAGGCCTCCGCCCGCGTGGATTATCAAAGCTGCACCGACACTGAAGCACTTGAAACATTTGACCTGATCGCACGTATGGAAGGTATCATTCCAGCGCTTGAGTCTTCCCACGCCGTTTCCGCAGCGATGAAGATTGCTGCTCAAAAATCAGAAGACGAAATCGTTCTTGTCTGCCTGTCGGGTCGTGGCGAAAAAGACGCTGCAGAAGTAGAACGGCTTCGCAGTGAATCCCCATGAGTTGAATCCTGATGTGGTAAGTCCTGATGAAGAGCCTGAGTTCGTTTAATCAACATTCCTGCCGACCAACCAATCATGTCAAAAATTGACGAACTGTTTTCCTCGCTGAAATCATCCGGTGGCAAAGCCTTCATGCCGTTCATAACGGCGGGTGACCCGGATCTTGAGTTTACCGCTGCCTTGCTGCGCAAGCTCGACCAGGCGGGCTGCCATCTAGTCGAACTGGGGATTCCCTATAGCGATCCGATTGCCGATGGCCCTGTCATTCAGGCGTCCTACACCCGGGCACTCAACGGTGGCGTACAGATCGACGCGATTTTCGAAATGCTCTCGTCAGTCACTCCTGACCTGACGATGCCGGTGGTTACGATGGTCAGTTTCTCGATCATTCACCGTATCGGCGTTGACGAATATCTGAAGCGGGCGACAGCCGCGGGGGTTTCCGGCGCTATTGTTCCTGACCTGCCGTTTGATGAGGCCACAGACCTGGAAGCGAGTTGCAAAGCGGCCGACTTCAGCCTGATCCACCTGATAACCCCGACGACTTCCCAGGAGCGGCTTAATCAGATCGCGGAACGTTCCACGGGATTCATTTACTACGTTTCGGTAACCGGAATAACCGGTGAACGAAAACAACTTCCGGACGGGCTGATCAGCTCGCTCGAAAAACTGCGCGACCTGACGGAGACACCGGTTTGCGTCGGATTCGGAATCAGCGCGCCGGAGCATGTTGATGTATTGAAACCTGTTGCCGATGGCATCATCGTCGGTTCCGCGATCGTCAAACGCATTGCTGCTATCGAAACAGGCAGTGACAAAGAGCAGGTAACAGGTGATGTCATCAGCTTCGCAGAAGAAATGATTGCTGCTGCGAACTAACGGCAACTGCGTGACGTGCATCCTTTGGTGCGGTTTTCTGCTCTCAAGTTTCCTGTTCACAGGCGTAACGCCGGTTTGTTCCCGTCCCCGGGCGTAGCCGGAAAATACGTTGTGGCAGTGCAAAATGCGGGCAAAGTTGCGTTTGCGGCGGGAAAACAACCTTGACTCTTCCGGATTTTCCGACCTAAAGTTGAATTGGTGAATTTGTTTTTCATTCGCCATCCAACCGGTAATTATTCATTGCCGGCTGGCAACCTGCCCCTCGCAGTACAACGTTGTCGTGCGGAGATAACCAATGACCGAGCAGGGCCGCTCACCTGTAGACCGCTATTTTGCCGGACTCGCTGAAAGTACTTTTCAAACTCAGCTGGGAGTCGTCGATCCTCCTTTGATCGACTATGTCAGCAATCTTCTTATTCGCTTCATTCGCAGCGATGTTGTTCACCGCCTGCGCAGCGTCACTGGCCAACCATTAATGAGCGTTCCTGAAATGATCGCTGAAGCGTCCAGCCGCCTCGGTGACGCCCAGCGTGAGATCCATCAGCATATCGGTGACTTCACTCTTTTCTGGGCCGGCGTTTATCCGGAAGCCCTCAGACGCGAAAGCACACGTTTCGAATCGTACTGCTCCGAAGGCAGACGTGCTTACCGGATTGCCAGCTCGATCCAGTCGTCTGACGAGAATGCGCCGGAGTCGGGTGTATTGCACCGGATGAGCGACAACTTCGATCTCTGCTGCTACGGCCTTCGCGAAGTCCGGCGACAGTGGGAAGACGGAGACGGACTGGCGCCCGGCTCGATTCTGCTGAACTAGTATCCGCTCTACATTCGCGGAGCACGATAGGGATTCTGATCTTCGCCCTGATCGAAGATCGGACGTATAGGCTGTCGCTGGAGTGCCCTTCGTTTCTCCAGTTCGATCTCCTCTTCGGACCGACCGTATCTGGTCGCGATTCCAATTGCCGTAACAACAACGGCACACAGGATTCCCAGTTCGGCAAGATACGAGTGACGCAGCATGTCCTCCATGGAAATGCTCAGCACAATACTGATAATCCCGAGTGCGAAGCCGAAAACAATAAACATCGGAAAGATCCCGACGAACAAAGAGCCGATAATGATCGCCGGCCAGCCAGTCACGATTTTCGAACCGGTAACCGCTACCCGGCGTCGCACGAGAATAAACACGCCCCAGATTGTGAGAGCCACGGCAATCAAGACACAAGACCTTTGGTCACCATCATGAACACGTCTTCGAGATTCGGCTCTTTCTGAGCGAAGGAATGAACCTCGACATCGCTTGCAACCAGCTTTTTCAAAAGTGCGGCTGAATCGTGGTCGGGTGTTGAGAACTCGATCTTGACGAGGTCACCATCAACCTGAACGTCCCGGACATCAGGATTGCTGCGGACAATGGAGAGCCCTTGATCCAGATTGGCTCCGAATCTTGCTTCGACGACCATATTGCCGCGGATCCGCTGGTATACCTCGTCGATCGGACCATGCATCAACAGTTTTCCGCGCTCGATGATTCCGATCGACGTACAGCAGTCCGCCAGTTCAGTGAGAATGTGACTGGAAATGAGAATCGTCTTTCCCATTCGCCGCAGTTCTTTGAGCAGCGCCTTTACTTCAACGCGCGCTCGTGGGTCGAGACCACTGGCTGGCTCGTCGAGAATCAATACAGGCGGGTCGTGAACCAGAGTCTTGGCCAGGCACAGTCGCTGTTTCATACCGCGCGACAAGCCATTGACGAAATCATCGCGTTTGTACGTGAGGTCCAGCAATTCCAGTACATCGCGGATTACACGCTTGCGCTGTGAGCGACCGATTTTGTACGCGACGGCAAAGAAGTCGAGAAATTCCCAGACTTTCATTCCGTCATAGACTCCGAATGCATCGGGCATGTAGCCGACACTGCGTCGGACGTTCATCGGATCCCCGGAAACGCTGTAGCCGTTGACGACTCCGTCACCGCGCGTAGCACGTAGCAGAGTTGCGAGAAAACGGATGCTCGTACTTTTGCCGGCTCCGTTGGGGCCGATGAAGCCGAACATCTCGCCTTCCTCGATTTTCAAGTTCAGGCGCTCGACGGCTGTAAACTCGCCGTAGTCTTTTCCGAAGTCTTTAAGTTCGATCATGTTCTCAAGATGTCTCCGCCATGAAGCGCTGTTTTCGCGTCTATCGTTTTTCTGTTTACTGCCCGGTTCCGAACATCTCGTCCATCCGTTCCGGATCTCTGGAGTCTTGAATTGCGTCAGCCATGGTATTCCAATCCCGTCTGACCGGCGGCAGGCGGCCCTTGTTCAGATGAACAACGACCAGGGTTTCCTGAATCACCTGAGTAGATCCCGGATCGAAAGCTGTTTCCGCGACAATTCCTCCTGTGGCTCCGATCAGCCGCACTTCGCCCGGAGCGAGTTCGAGGTAATCAGAAACGGCGTCAAACATATCGCCGAGATTGATTCCCGACCGTACGTTGGCCGCTCGATACAACTTCAGGAACGAGATCTCAGAAACTGTTGCAGCAGGATCCGAAAAGTCCAGTTCGCCTTCGAGAACACGCGCTGCGACTGATTTGATGACTTCCCAGTGCGGCTTTACCTCTGTGTGTTCAGCGACGGTAGCCAGTTGCACAAAGTCGGAATCGAAATCCTGCCAGATCCTGCTGACGACGGCACGATCGCTGAGGAATCTGTCATTCTCCTGCCAGGCCTCTCCGATACCCTCCCGGTAAATCTGTTCGAATTCGAGCGTTGAAGTCTGACCGCCCGACATCAAGTCTCCGATCCAGGCACGGTGCAGCGTTCCATCGTCGCGGCGCTGGACGACTCCACATTCCACCAGATCGATTGTGGATCCATTGACGACTGAGAGACCACCTGCACCGTCGTCAGTCAGCGAAAATGACCCTCCCATGTCAATCATCGATTCCGTGTGCAACATTCCGGTCGAATTGGATTTGATCTGAAATCCCTCCAGCCGGTTGGCGCGCGTCCGGTTCAATGTCGCCTGCGAGATGACTTCCGCGCGTTCCCAGTCTTCAATATTTGCTGCAAAGGGCAGTGACTGAGCCGTCTGATTTGCAAGCTCAACGTTGTAGCCGGTGGACAGTGATGTATAGAGCGCCGAGTATTCCGTCAGGTGCCCTCTCGGATAGTCGGCGTGGACCTCGAGCAGGTTGACTTGAGTATTCGACCGGACGAACCCGATATCGAGCGACGCCATTTTGATAACGAGCGCGGCGCCTGCAATTGCGATCAGTGGCGCGGCAACCCATGCCCATTCCACTCGTCCGATCATGCGGAAAATCAGCCAGTTGAGTGGAACAAGAACGATCAGATAGCCGGCCAGCATTTTGAAAACGAAACCGGCAGGAGGAGGTGTAATCCCGGCTGCCTGCTTCAAAGTCGTGCGTGCGGCCATCGAAACCCCACTTGAATCGCTCCAGCCGGCTACACCGGACTGGGCGGTATCCCGATAGCCACCGTATCTCCAGGTATCGCCGTCGACCTCGCGACGCATCGATTCGTTGCCCGGCATCAAATATCGCTTGGGAAGTGAGTCATCGATGACCGTGCTATACCCGAAATTGAACATACCCGGTGCTTCAGGGGTTGTGCCGGAATCGTCGTTGTACAAAGTCGTCGGAGTTCCTGACGGCCCGAGATCACGACTGAGAAACCGGAGTTGCGACCCGATCAGCGGGTCAAATATGCTCGTATCGTCATCCTTCCAGCGAAAGGTCAGGCCCGTGTTGAGAGTGGAACTGAATCTGCGAGCCGGCCGCCTCATGATCGCGTTGTTGAACAGGCTGTTGAAACTCCGCCAGTAAACGAAACGTTTGTCCTCGAGTGAAAATGCGGTAACCACAATTCTTCCTCGACCGACCTGCCGTTCAACAATCAGATTATCCCCGGTTCCTTCAATCGGACTGGCATCTGCTTGCAGGTTCAGGTTGATGCCGAGAAGCGGTTTGTCTTCAAGAACGTTGAGCACACGATCTTCCCGCGCCTTGCCTTCCACCACGACAGCGAAGTTCTCGTTCAGCTCCTCAAGGTCGGCATTCGTGAATTCTGCTGCAGATTCATAGAACGCCGGAAGGTAGTCAGCAAGAAAACTGTTCTGCAGACCGTCGAGGCTATCGGGACCGCTGATGATCAGTTGTCCGCCGTGGTGAATCCAGTCCAGCATCGCAATCTGTTGATCCGTATCCAGTTCGTCCGCCGCGTAGTCGTCCCAGAGAACGTATGCGAGTGTTGTCCAGCTAAGCGCGTGCCTTGGTAATGGAACCGGGTCTCCATCGCGGGTCGGAACGACGTAGTAGAACGGAGGAAAGGGGTCGCCGATGGCGTTGGGATCCGCGACTGTGACCACGTCCATGTTGTTCATGTACTTGTACGAATCAGGCCGGTGACTCAACACAACAAAATGGTACTGGTGGGGATTCATTACCGGCGACGGCTGCATGATCGATGTCATGGTAAGACCGGCTGGCGATCGAAGATCGTACTTCACACTGGCTGATGGTGACGATGTTTCGCGCCGCGGAAGGTAGACCGTTGTTTCCAGGTTACGCCACTGGCCTTTGGGCATCGAAGCCGGTCGAGTCGATAGAACGTAGTAGTCCGTCTGTTCGACAGGCACCGGCCGGAATGCAGCATCAACGCAGTTGCAGGCAATCACTCCGCGTCCGTCGAAGTTGTTCGCGATGACTTGAAAGTACGCGGTCGCCCAGTGTCCGGCCTTCACGCGGTTGACTTTTCGACCTTCGAGATTTGCTTTCTCAATTCGCTGACGGCGCTGGTTCTCGGTCTCGCCTTCGATTTCGTCACCCGTATCGACAACGGGGAATACAGCTGGAATTACAACTGGAGTCCGGTTCTCGAAGTCATCCTTGGGACGCTCCTGTTCTTCTTCCTCTTCCGCGGTTGTCGTCGGCTGCTGGCCGCAACCGCCGCAACCGGTAACTGTTAATGTTGAGATGGCGAGCAGAATCGCGAACAGCAAACGCGCGGGTGCAGAAAACCGCAGGCTGAACAAAGCTCCGGAGTTTCCGGATGTCTGGCAGGATTTTGTCATGGCAGTCTACTCTGGCGTTTCGAAGCTTCTGGCATTCTACCGCCCGGCCGGGGCATCAGGCAAAAAAGGAATTGCTCAGCTACCGCTGATTGTACGTTCGGAGCATCGACAGGTCCGGAATATTCACTAACGCAGTTTAAACGGCAGCGTTTTCACGACCCGATGCATACTGCTGACGCGCAGCCTCGAGCGTATTGGCCAGCAGCATGGTGACCGTGAGTCGTCCGACACCACCGGGTACCGGCGTGATATGCGACGCGACTTCACTGGCAGGGCCGAACTCGACATCTCCTACCAGGCCGTCGTCTGTCCTGTTGATTCCCACATCGATGACTATGGCTCCAGGCTTGATCATATCCGCCGTGATGAAGTTCGCGCGACCGATCGCGGCAACCAGCACATCTGCCTGCAGAGTAAATGACTTCAGATCGGCAGTGCGGCTATGGCAGATTGTTACTGTTGCATTGCAAAGATCCGGACCGAGAGCACAGTCCTTTTGGACGAGCATCAAACCCATCGGCTTGCCGACAATGTCCGAACGTCCGACAACGACAACATGTTTCCCTTGAGTCGTCAGTCCTGACTGCGCCAGCATCTGTACAATTCCATGTGGCGTACAAGGCAGAAAACGCGGGCGTCCCTGAGATATCAATCCGACATTGTGAGGATGAAAAGCGTCCACGTCCTTTTCCGGGCTGACAAAATCCAGAGCCTTCTGCGTGTCGATTTGATCGGGAAGCGGAAGTTGAACCAGGATTCCGCTGACTTCCGGATCATTGTTGAGCTGGTCGATCAATTCAAGAAGCGTCCCGGTATCCGTTGACGCAGGTAAACGGTGAAGTTTGCTCGTGATTCCCGCCCGCGCACATGCTTTCTCTTTGTTGCGCACGTAGACCGCACTGGCTGGGTCATCGCCGACTAGAACAGCTGCGAGCATCGGTACGACGCCTGTGTCACCGGTGAACGTGGCGACCTCGTTCTTGATGTCCGCCTGAATCGTTTTGGAGATCGCTTTACCGTCGATGATCTGAGCCGTCATGCTTTTCCTGCTCTTATTAAGCGCTGTTGGGTGCGAAGCCGTTTGGTTCGAAACCGTAGTTTTACCAGTTTCAGCATCGCGTCAAAACGTCCTGCGACAGGAAGGCCGTAGAATTGCCCCTGCCGGATTCGGCAGGGCCGTCGATCCTTGTTGCCTGAATGTCGATCTGGCAGCACAATTGTGCAATTCACAAACACAGGGACGTAGCTGCAATGTCTGAAACCGGAAACAACGAGAAAATAGAAGTGCATCTTTTCACCGACGGAGGATGCAGCGGAAATCCCGGACCGGGCGGGTGGGCATTCATTCTGCGTCACCTCCCATCCGGAAAGGAAATCGAGCAATCCGGAGGAAAAGCGCTGACGACCAACAATCAGATGGAATTGCAGGCTGTCGTCGAGGGATTGGCGACACTTAAAAGGCCCTGCCGTGTCGAGCTGTTCACAGACAGTGTCTACGTCGGCAAAGGTATGACCGAGTGGATGCATAAGTGGAAGAAAAACGGCTGGAAGCGTAAGGAGAAGAACAAACTTGTGCCGGTGAAAAATGAGGAACAGTGGCGGCAACTGGACGCATTGATTCAGCGGCATCGAGTCAAATACACACGGGTCAAAGGGCACAGCGGGCATCTTGAGAATGATCGCGTGGATGAACTCGCGGTCGAGGCTTATCAGAAATACCTCTGATACGGAACTGGAAACTACGCGGTTGCGTCAATACAACGTTCCACCGACAACGTTGATTCAGATCTTTTCTTTCCTGTTGTGACTACGTATGGCAAACCGGATTCTGTTCATTCTTGTTTTTTTGGCTCTGCCGCCGGCAGCGTTGCATGCGGATGAAGTAAACGAACGGTTGCGCGATTTTGCCAATCGGATCCCCTATCTTGTGACGTCCGACTTCCTGAACGACCGGATGTCGGCAGAGACAAACTGGTTTCAAACTGACGAGGAACTGGAAACAGCGTACCTGGAATTCTGGGAGTTCGGTCACTCGCTTGAGTTTGAGGATATCGAATTTTCTTTGTCGGATGACGATCCCAGAGTCCGTTCGCTTGCTATTGTCTGCGCTTACTGGTCGGGCGATCCGCGGAAATGGATGGAGCAGGTCCATGGACTCGTTAGTGATGACGCAGAATCGATTCCTTCCGTTCCGCCGATCGCGAGGCCATTAATTGACTGGCCCGGACAGGAGGATGTGGAGCAACCGATCGAACCGAAAACCGTAGGAGACACTGCGACAGCTGCAATTCAGATGTATATGGAGGCCGCCGGTTACCACTACGGCATTGAAGGAATTTACGACAATCCCGGATTCGATGAGTACTGGGAAAAACGGAAGAATCTTGACTACTGTTTCTCATGGTTTCAGGTTCAATTCCAGATTGCGACTCAGCAGACGTCTCCATTGCCGGAAGATCGAATGGACAGAGTTCGCGCCGTGCGGGCGCGTGTTGCCAGAGTCCCGTCCCCGGATCGCGAGTGGATTCTCTTGTCGCTTGGTGCGCCCTACGAGTGGGGCAGCACGCGTTCGGGCGCTTTTCTGGTTGCCAATGAAGAACAGCTTGTGCAGGCTTGCAAAGAACTAGGCCCGGATGCGTTGATGAGTTTTCTGAAACGGGAAAAAGTCTCGGATCATCCTGAGCTGGATTTTGAAAACGAAAATCTGTGCCGCGCCATCGGATATTCGCGGATGGCCGTTTTTATCCTCGGCCACGCGAAAGACCTGCTCCGAACGTCAGACGCTGGCGA
>JBCCFB010000206.1:0-11513 GCA_039029995.1 Planctomycetota bacterium
ACGACGAGTCTTCCAGATGACGTTTTCGGTTTCGCTCCACCTTACCGGTGGGTTTGCATCAGGGGCTTCGCCAGTTCCCAGGGGGCCACGGAATTGAGCCCATGACTCAACGGTTGAAATCCCGCGGGGTGATGCTGTGCGATCAGCAGTATCCACTTGCGCTTCAGATAAAAGTGGAAGGCAGCTGACAGCTGTGCAGATAACAGCTAGGCAGATAACAGCTAGGCAGACAGGCAGCAGCGGGATCAGTTTCACGTCTTATTCTCCACGTTGGTACGTCGTCCATCGTACAGAATTTCGTCGCAACTGCGTTGCGTTGGTTCCCGTGTATCCAGTGAAGGCACAAAAAAAGCCGCTCGAACCATTCGAGCAGCTTTTGATTGCTTGCGAGTTTTCCCGTTCTTGCGGCTTTCGATTAGAGGCCGAAGGGGCCCGCCATCGGGTATGTTAACGCACGCTGAAGGAAAGCACGCCGCGAAACGTACATCGGGTTGATCGTGCAACCGGGACGGTATCGAACGTTCCTGATCACGAGATCGACATCTCCGCCACCGAAAACGGCTGCGTTGTACATAGCCATGTCGTAGTCGTACCGGGACATGATCCGGCGACCATCCATCTGAACGATAATGTCACCCGGCTCAAGACCGATGTTGAACGCAGCTCCACCGTACTGCACCGTTACAACCTGCATTCCAACACCCGGAATGATCCGGCCGGTAATCTGCAGCTTGGCAATGAAGGCACAGGTTGCCGGCAGAGCAGGAACAACCTGCGGGCCAACAAGTGGAGGGCCTACCACCGGAGGACCAACTGGCGGCACCGGCTGAATCGGGCCGAGCGGTGGAAGCTGTGGCGGAATCTGCGGAGGAAGCGCCGGAGGCAACAGGTTCGGAATGTCCGGTCGGATCGTGAGATCGTCAAGGATTCCCGGACCCGGCAACTGGATATCCGGCCGAATCTGCAATTGGTCGAGGATGCCGGGATTAATCTGTTCCAGCTGGGGCCGGACGCGAAGGTTGTCCAGAACGCCCGGTTGTATTTGAAGTTCAGGTCTGATCGTCAGGTCACCAATACGGCTGAGCGTATCGCGGGACAGGAGTCCGTCCTGAGCGAATGCCGGAACGGCCATCAGGACAGCGACCATTGTTACCATAGTTTTGACAAGTGTAGTTTTCATGTTTATCTCCATGTAGTTGCTTTTGAGTAAGTTGCTTTGTCGTTTTGACGTACTCATGTAAAAGCAACTGCCGGACCACTTCTGTGCCGGGAAGTTTCTGATTGGTAGTACTGAATCATTTTGTCCGGTGAAAACCGGTTTCGAGCTGTTGCATCTTTTCTGTGTCCCCGCGATAAGGCTACGCAGGTTGCCAGATCCAGTAGTCATTCTGACCAAAGCGACATCAAGAGGATCGCGCGCAAAGGGCGTGTTTTCGGGTCGATTTGATCTCACTGAATGGTTTACTTATGGATGCACCTAACAAGCGCGGCTTTGGTCTGCGAAGAGTCCACTGGCTGGTTGCCACACAAGCTCGAAAAAAGCGCACGAAAAAAGCCGTACGAACTGCGTTCGTACGGCTTGGAGAACTGTCTGGTTGTACAGGGCCTAGTTGCGACCGATCGGACCAGCCATCGGGAATGCTCGTTGAAGGACGATGTGACGGTGAACGTACATCGGATTCAGGGAGCAACCGGGGCGGTAGCGGACGTTCTTGACGATGATGTCCAGGTGACCTCCACCGAAGACTGCCGCGTTGTACAGGGCTATGTCGTAGTCGAATTGGGTTACAATGCGACGTCCGCCCATTTCAACAATGATGTCGCCGTATTCAAGGCCAGCCCGGCAAGCTACTCCGCCGTAGTCGACAGACAGCACCTGCATTCCAACTCCCGGAAGGATCCGCCCGGTCAACTGCAGCTTAGGAATGTAAGCACACGTTGAAGGAAGGGCTGGAACAACCTGAGGTGCAACCAGAGGCTGTACCGCTTGTACCGGAGGAGCTCCCGGTGCTACGAACGGCTGAACTTGCGGACCGACTCGTGGAGCCGTCAATTGAGGCCCCACGCGGGGTGCGGTCAACTGTGGCCCGATGCGGGGTGCGGTCAGCTGTGGACCGACTCGCGGCGATGTCCGTGGAGCGGTTTGCGTCTGAACGAATGATTGAACTGCGTCAACGCGATCGAAAATGTCTGCAGCGGAAATGGAGTCTTGTGCATAGGCCGGAACAGACATCATTACGGCCGCGGCAAGTGCGATCAGCGATTTGGTCATTGTGGATTTCATCTTCTTCTCCCTGGGTGTTTCTTAGCTACTGCGTTTGAGTGGTTGTGTCTTTTGACGATTCCCAATAAAGCAACTGGTGGACCACTGGCCGGACCAAACCTGTTGAAGATGCCCCGCCGAATGCGGAGACAACGTCAATTTCACAGGGAAATGCCGTGTTTTCTCGTGTAGAAACCAAGCAAAGAAAAAAGATGGACAGACAATAACTGTCCAGAATCGAAGTCAGATTGACGTCATCCGTGTCAGGATGATTGCGCCGGAGGCTTACGCCGCGGCCTGGTCAGGAGCCAATTGAGCACGGCCGCCGATGTTCGGGCGGTCGACTCGAGGGGGATCGAAAGTCATGCGATTGCAGCGGTGTCCGCGAACAAAGGGTTGCTCGCCAAACATCCTGGCTCCGGATTCGGCCCAGTCCTGAGCGGTATCGCAAAGACCGGTGAGAAGACGTTCGGTCGAGACGCGGTAGGACTCGAGCAGTTCCCGATCGCCCGTCCTTGGTATGTGGATCTTCGGTCCGAAAATCATACGCACCCGCGAGAACGGCTTGGGAACCGCCATCTTGTCCCACGTACCCAGCCGCCACGGATTCTTGATTCCCGCGGCCAACGGAACGATCGGCATGCCAAGCATTGCGGCAAGGAAGACGGGGCCCGCGGCCATTTTCCGTCTCGGACCGCGCGGACCATCGGGGGATATGGCAATGCTGGAGAATCCGGAGTTCTTTTTCAGCTTTCGAATTGCGGCTGAGCCGCCTCGACTTGAACTGCCACGAACGACGTGCATGCCCAGGTTTTCACCGATCTGGTTAACCCATTCGCCGTCACGATGTTTGCTGACAAGAATCGTCAGCGGTGTGTGCCCCCAGTGAGGAAGGATGATCGGAATAAACTCGTGCCAGAAAACGTAGATTACGTGCTGATTGTATTCGGGACGAGCGGGATCAGCGCTGCGGTCGTAGTGCGCAATGCGGACGTTCAACAGGTTCATTGCAGCAGGAAGCCACAGCGAATTCAGCTGTCCAAGTATCCGTTGTTGACGCGTAATCGATTCCACCGCAGCTTCCCTGCCACGTTTGTAGTTACTTCAATCTCAACTGAGTGCTGATTCGGGATTCAACACGAAAGCATCTAAATCCAGTTCGCCGGAATAAACCTCGACGGCAGGGCCGGTCATAAAGACATGTCCCGACTCTTCGTCCCATTCCAGCACAAGCGTTCCACCAGTCAGGTGGTTCGTGATCTTCCGGTCGGTTCGACCAGTCAATACACCTGCGACACAAACCGCACTTGCGCCTGTCCCGCAAGCCATCGTTTCGCCGCTACCTCGTTCCCAGGTTCGTTGCCGTACGACATCTTTCGATTCAACAGAAACGAATTCGACATTGATACGTTCAGGAAATCGCGCATCGTTTTCGAGCAATGGTCCAATGCCCGTGACGAGCCGGTCCATCTGCTGAGCGCATTGCGGATCCACGTCAACGTCGTCCACAAAAACGACGCAATGTGGATTGCCCATGGAAACAAGAGTTACTTCGCAAGTCCGTCCGGAAATCTCTATCGACCGATCAATAACCCGGTTGCCATTTTCCGGATCTCCTTGAATCAGCGTAGGGATCTGCGCAGCGGCCAAATGCGGTTTGCCCATGTCCACACGGACAGAGTGGACTTTACCCATTTCAGCAAAAACGTCCAAGGTCAGGATTCCAGCTCCCGTTTTCACAGAAATGCTTGTGTTTTCGACGATCTTATGATCGAAGAGGTACTTTGCGACACAGCGGATCCCGTTGCCGCACATTTCCGACTCGCTCCCGTCCGCGTTAAACATCCGCATTTCGGCGTCAGCCTCTTCCGAAGGGCAGATGAGGATCAAGCCGTCAGATCCAATGCCCTTGTGGCGGTCGGAAACCAGTCGCGATAGCACATCGGGTGATTGGGGCGGGGACGCGGCAAAACAGTCCAGATAGACATAGTCATTGCCGGCGCCGTGCATTTTGGTGAATTTCATTTTGAAACCTGCGTTGTGATCACGTCAGCATCATGACGCCGGTGTCGCGAAATTGTCAAATGCACTTAGCCCGAGAGGTCGAGACGATCACCAATTTCCCCCGATTCCACTGGAAGGGTGCTGCACGATTCTGAATCCAGCAGCATTCTTCCGTCTCCTTCACGGTCAGAGGCCTCAAAGGTATCCGCGATATGCTCGCGGTCCACTCGCGACCTTGACTGGCCGTTCTTCTGCTTTGCAGCTTGTGCAGCAAGGCCGGTCAAAGACGTTCCGGCGGCAGAGCTGTTTATCGGGGAGGGGCCAGTTGTCACAATCGATTTCCGGAGTTTAGCGGTCAAAATAGGATGAGCCGACGGGCATCGTGTTGGCGTCAATACGTGGAGGCTGGCCGGCGTTAATCAAAGGCTCGGTGAGATAGCCGGGTTCGAAACCGCTCGAGTTTTCCAGAATCGGTCGCCCTTCCAGCAGGTTGCGGATGGAGTCGTTCAGCTGCGGCAGGATGTGCCGGTCAGTCTGCGGGTTCTCCAGAGTTCCATGAGCATTGATCCACAGCGTGCGTTGGCTGCCTGCCTTATAGAGTTCGCTCAGAACCGGGATGTACCAGCGGCCGCGCCCCATCACAGAATAGAAGTTCAAATCAATCCCGCCATCAAAGTTGAGATGACCTTCGCCAATCAGACTGACCGCGTTTCCGATGAGTTCCATACGCTGGAAGTCCAGTGAATCACCATTGATTGAAAACTCGAAATTGCCGGTATCAAAGGCTGTTCGGTTCACTTCCTTAACGTTCAGAATTTTGAGCAAAGAGAGCATCACGGGAAGTTCATAGATTTCCGCATTTCTCAAACTGACGTGCCCTGCCCCGCGATAGGAAAGCGGCCCTGATGAATCTCCTTCAAGACGCATCACAGCATAAGAGCTTCCATTAATCTGTTTCATCTGCGGCGCGTATTCGTTTACGAATTCTTTCAAGTCGCCACCACTCAAGCTGGCGTTTACCAGAAACGCGCCCGTTCCGTTTGATGAGCGTCGTCCATCAATGACCAGCATTCCGTCAAAGATGGTTCCATTGATGCGTCTTGCATCGGGGCTGATCGCGCCGTCGCTTGCCATCGCACCGGCATAAACACCGTCCCGATCTATACGAATCGGCCCGGTCAGTCCGGTAACCTGCGCGCCGTAAAGCATCAAAGAGTCAATCGCCAGTTCACCGTGACAGAAAGTCTGGCGGCCATCGTGACTTCCGATGAGCTGAACCATACCGAACACATTCTCAATCGGGACGCCGACGACCAGATTGGCCTGATTCATGTCGAAACGAAGATTCCAGTTCATCCGTGTTCGCCCGGGCTCCCGCGCTGCCATCGAAGCGATCGGACCTGTCGCAGACCCGGGCGGTGTGTTTACCGCTTCGTAGTAGCTGACCCGCGCAACTTCGGGATGCCTGGTAGCAACGCCGGCTACGGCTGTCTCCGTGCCTGTTTCGCCACCGAATGTCATCTCACCGGCAACGTTGAGTAGTCCGTCGAATTCCAGCTGCGAAACCGCGCCTCCAAGTTCCTCCGGAAGCGCGCGAATCAAATCACGATCGACCCTGAGCGAGCCAACCAGCAGATCTTGCAATGACAATGCCCAGTTATCGTCGTTGTAGTTGCCTTGACCCTGACAGGCAAAGTATGAACGGCCATGATTGGCCCTGAAATCGACCAGCTCGATCCTTCCTTCTCCGATCGCGATCTTGCCGATCAGCCCGGTAAGTTCGTAGGGAAACCATGTGGGAAAGATGGTGACACCACCGGTGTGATACTCGGGTTCGGTCAGGTCGACGTTTACCACCAGTTCAGTCCTGCCACCGGGAGGCGTGGTCAAGTCTACGCGCAGAAAATCTACGGTGCCTCTCGGCCGGAATCCGTCCCAGATGTTGCGGATCTTGTCTGAAACCGCCGAACGCAGGTTCTCATCAAGAGGAATGTCGCGACAGAAAAACGTCAGGTCGATCCCGTCCGGTTTGCTCCATGTGCCGTCACATCGGACCGAAGCGAGGCCGCTGCTGCCGGTGATTTCCTCAAAGGTTGTCACCTCATTGCGAATCCGGACAAGTCCGCCGACATTTTGAATGTCATAGGGAAACGCACGATGTCGGACGTTCCAGTGATGCAATCGCACGTCGATGGCACGGGATATGTCAGGGCTGTCACTGCGAGTCTTAGTGAATCTCGCATTGCAGCTGATACGTCCCGTGGGCTGGAAATCATTAACGGCCTGCCGCAGATTGGGCCAGCGTGAGGCCGCAGTAAGCAGTTTGTAGTCAACCGGAAGAGCGCCTTCGACATCAACGTTGATGTCAAACGTCGAACTCGGCCCCGGACGATGAACCTGCCCCGTGAAACGAATCGGAACGTCTTTCTCCATTCCCGTGAAATCGAAATCACACTCGTCTCCGATCCAGGTCACAATGCCCCGGCATCCGCTAGTTTCAAACGGAAATTTGACGTAGTTGAATGACATGTTATGCATGTCAGCGCGGATGTTGCGATGCATCACTCCCGATGTCGACGCAAGCTGGAAGTGAATGTCACTGCGTCCATGCGGCGAGAAGTCTTCACAGAATTTCCGGCAACTGCCCGGCAACCAGGATTCGAGCTGCGGATTGAAATCGAGGTTGGTCACATTGCCATTGAATTGCCAGTCGCCTCGTTCAAGCAGGCCGTTCTGCCAATACGAGATATCGAATCTTCCATCTCCGGCAAAGCCGCTGGCGCGGGTTACCTGAACATGTCTGTCCGAAACGACCAGGTCAACATCTGTGCCCGAAAGTGCCAGTGGAAGCCTTTTGTCATTGATGGCAAAGTTTCGCAAACCCGCTTTGATTTCAAATCGTGTCGCTTCAGGAGCATTTATTACTCCTTCCGCACGACCTTGAAGGTCGAGTTGCCCGGAAAGATTGACCAGTTCATTTCCGACGTCGCGAATCTCCTGCGGGACCAGAGTCAGAACATCGGTGGTCAACTGGAAGCTTTTTGCTTCAACGTCGGCAAACCACCCTCCCGTCTCAGGCTCAAAGAAACCTGAGAACTGAACATCCGAAATCTTCAGGCCTGCAAAACCGCCGGTTACTTCCAGCAACCGCCGCCCCTGGTAGTCCATCGGTCGGATGTCCAGAGCGACATCACTGAGGATGAATTCAAGCGGAGGTGAATGTCTATGATCAATTATTCTCAGTGCATAGTTGTGCACTGAAACGGGAATCGGCTGGCCACCGGTCGACAATTCCTGCAATGAAGTTACGAGAGAGCCGACATTCCACTGACCGTTCTCATCGCATTGCAAAGTCAGGCGGCCACCATTGAACCGCAAGCCCTGCGCTTGCGGGTCACCTGAAACCAGTTCGTTCAGAGAAACCGGCATCTCGACGTGTACTGAGTACGCTTCCAGAAGTGGAGTCGCTGCTCCCGGCTGACGAAGTTCGAAGTCCTTGATCTCGAACCCCTCTCCCTCTCGAAACTCGATGTCGCGAATGGTCGGTTCAAGGCCCGAGTCTTCAAGGGCAGCCACCAGCTTTTCGCGGCAGCCGGTCTGGATCCAACCCGGCAGATGCTGCCGGGCAAGGGTGACTCCCGCAATTACGATCAGCCCGACAACAGACGCAGCCAGACCCCAGCGTCGAAATCTGGACGACGGATCGGGTGGTTCGATATAGTTGCGCTGAAACAGCATCGGTTGCCGGGTAACGGGGCAGATACCGGAACGTCTCGATTCCGGTGCGGGAGAACGGGCGGATCGTACAGAAATGCCCCATTCTGCCCAACAACAATCGAATGACAGCAGTGGCGTAATCGCAGGATAACGCCCACGGTCGAATCGCCTCGCCAATCAGTTTCCGGATGAAGTCAAAGTCAAAACGGGAAGGTACGGCAACCGGTAACGATTGCATCATCCGCCACCAATCGCGACGCGAATCCCAAGGTTTACTCGGCGTTTTCTACAGCTATACTCATGGGCTTGGTGCCGGAAGCTAGCACTGCAAACCCACCACGTAACGCCGGATTCGCGTTTCACTTGTTCCACTTTCTTTGCCACGGAGTCATCCATGGAATTCAATCGCAACAAACTGATGATTGCCAGCTTTTTGACGCTGGTTGCCTCTGGAGTCGGATTCGCGACAAGAGCTGCCGCGGGTTACGACTGGGGCCAGGCGTTCAATATCGGCGGTCTACAGTTCGGCGCGATCATGGGGGCCGGTTTCCTCGGCTTCGGCGTGATGATCTTCTTTGGCGGGATTCTGGTCGAGAAATTCGGTTACAAGCTGTTGCTGCTTCTGGCTTTTTTGCTGCATATGGCGAGTGCCGTCATGCTACTCGTCGCTCCGTCAATGTTTGACGGCTGGCTGGAAGGAGATGCCGCGACGGCGACTGAAAATGTCTTTAGCTTGCTGTTCTGGAGTGCGTTTTTGTTCTCCATCGCCCAGGGATTGTATGAGGCCGTCATCAATCCGCTTATCGGTGACCTCTATCCTGAAAACAAAACCCATTACTTGAACATCCTTCACGCCGGCTGGCCTGCAGGGATGATTATTGGCGGCCTTTTTGCTGCCTGCTTCATGGGTAAAGAACCGTGGATCACTCACTTGCCATGGCAATATGCGATGAGTTCGTTTGCGATATTCGTCGTGGCGTACGCAGTCATGGCGTTTACCGAGAAGTTTCCGGCGACAGCCGCTTCACGTAACGAAAACTTCCTGAAGACGTTCGCCTGTTTCCTTTCGGCTCCGTTTTTGTTGCTGATCGTTCTGCATGCTCTGATCGGTTACATGGAACTTGGCGTAGACAGCTGGATCTCCAAGCTAATGGAAAACCTGCTTCCGAACGCAATTATCATTCTGGTGTACACGTCAGCCTTGATGTTCATCCTCCGGTTTTTCGCCGGTCCGATCGTTCACAAGATCAATCCAATCGGTCTTTTGTTTGCCAGTTCGATTGTCGCATGTGGCGGCCTTCTCTGGCTCAGTCAGGACATTACGAGTGTTGCCGTTATCTTCGTAGCTGTGACTTTCTACAGTTTCGGCAAAGCTTTTCTCTGGCCGACAATGCTCGCTGTCGCCGGTGAACGCTACCCGGCAAGTGGAGCGATTGCGATGGGCGCTCTTGGAGCCGCCGGCATGTTGACTGTCGGCCTTGTGGCAGGCCCTACGATCGGCGCGCAGCAGGGCTACTACACTTCCGAAGACCTGAAAGAAACGGCTCCGGATACCTACGATCGCTACACAGATGAGGACAAAGAGTACTGGTCCTACAGCTACAAAGAGGTTTCCGGTGACAAATACTCTGCCGCAAGTGCGACTCCGGTTGACGAAGATGGAACTGTTTCTGACACCAGCGCATTCGCAAACGCGGATCTGCTGGACGCCGAAACCAAGACACTGCTCACCGAGAACGCTTCAACAGATGTTCCTGCAGTCAAAGCTTCCTACCTGATCGGTAGCCGCAAGACACTGCAGGTTACGTCCTACATCCCGGCAGCAATGGCCGTAGGATTTCTATTGCTGTTGATCTACTACCGGTCAATCGGTGGCTACAAGGTTCTTAATCCTGATGGTTCAGTCAAAGAAGACGGCCACGGCTCAGACAAGGTTGGAATGCCGCCTGCCAAGTAGGCGCAAAGCCGACGTAAGAGTGAACTGACATCAAATAAGCCGTAGACGATTCGTCTACGGCTTTTTTCGTTAAGCAGCCTCGCCAGCGACTGTGGTCTTCTGACGAGCTTAAGTTTGCGGTGCCAGCCTTAGACAGTTTCCAATACGCTCTGCACGAATGTTTCCCGGCAGGTTAATCGCAGGCCCCACGTCAGAAAGCTTGATCATCGAGCAGATGTTCTGCCAGTGAAAGAAGTCCATTTGTGCGACCGGCCATCCCGTCTGGTTCCAGTTGCGTACGATCAGCTGCCTCAAAATCACGTCGTTTTCGTCTTTGAGGGCGGCACAATCAAACTCAAGTACGCTATTCGATAATTGAACCGCACCGTCCAGGTCGGCGGCCAGCGAATCGAGCAGCATCTGTTGTTCGTGAACCTGGGCGGAAAGCCGGACAATCAACTCGTCAATTCGTCCCCCGAACTTATCTCTGGCAAGCGGGAGCAGTTCGTGCCGCAAAAAATTCCGTGTGTATCCGGAATCGAAATTGCTGTTGTCGATCCGGAAAGGCTGTTCAATTTCCTGCAGCGTTTGTTCGATAATTGATCGGGGCGTATCGAGCAGCGGCCGGATGATGGTAATGCCTTCCCCGGCCGGCCGGTGAACAGGAATCCCAGCCAGTCCTTTGGGGCCCGTTCCTCGAAACATTCGCAACACGACGGTTTCGACCTGGTCATCCCGATTGTGAGCGGTCGCAATATACCTTGCACCATGAGCTCGCGCCATTTTCACAAGCGCTTCGTAACGGTGTTTTCTCAACCATGCTTCGGGGGGATGAGCAGATTCGGGCTGAAGCCGCGATGACTCAAATCCAATACCCAGTTGAGCAGCCAGCTCTTTCACAAACCGTTCGTCTTCCGTTGAATCCGTTCCCCTGGTTCCGTGATTGACGTGTCCGGCAATGAGGCTGCGGGAGGCCTGTTCGCTGCAAGCGCATAGACCCCGCAACAGAGCAACACTGTCGGGCCCGCCGGAAACAGCGACAATCGTCTTAACATCCACCCATTTCTTCAGTGGCCACAGTCGTAGAATTCCAGCGCAGACCTGTGACAGACCGCCGGAATTTGAGGGTGTTTTCATCGCATTTGTCTGTTAGTGCCTGAAGCCGGCCATTGATTGTACTATTGTCGCGGTCTGATAAAATCAGCACCGACGCGGAGAGTTAATCCTCCGTGCTTTGAACGTAGCTTTAACAGTTGACAACGTCACAACCTACTGATGACCTGTCGGCTTAGCCTGGAAACAGTGAACAACCTGAACGGTTCGCAGAATCAGACCCGTGATCATTGACGCGAGTCTTGCTGACACCGTTCAGTTCACGCCTGCTGTTGCTCGACGAAACGTCCAGCAGCTTTAGATTACGATGCATCTGGTTTATTTGATTTTCATCTGGATTCTCCGCAAAGCGCGCTGCCTGTATGTGGCTGCGGGCAGATTGCAGATTCCTTCCTCTGAACGGCTTCCGGTTTCCGAGAAGTCCGGTCTCTTTTCCGTTCGGGCGATAATCGGACTCTTCAGGTTCCGGTTCTCAAGAAG
>JBCCFB010000207.1:0-11482 GCA_039029995.1 Planctomycetota bacterium
CGATGCATCCCCGGTACCTCAGCGCGATCTGACCGAGCGTGAATTCAACCGGTTCGTCAATGAAAAGGCCGTCCCGATTGTGGAGTCCCATTTCGGTGAGATCGTCGCCCTGCAGCAAACTATCCTGACCGAGGTCTCGCGAAATCCTCGTGTACAACAGACCGTTCGTGATGGCTTTCGTGACATTGCGGCAGACCCTGAAGTTCAGGCGGTAATCAATGAAGTCTTCCGCGAAGTCTTTGTCGACAACGAACGACTTATTGAAACGGTGCGGGACAGCTGGAACACTCCGCGGGCTCAGGCGGCTTTGCGACTGACCAACGACCGGCTTGATCCGACAATCACGGCAATCGGCGAAACGATGTTCGGTTCACCGTACAAGCAAATAACGCCTGAATTCTCACGAGTCTTGAGAAATCGAATTCTTCACAAAGATGACCGCTGGCTGGTGCTTCATCAGACCGGCGAGGAAGGTTCGGCGCGCCCTCCGTTTCTTATTGTGATGCCCGGCGAGACATCGACAGAGATGCCGAACTACTCGTCGCCGGATCCGATCCTGGATGAACCTGTGGCTTCCGGGGGAGATGAGTCTCCGTGAGCGAACACACAAATTCACGATCTGCCGACAACGATCGAGATGAGCCTGCGGAGGACCATGCTCGTAATGGCGGCGGCACATCGCCAGATGATGGCTCAACAAAACATTCTGGCCGCAAGACGTCCCGTTCGAATTCACCTTCAACAGGCGCAGCGGGTATGAGTGTCCGCAACCTGACGGTAACCGCTGGTGACAAAACGCTGCTTGAAGATGTCAATGCTGAATTCCGCGAAGGCGAGATAACGCTGATTGTCGGCCCCAGTGGTGTCGGCAAATCCATCCTCCTGCGAATCATTGCAGGGCTGATCGATCACACGACCGGCGGAATCAGATATTCGGGTTCTGTGGAAGTCGATGGCGGTAAAGCGACCGCTGGAAAAACGGGTGTTGTATTTCAATCCTTTGCATTATTCGACGAACTGTCCCCTGTCGGAAATATGCAACTTGCGCGCGCTGCGGGACGGCGCCACGCAAGTGAGACAACTCCGGACGAGCTGCTTAAAAAGCTTCGTGTTCCCCGGAACGTACCGACGTCGCGTTTGAGTGGCGGACAGCGTCAACGACTCGCGTTGGCGCGGACACTGGCTTACAACCCGCCGGCGATTCTCTACGATGAGCCGACAAGCGGGCTTGACCCTTTGACCGGACGTCAGGTTGCAGATCTGATCCGCCAGACTCATGACGAGTATGGAAAGACATCGGTTATCGTTACACATGATTACGGATCTCTCATCCCGATTGCTGACCGGATCTATCTGCTGGATCCTGTCGAAAAAACACTCGTCGAAGTTCATCGTGATCATTGGGAGGAAATCCCAAAACGACTGGAACCGATGTCAACTTCTCATGTTGCCCGGTCAGAGGTAACAGAAAAACCATCGTTGCTGGACACGCTCAAAGATCATGCTGCAAACTTTTTTGTAGGTACAACAAACGTATTTACTGCTGCAATCACCGGGCTGTTAAGCCTGTTCCCGCTCTGGAGAAATCCCGGGTGGGGACTGCGGTTTTTTGCCCACTACGCAAGGCTGGTTTTCGGGCCGACAGCGTGGTTCTATCTGATCATTGCCGGATGCATCATCGGATTTACGACGACGTACTTTACGTTTGAGTTCCTTCCCTACACGCGTTATATCGAACCGCTGTTGATCGAAGATCTTTTGACAGCACTCGGGTTTGCGATGTACAGGATATTCATACCGATCCTTGCGACGGTGCTGATCGCTGCGCGGTGCGGAGCCGCTGTGACGTCAGATGTCGGGGGCCGGCAGTACGGCAACCAGATCGATGCGCTCAAGACGTTCGGAACGAGCCCGCGCAGTTACCTGCTGACACCGATCCTATGGTCGTTTCTGATCGGTACGCCGCTGTTGAACATGGTTGCCTTTTTTGTAGCGAGATGGACCAGTCTTGTGACATTTGTCTACACGCATCCGGACAAGGGGCCGGACTTCTGGGATCACCACTATCATCGCGGGCTGGATGAAATTGGCGCCATGGCCTACACGGGTTCAGACTGGCTGATCACCAAGCTTCTTTGCTGTGGAGCAGGAATAGCGGTAATCGCCTATTTCAAAGGCAGGCAGCCCAAATACTCAACGACCGATGTCAGTCGCAGCGTAACTTCCACGATTTTCTGGGCGACATTGTTCGTCCTGGTGATTCACTTTGCGTTCTCGCTGTACGAATTCGATGGAGCTGTCGCGGGAAGCGCCTCCGACCCGAACGTCGGGCGATAATACCTGGCGGCAATGACAAACAGCCAGGTTCAACGCGGTTGACTGCTAAGCCGCGTCGCGATGGCTTGCCCCGTCAACATCGACAGGTAGCCGTTTCTAATCCGTGTCGAGCCCGATAGCGCCCAATGGATCCTGGCAGGCCGGGGTCTAAGCTTGTCTGCCGACGATATCACGCTCTTCGTGTGGTTTACGAACGGTTTCGACCAGTTCACCGATCACGGAACGGAACCCAGGATATACCGATTGATGATAGATAGACCCTTCCGGCAGTTCGGACATCAGCCTTCGATGCGCCGTTCCCAGATTGTGATAGGGAATTCCGGGGAACAAGTGATGCAAAGCGTGATACCGCAATCCGACGGGGCAGATCAGTTCGGTGTACCACTTTCCGGTGATGTTCGTTGAGTCCTGAAATTGCTCCAGATGGGAAATCGTTTCCCCCTGGCTGCGATACCGGTGTGCGGCAAGTGTGCGGATGTGGTTAAGCGTCAAAACAAACATGGCGATCAATAGCATTTTAGGAAGCCTGGTCCATGGCATGATGCCGAAGACGACGACCGCAACCATTGCCCAGACTCGAACATAGGTCATCACTTCCCAGAACGTGTCTTCTCTCGAGTGCTTTACCTGATCAGCATCCTTGTGATATTTGAAGTTGATGACCAGTGAACTTGCGTGAGTCAAAGTCCACTGCCTCAGTATCGGATGTAGAAACGAAAGCGGACCGATCAGATATCTGAGAAAAACGAGCAGAGGCTGAAAGAAGACCTGAGCCATAAAAACGAAGATGCCTGACAGCGTGCCGCTGGCAAGAGGTAGGTATTCACCATCATGCTCCGTTCCATAGTGACGACTGCTGTGGTGGTGAGTATGGCTCTCATAAGAGAACGACGGGACCATCATTGGAGCCCCGGCGAGAAAGTTCCAGACCCACCGGAACGCTTTCATCTCGTTGCGGGGAAAGTGGACGATCTCATGAACAAACAAAGAAGCGCGGTATACCAGTACGCATGCCGGGAAAAAACAGATCCATGCAATGGGCGACGTTAGCGACAACTCGAGAAAAACGGAGGCTAGACCGTATGCCGTGAAAACAGACAGAAGAAAGTCTGCCCAGTACCACGCCGGATTCGGCTCAAACAGATCGCTGCAGATCTTTCGCGCGCGCACGTAAAAATCGCGCTGAACCGTCGCGCTTTCAGCGCCCGGGTTCTCGTTTGAATTGGATTCTTCCGCTAGATGCGCAGCTGCGCCGCCTTTAAGCGCAGCATTATCCCTGTGCTTGTTCATGTCCTGGATCAGAAGTTGAATAAACCAATTGGCATCCCGCCAGAACGGCAATTGGAGTCACCACCGAGATTGACTTTGACAGCCAAAAACGGTGAGTGATCGTCATGAAAATCCGCCGTGTTCCCTATAACGATGCATTTATTTAAGCAGCGTTTTTTCGGGGGTCAAGTACATTTGCCCCCATGAACGTCGGCGTTTTGACGTTGTACCGGGGCATTCCTTACACTTCGGCTTCACTAATCGGCCACTTCGAAACCAGGGCGTTTTCTGGTGCTCAGCAACGTCTGCCGCAGGCCCCTACAAAGTGGGATCACATCGGTATTGCGTCTGTTTCAAATCCAATAGTTCTGCCCGAGCCGTTACTGAGACCCACGACGTGATCTTGATCCGATTCCGGCGAGCTTTGCGGTGGACCACTTTGTGCAAAAAAAAAGCCCGACGCTTTTACGTCGGGCTTTTGAATTTCTTCGGACAGCAAGAGTGCTTACTTGCGGCGACGGGAAATCGCGCCAAGTGCGATAGCGCCCAGAACGACAATTGATGTCGGCTCTGGAATTCTTGCAGGATTAATTCCACCAAATGTCGAGACAGCCGGATCTGGTGAAAACAGGCTATTGTCGACCTGAATTCCAGCTGCGTCGAATGCGAAGAACGATGATGTTCCCGGATCGTCTTCGTACATTGCGATCCAGTCACTCGAAAGGCTGTCGCGGAAAACCAGCACGGGCTCATTATCAAAACCGGCTGTATCATGGTTCACAAGATCAGTTCCGCCCAGAGTTGCGCCGTACAGTGTATCGCTGTTGTTATCGGGTACACCGAGGGCATCAAGTGCAGTAGTGATATCGCCGATGCCAGCAGCGCCTGAGTGATCGTCCGACGAGATGTACAGCGTGAAAGTCGGATTCTCAAGGTCAGGAATGTCAAAAGTAGCGAGGCCGTTTGCATCGAAAGTGACGTTAATTGCTCCGTCACGATCAATCGAAAAGGATCCGTCGCCTTCAATCGACCCGTAAAAACCAGAGAAGCTGGTTTCGCCCATAGTAGCGATCAACTCAATCGTTTGAGTTGTTGGATCGGTACCATCCGGGTTGGGGCTAAATTCATTGATCAGGATGTCGGCTTTCACCGGGGCGACGCAAATTGCGATCGCTACGAGTACAGCTCCAAGTTGCAGTTTCATTTCTCTATCCAGTTAAAAGAAGTTGAGAGGAATTCTCAAAGACCAGTGTTGCGTCCCGGCTCAAGCGGCGTTTCTGCGGATTTCCACTGACGTGCAAACGGCGGGTACTGGAGTCAAGGTAAACAAAAGTGCGCAACAGATACGATCGTAAACGGGGCGTTTTAGGCTGTTTTCACCGAATCTTCATTTCTCGAAATCAGGTCTGCAGACGGTATTACCCTGCCTGGTTCGGTCCTGGTGTTTTGATTCGAATTATCGCGGCACAAACCGGGGCACAACTGCGAATTACGCCACCCGAACTTCGAGTAAACGGAATTGTGAACAGACGAAAAAAAGCCAGTTCTGGATAGATCCAGCCAAGTAATCTGCGATCCCGGGCATATTCACCCACCATTTATGACATTGCCTGATATTGCCGGTTTAGGCTAATTTCCAGTGGTCTAAATCCGGCATGTATCGGCAAATGCTGAACAGCCAATTCAAATGGCATGGAAGCCAAAATGACTCATCAGAACGAGAAACGGTTCTTTTGTATTCGCGGCCATATGAAGTCCGGTACCAACTGGATCTGCCGCCTGCTCAACCTGCATCCGGACATTCACTGCCTCGGTGAGTTTCACTGGCACAACTACTTCGAAGCGTACGAAAAAAATCGGCGAACGTTCGTATTCCTTGACCGTGTTGAGGAGCAGCAAGGAACAGTTCGTAGAGGGCTTGAGAACTTTGTTCGCCAGTCGATGGTCAGCATGGCTCGCCCGGACGCGAGGTTGATTGGAGACCGCACGCCCCACACCATTCATCCGGTCGTGATGAGAGATGCGCCCCATATCTCGGTTGTACGAGACATTCGTGACATCGTGGTCAGCAAGATGTTTCACTACTACAACGCTCCTCGAATCTTCGGGTTCTTCGAGAAGAATCCTGAAATGGTGAGCCTCAAAGAGAAGTTCAAGGCAGACCCCTGGTATTTCCAGAAGCATCCGTATCGACTGCTCTGCCACGAGTTCTTTGTGCGGCATACATGTCGCAAGTGGATCCATTTCTTGAAGGCTGATCGAAACACAGCGCGCAACAGGCCCGGTCTTCCGGTTCACTTTGTGCAGTATGAATCGGTCCATGGCAGCATCCGTGAAGAGCTCGACGCCATGTTCGTCTTTCTGGGTGTGGACCCCGCAATGTCTGAGAATATCCCGGCGAATTTGATGCCCGGTCACAAATCTGAAAAGCCCGACAAGTTCAATCGAAAGGGAGCCGTCGGTGACTGGCGTAACTACATGACGCCGGAGGCAAAGAAATGGATCAATGAAGAAGCCGGACCGGAGATGATCCGGCAGGGCTACATCGAGTCCTTCGACTGGACGATCGACACTCGTGAAAAAGCAGCCTGAGAGAACTTGCGAATTCCAAGCCGACATCCTTATCTGAACCGATGGCAAAGCAGAGGGATTGTTATCCTTCTGACGTTTGCATGAGCTGTTCGCATCCAGATTGCGAGTCGTTACACACTCGAAGATGCTGTGGGCGGAAGTGATTTGATTGCGGCAGGCAAAGCGGCCGAGAGCGTATAGAATAGGCGAACCGCCAAAACCGGTGGAACGATATAGCCAAGGACCGCATGGAGAAAAACATGAAGAATCACCTTCTCGCCGGCGCTCTGATCGCCGCGCTGGTCATGCTGACCGGCTGCGAAAAGCCGGAGGAGCCGACCGTAACGCAGAATACACCTCCACCCGAGGTAAATCAGAATACGCCGGTATCACCGGCCGAATCGCCGCTTGCTCCGGTAGTGCTGGTGACCGAAGGCCTGGACAATCCTGATAGTCTCGAAGTAGGGCCGGCTGTCGGCCAGATGGCGCCGGATATTCAAGGGCCTGACCTTGATGGCGTCGAATTCAAGCTGTCCGATTACCGTGGACAAGTCATCATGCTTGATTTCTACGGCGACTGGTGAGGTCCCTGCCGTGCCATGTACGATCACGAGCGGTCGCTCGTAACTGAGATGGAAGGCAAGCCGTTCAAGCTGATCGGAGTTAACTTCGGTGATGAGCTTGATCACATTAAAGCTGCTGTTAAAGACAACAACCTGAACTGGCGTTCATTTTTCCTCGGCGAGGATCCAACGGTTGTAGAAGGTTACGCGGTTCGCGGATTCCCGACTGTGTTGATTATTGACGCAGACGGAATTGTCCGCTGGGTCGGTCACGGAAGCAATGATGACCTGATCAATGAACTGCTGGCGGAGATGGACGACGCCAATCCATAGGCTCGATATCGTTAGCTACATGCGAGAAACCCGCGCTTCGGTGCGGGTTTTTTTGTGCGCATATCATGAGACAAGCCAAACGCCTGTTGCCTGCATTCACCGCCGGATTTGAAAAGCCGTGAATTCCCCGGTTGCCAGTTCCTGCTGTGCATCCACGTCCGAAATGTAGTCTTCCATCCTTTGTTTGACCGCGTCGAGCATTTGAGCCAGCTCACCTGATTCGCCTTCGGCAACCAGATTGACGCGACCGTCAGGGAGATTCCGAACAAACCCGGTGACTCGATATCCCTTCGAAATCTGCATGACCGTATACCGAAAACCGACACCTTGAACCCGGCCGCGAAAATGGACATTGAGTCGATTCATGGTTATCGAAAAGCAGTTGAGTTAAGCAGAGGCGCAATCCGGATTTCGATCATTTATAATCTCAATGCAATTCAACAGGCAAATAGCGCTACGACCACACGGAATTTGAGATGAAAAACCTTCTGGCAGTTTGTGTATTCGCGACTTCGATTTTTGCTACCTGCGTCTCTTCCGGCCAGGATGACCACATTGTTTACGAGCCTGCTGAAGGCGCCTCCAATGGCAAACATATCGTCCTGATCTCCGGTGACGAGGAATACAGGTCAGAGGAAAGCTGCACGATGCTTGGTAAGATCCTCAGCCAGAAACACGGATTTAAGTGCACGGTCCTGTTCGCTATCGATCCTGAGACAGGGTGCATCAACCCGAACAACGTTAACAACATCGGCCATCTTGAATCGCTTGGCGTAGCAGACCTGATGATCATCGGGACGCGACTACGAACTCTGCCTGACGAGCAACTACAACATTTCCTGGACTTCCTGAACGCGGGAAAACCGATCATCGGATTTCGCACTTCAACCCACGCCTTCACCAACGGAAACTATGGTGACTTTGACTGGGGTAATTTCGGTGTAAACATCATCGGTGAAAACTGGATCAGCCACCATGGTGATCACAAACGTCAGGGTGGACGCGGGCTGGTAGTTGAACCGAATGCAGATCATCCGATTCTCAACTCGGTACGAGACGTTTTTACAACGTCTGATATCTACGGCATTCGAAATCTTGATGAGGAAGACGCAACGATCCTGATGCGCGGAGCTGTTACAGAGACGCTTGATCCGGCTTCAAAGATCATTGGCGGTGGCAAGAACGACCCGATGATGCCATTGGCATGGCTGCGAAATTACACCGCACCATCAGGGAGCACCGGGCGTTGTCTGGGAACAACAGCCGGCGCAAGCGTGGATTTCCGTAGCGCAGATTTACGCAGGATGATCGTCAACGGCAGCCATTTTCTGCTGGACATGGAAGTGCCTGAGATGGCGGACGTTGATTACGTCGATCCATTCGAGCCATCCTTCTACAGTTTCATGCCTGAGAACTACTTTATCGAACGTAACCTGCGACCCGCTGATTTTGCGCTGGGATCGCAACCTGCGTCAGTTCCTATCGACATGGAACCTGTCGAGAAATAGGGACCGCTGGAGTGGCCAATATGCCAATCCATTGATCAGACATCCTATCCGGGGGAAAAGATGCGCGTTCAATGCAAATGTGGATCGATCTACCAGCTTCCCCTGAGTTGTCCGGACGGCAGGTGCGCTGCAAGAACTGCAAGTCGGTTTTTGTCATGCCCGTGTACCAATCGGCGCCCGCACCGCCTCAAACCGGGCAGAATTATCTGCCTCCAATCAACACCCCTGCTTCAGGAAGTCAGACCGGAAAATATGCTCCACCTCGAGTGCCGTCGCGGAAGAAGCCGTCTAGCTCAAAAGCTGATCGTGAGCAGGCTCTACTCGACAGGTATGCCAATAGTGGAAAGATGACCCTGGACGAGAGATTGCTGCTCGTCACAAAGAAACCGCTGAAGCGAACCGGGTTCCCGATACAGTCAAACATGTAGCTGCAGGAATCGGATCCATTGTCCTTGCGATCTGTGCATATTTCGTGATGCACAACCTGGAGCAGAACGGAAGCGTTTCGCTACGCATTATCTGGCTGTTTGTGATGATCGGCGGGAAATACTGGGTACCTCCGCTTATCGTGCTTTTCGGGATCTACCAGCTGTTTCTCGCCGTATGGACGCTGACAAGAACAGTCAATGCAGGCGATGAGCAGTAAACAAGATACTAACGGCATTCCGAGCTGTCATTGCATTTACGCAGCGCGCCGGATCGCGCCGGCGGACTGGTCATCCAGTTTCACAAACATGCACTGTGTCGTCGGCAAGTCAACGATTCGTTCAGGCTTGTCCGCCATGAATTCATCGAATGCAGCGCGAACTCCGTCCAGCATGTAATCATGCGAAACCAGAATTCCACCCGGGCTCATTCGCGGGTAGAAGAACTTAAGACATTCCAACGTGCCTTCGTAGAGGTCTACGTCGATGTTGACGAAAGCGAACTTCGTTTGCTCAATTTCGGAGTTACCATTTACGGATGAAGGGAAGAGTCCCTTGTGAAAGGCAACATTCGGGAAGTCTGACAGGTTCGCTTGAACCTGTTCGAGGCTGCACGCATAGAGGTTCTCTTTGAAATGCTCGCCGAAATCCTTGCGTCCGCGCGGAATGCCCTCGAAAGTGTCGAAAATATGCATCCTCTTATCGCCTTCTTTTCCCTGACAAATCATCGCGGCTGAGCCACCTTGAAAACATCCGACCTCGGCAAAGTCCCCGTCGAGATCGTTCAAAGAAGCCGCGAGGGAACGTAGTAGATAAGCTTCGTTAGCCAGTGGCGCGGCGAGCTTCTTGCGCAGCTGCTTGTAATCCTTGATGATTTCCGGATCCCCGACGCGCCCAAGGAATCGCATCTGGGCTGATGAAATGACAGAGTTTGCGACACGTTCAAGCCTGCCACCGGCCAGACGTTGTATCCACCGGCTGTTTACACCCTTCTCTTTGCGTTTGAAGATCTCGCCGGTAACGATTTTTCTGCCGTACTTAACCACGAACAACGAGGCTGCGATCGTGGCAGTTACAAAAACTGCGGGAACCATTTCTTACTCGCTAATACTTCTATCCGGGCCTTTAGAAACTGACTACTTCCAAGGGAGTTTTCATTGCTGGTAAGCCTTTTATCGACCCGTTCCGCGACCTGATGGCATCAAAAAGCGACCTTTAAAAACGAAAGACCTTCATCCAATGCCGAGTGCTAGTAGAATCCACTGACCGCGAATCGACTGTCGCCCCAAAGGGCCACCTAAATGGGCGCGGGGCTGTTAACCCGGATAATTCAGTTAGATATTAACGATTCAAAGATCTTGAATTCAGAATCCGTCTTCAGGTAGTCATATGTTTGGTCCTCGAATCAAATTGGCCGCAATCTGTCTTCTGGCAGTACTGGCCAGTGGTGCTTTTCCGCTTTGCGCTTTGGCTGAGACGCCAAACGTGCTTTTGATTCTGGTCGACGATCTAAAGCCTCAATTCGGAGCCTATGGATTCGATGAAGTTCATTCGCCGAATCTCGACCGGCTGGCGGAACGTGGAATGCGATTCGACCGCGCATACTGCAATCAGGCCGTTTGCGCTCCGTCGCGGAACAACCTGATGACTTCGATGCGTTCGACGACGTCAGGCATCTATTCACTTGGCACCAATTTTCGACGCGCAAATCCAGATGCGGTTACGCTTCCGCAGTACTTTATGCAGCACGGTTATGCGGCAGAAGGGATTGGCAAAGTATTCCATATCGGGCACGGAAATGTCGGCGATCCGCAATCATGGAGTGCGCCTTTTCATCCGGACAAGGTTATCGACTACGCTTTGTCTGAAAGTACCGGTGGCGAGCTGACCCGCGAAGAGGCATATTTCAGCAACGCAAAAATCCCCGTCGGCGGCCTGCCTCGTGGGGCGGCGTGGGAAAGTGCCGACGTTGAGGACGGCGCTTATGCTGATGGCCGGATTGCTGCAGAAGGAATTCGAAGGCTTCAGAAGTTTGCGGAATCAGAATCGCCGTTTTTTCTGGCGATCGGATTTACCAAACCGCACCTCCCGTTTTGTGCTCCGTCGCAATACTGGGAACTTTACGATCGCGACCAGTTCGCGCTCAGTGCGCGAGACACTCCGCCTGAGGGTTCACCCGGGATAGCCATCAAAAACCCGCGAGGAGAAATTGGAAACTACAGTCCGTGGCCGGAGAACGGATTGAATGTGCCGGACGAAATGGCGCTTGAATTGATTCACGGCTACTTTGCAGCACTTAGTTATATGGATGCCCAGTTAGGTCGTGTGATCGACGAACTCGATCGCCTGAATCTGAGCGAAAACACAATTGTTGTTCTTTGGGGAGATCACGGCTGGCACTTCGGCGATCACGGTTCATGGACAAAGCACACGAACTACGAGCAGGATAATCGTATTCCTTTGATCATTTGTGCGC
>JBCCFB010000208.1:0-11356 GCA_039029995.1 Planctomycetota bacterium
CGCGCTTATCCTCACTGGCTCCCAACAAACGGCATCAGTCCAGAAGCTACGCTTATCTGAAAAATCCCGCCTACCTGTTTCAGAATGTTTCAGAAACGATTTCTTACGCAAAGCCGCCTGAACGATGTGGCTTAATTTCTGATTTCAGCAGAGTTGAAATCGCGCGACAACTTTTCCACCGTCTATTCTGCTCCGGTAACATTCAGCCGACCATGTTACGCTCAATTTGAATCCGGGAAACGGCGTAGTTTTTGATTCGAACTCGTGTAATGCGGATTGAATAAGGCCGCTTCAAAAGTTGTTTTGTCTTTTTCAAGCTTAGCGGTTTGACACCCGTGCTAGCAATCTTAGAATCTGATCCCCGCCGGAGAAAAGCGTTAACATTCCGGCGATACGATCTCGCAAGTTCGCTGCCTTTGACCCGCCGCATCAAAAGGCCAGGCTTTAGAAATCATCGCATTTCAAAGCTGATTCGAACCTGGACTCACCATTCACTCAAGATGGACGCCGCCGGTTGCGTTTCCCGCTTTCAATGACTGGAAGCGGATGGAGTTTCCGGTTGGTGCAGGGATAGAAGTCAGGAGCGACTCGTTGAAAACAGCCACGAATCAATCGCCGGCAGATTCCGGAACTGGAACCGACTCGACACCCGAGTACCAGATCCGTAGGCAACACAAACAGACGGATGAACAGAACCCGACGGAACTTACCAGCCTGATTAGAACGGGGCTGATAAACCGGATTGGCGAACCAAGATTCGAACTCTGGTTTGACCATCCTGATTGCATCAGGATCGAAGCTCGCAGTGTTGTCATCACGGCGTCGAGTGACTTTGCAGTCCAGCGCTTGCAGAACTCGTTTGCCGCCGACATCCGTTATGTTGTTTCGCGAGTTTGTGGAGAGAGCTACTCCTGCCGTTTCAGCGCGGATGAGACAGAACTCGAATCAAGCGATGTTGAGCCTGCCGACTCCGGCTCAACGATTTCGATCGAAGGTTATCGTCAGAAAGAATCAGTCCCGGTGGCTCCGTCGCGACGGCAGGTTTCTCTCAACAGTTTCTGCTTTGGAAAAGAGAATCAGCTCGCCAGTGCATCCGCCGATCAGGTCATGCGTCACCCCGGAAAATTCTCGCCGCTCTATGTGTTCGGACCGACAGGATCAGGCAAGACTCACTTTCTTGAAGGGCTGGCAACTGACTTCCGGCGAAGTACAGGTAAAGCACGCTGCGTCTATTTGTCCGCAGAAGAGTTCACAGCGACTTTTGTTGCGTCGCTTCGTGGCGCGGGACTTCCTATGTTCCGGCGCAAGTACCGTGACCTCGACTTTCTGGCGATCGACGATGTGCAGTTCTTTGCCGGAAAACGTGCAACACTGGGTGAGTTCCAGTCAACGGTGGATAACCTTTTGCGTCTTGGCAAGCAGGTTGTTGTCTCCAGCGACCGCCCGCCGGCAGAGCTGACTGGAATCGCACCGGAACTGAGTGCAAGGCTTTCAGGTGGACTGATCTGTCCGCTCGACTATCCGGAACTTGAAGGCCGGATCGGGATTTGCAATACCATCTGCCGCGATCGTGGCTTCAATTTTTCCCCGGAAGTAATTGAACTGGTTGCGGAAAAAGTATGCGGAGACGTTCGAAAGTTGTCAGGCGCTTTGAATCGCCTGCATGCGGCTTCGGTGGTCTCGGGCAGTTCAGTTTCTGTTGCAATGACCAGCGAAGTGCTGGTCGATCTGTTTGCACTGGCAGGAGCAATGACTTCGCTTTCCCGTATTGAGAAAGCGGTCTGCGATCTTTGTCAGATCCGGCCGGCAGAACTGAAATCGTCCAGTCGGAAGAAAAGGATCTGCACCGCGCGGATGCTCGCGATGTATCTTGCCCGTGAGCATACCACCAACGCCTATTCTGAAATTGGCGATTATTTCGGCGGTCGCAGTCACAGCACCGTAATCGCAGCCCGCAAAAAAGTCGAAAACTGGATCGAGAAAGAACAACGGATAGATCTGCCAAACGCAGCCTATGAAGTAGCTGACGTTGTCAAGCGAATCAAATCCAGCCTCCGCGTCGGCTGACCAGTTAAAGCGGGGCAAATCGAGAAGAGCTTTCTTCTACGAAACCGGGCGCGGTGGAAGGTAGATCGTGAATTCTGTTGCGGGCTGAATCATCACCGAGTGAAGGTTCGATGTATCGCCCGTCCTGACCAGACCAAGTCGTTCAAGCAATGGAAACTCAGCCCTCGTTGCGTTTCCGATTGTCATCTGCAATTTGTCATGCCAGATCGAATAGCTGCCAAGCCGACCATCGCGGCGATGGTAATAGCCCTTTAGCGGATGGGTAAGAATAACGAGCCCCGATTCGAGTGTGGCAAATCCGTCCAGCGAATCAAGCGCGACTCCTGTATCTTCAAGTTTTAGAGACGCCGGCGCCCAGCTGCTTTCTGTTTCCATTTCGTAGCAGGAATACCGGTTCTTTGATCTGTCATAACTTGTTTCGAACCGGATCTTTCCCCGATGCCACGGCAGCTTCCAGATGTGCTTTGGAATGTTCACTGTCCAGGAATCGAGCGATGTACCGAAGAACCATGCGACGTGTTCGCCGGTTTGCCGGTCCCTGACGTAGGCGCGATAGTTGGTTTGTCCGAATTTCCAGGTGAACCAGGGAAACCTGATAAAGCGGAAGTCCAGATCGAGAAACGGCACCACAGAAATAAGTGCCCCCGGCGATCCGTCCTCCCTTCTGATGCAATCAAGTTCGAATCGCTCATGCACATGTGGTCTTAGTGCATCCGGATCAACCACGTAGGTAATGATCGCAAAATGCTGAAGGGTCGTAATGACATCGATCCCAGAAACTCGCGGCCTGTGAAACTGGTCCTCCCCAAATTGGATGTCTGAAAGGCTCATTGACTGTCCAGATAACAATGGAATGGAATGTAAAAGCAGCATGCATCTGTCACGAGGTGAGCGATTCTAGTTGCGAAACACTGATGCTGCCTAACCAGGTCCTCCACTGCGACTGCAAGCAGGCCTTCAAAGAATTCAACTGAAAAAGTAGTTACCGCCCCCTGATTCTCCGCTGTTTGGTCAAAAAGGTCGCGACGAACCCTCTTTGGATAATCGCTGCCGCCGGAACCAGCGTCGACGCAAAAGTGCTATCACTGCGAATTCAAGCTGTTGCCAGCATCCGTTTACGTTCCGATATCCGGCTAGACGCAATTTTGATTGAGCAGGTTGTTAAAGCCCGGCACGCCCCAGGCGATTTCACGGCAGGTGCTGAACCCCCTTTGTTATTGACGGCGCTGGTGGAACCAGGCAATATGCCCGCCCGAAAACAGGGAAAACTGCGTCTCAAAGAGCCAACGATGACCTAGACGCGGTTGCGACGACTAGCGTCGCTGACATGAACTGACAACACGACGAAGTATTTCACGGATGAAAGCTTTCTTTCGAGCGATATACATGTCGCTTCGATACAAATGGACGATCCTCGCAGCGTTTCTCTGCTCGCTGATGATCGCGCTGCTCTGGAGTGCAGGAATCTCCACCGTTTTCCCGGTGGTGAAGATCGTTCTGGAAGGCGAAACGGCTCAGTCGTGGGTGGCCAGTGAAATTGCCAATGCGGAAACGCAGTATGACGTCGTACTTGACGAAATTGACGAACTGAAAGCCGAGCTGGCGGAAGCTCCTGATGAGACTACCGCGACGACTCTTCAGAACAAAATCACCTTGAAAGTCGACCGGCTGGAGGGTGAGAAAGCTGCGATCGAGAGTTTCAAGAAGTACCAGCCCTGGGTCGAAAAGTATGCACCCCAAACGGGCTTTCAAACGCTTGTCTGGGCGATGGTCTTTCTTCTTGTAACATCGATCATCAAAGGCGTTCTGCTGGTGATAAGTTCCGTATTATGCGCGAGGGTCGCCAACCGGACGGTGATGGATCTGCGACGAATCTATTACCGCAAAGCGCTGATGCTGGACCAGAAGCGAATCGACAGGATGGGTACGTCATCGATGATGACTCACCTGTCCCACAACATGCTTCTGGTCAGTAGCGGACTGCGAATGTTCTATGGAAAGTGCTTCCGTGAACCGCTGAAGATGATCGTCTGCCTTTCGGTAGCCGCTTACATTTCGCTGCCTTTGCTGCTGCTGTCACTGATTGTTGTGCCGGCCGGAGCCCTCGTAATCCAGGGCTTGTCCCGTCGCATGAAAAGCGCAACTCAATCTGAAATGCAGGGGATGGCCGATGTATTTCAGACTTTGATTGAGACGTTCAAAGCCATAAAAACCGTAAGAATATTCAATCGCGAAACCACTGAGCGGCGGCGTTTCAAGGAGAACGCGGGAACGCTGTACAAAATGTCGCTGCGCATTTCGATGTTTGATTCGATGTTGCGACCGATCAGCGAGATACTGGGGATTATTGCAATCGCCATGTCGCTGCTGGCCGGAGCCTATCTGGTCTTAAACCGGGAGACCCATCTCTTCGGGTTTATTCAGATCAGTCAGAGGCCGATCGACGCCAGCATGTTTGTCTTGTTCTATACGATGCTCGGCGGGGCCAGTGATCCGGCACGGAAGATGAGCGAAATTGTCAATGTTCTCGTTCGGGGTGGTTCAGCCTGTGAAAACCTCTTCAATGCTTACGACATCGAATCAGAGATCCGCACACCCGAGAATCCGGTTCCAGTTCCTGAACACAGCAAGAGCCTTGCACTGGAGAAAGTGCTGTTCGCATATCAGCCGGGGCAACCGGTCCTACGTAACGTCAGCCTTGAGATCCCCTTCGGTCAGACCGTCGCCATTGTAGGTGGCAATGGCAGCGGCAAATCAACCCTGGTCAACCTGCTGACCCGTTTCTACGATCCCAATCGTGGACGTATCCTGCTGGATGGAATTGACCTCAAGAAGATGAATCCGCGAAAGTTGAGACGTCAGATCTCCTGGGTGACACAGGGTGCAGTCCTGTTTGAAGGAACGATTCGCGAGAACATTGCCTACGCGGATCCAAATGCGACCGAAGAACAGATCCAACGAGCGGCCGCTTTGGCGCGTGTTGACGAGTTTGCGAAAGAGTTTGAGCATGGGTTTGATTCCGATGTCGGCGATGACGGTCGCTTGCTTTCGGCCGGACAGCGACAACGGGTTGCACTGGCGCGAGCGGTTCTTGCTGATCCGAAAATCCTGATCCTCGATGAAGCAACCAGTCAGATGGACGGACGCACGGAAACTCTGGTCCACAATTCACTCCGGAAGTTCATTCGCAATCGAACGACCATCATCATCACTCACCGCGCAAGCTCTCTCGAACTTGCCGAACGAGTCCTGGTTATGCGCAACGGGCGCATCGTCAGTGACAGCACTGTTGCCGAAGCTGAGACGTCGTCACCTGTCTTCCAGACTTTGTTTGCTGGTAGTCAGCCTCGAAAAACAGCGTGACATCCGCTTGGCGGCGTCGCATCTCTCTCATCCTCTTCAGCCTGCCAGTTGCGCGCTTGTGGGGGACCTGATCCACTCATTGCAAAGCGATGAATCGAGTGGAATTTGCTAGCGATACGCTCCAACTTCATTCGCTCTTTAACGATGCAGCGCAAGTTGGTAACTTCCCCCGCCCGGGGCATGACAGGCCGATGCGCAAGTTCTGTTGTCTCGCGGGTTTAATTGTTGTGACGAAAAAACAGGTTTTGGAGTTACGCAGATTCAACACCAATCCGTGTTAGTGAAACTGGTCAAACTTTACCGGTCAGACAAAGCTCAATTGAAATACGGGCCGCGTTATTTGCCCGGTCGCTCATTTGAGCAAGAACTTTTGACCAAACCGTTTCCGATACACCATTCAACCTGACTTCATTTACAGGCACAGCTTGAAGTTTGTAACTGCCAAGTCAGCGCGAATCAGCACGGAAAAACAATCTGCTTATCAATTCGCCTGAGACGAACGACGCTAAGCGAATGGAGCGAAAACGTGGGAGTTCTTTCAAAAATGGGAAGTCGCTTGAAACTGTTCGGAAGCTCGCGTCAGAAAGAGTCCGGGCCGAAGAAGAAACGTGTGCTGTTTGTTTCGCATGAGGCAACACGCACCGGCGCTCCGATGATCATTCTCAACGTTCTGCGTCACTTCCGGCAGCGTTGCGACATCCAGTGTGAGACGATTCTTCACAACGGCGGCCATCTGGCTGGAGAATTCGCGAACAGTTCGTTTGCTCTGGACTGCCTGAACATCGCCCGCAAGGACAGCGATGATCTACAGAAGAAGATTCGTCGAATCGTGAATCGCGAAAAGGGCAACACACCGGTTCTCGCAGTTTGCAACAGCATGGAGTCCCGTTTCATCGCGGGCGAGTTTGCGCGGCACAACATTCCGACCATTTCCCTGGTTCACGAACTGCCGTCCTCATACACCGTCGAGGACTACCAGAACATCTACGACTGCTCCCAGAAAGTTGTATTCCCGGTTCACGCCGTACGCGACGCTGCTGACATGAAAGTTCCGATCCCTGCCGGCAAGGGACTGGTACTTCCACAAGGTCTGCTCAAACCTGACTTTGGTAAGAGCACCACTCGACAAAAAGCCTACGCGCAGATCCGGCAGGAACTGAACCTTCCTGAAGATGCATTTGTTGTGCTGGGTTGTGGAACCCTCGATCTGCGAAAAGGGATCGACCACTTTGCTGTCGTAGCCCGTCAGATTGTCCGCTCGAGTTCACGAACTGATCGCCCGATTCACTTTGTCTGGGTTGGAGACGGACCGCGCTGGACCCACTCTCCGTACCACTATGTACAACTTGATCTCGACAAAACACCGGCACGTGACTTCGTGCACTTCATCGGAGAGCGAGAGAACGTAGAACCTTATTTCGTCGGTGCTGATTGCTTCCTGATGTCTTCCCGGGTCGATCCCTTCCCGTGTGTTATCCACGAAGCGATGGCTACGGGACTGCCTGTAATCACCTTCGCGGGAAGCGGCGGTGCACAAGAAGCCGTTGATCAGGGAGCGGGGTTTGTAGTTCCTTACGCCGACTACGACCAGACATCCAACATCATCCGGATGCTCTCGACTCAGCCTGAAGTGGCAGAGGGAATCCGTGAACGCTCAAAAGAGCGTGTCGAAACCCGATACCGTTTTGAAGACTACGGCGACAAACTCGTCGACCTCGGAGAAAGCGTCATCGGCCAGCCGTTGCGGCACAGCGGATCACAACCGATGTTGCGAGCTGCCTAGGCAGCATTGACGCCACTGGAATCAACAGAAAAGGCCACGACAGATGTCGTGGCCTTTTTTCTTTGGCGTTCGTTTGTCACCGGCGATCATACGTCGAGCAGATCATCGTAGATCCTGGCAACGCCTCTTGCCATGCTGATGTCGGAAAGCTTCTCGCGCTGGCGGGTTAGAGAACTCTCGCTCATCGCGGACCATCTATTTGTATCGCCGACGAGCGATTCGATTTTCGCAGCGAGGTCTTCAGCCGAACCAGGTTCGAATATCAAACCGTCGATGCCATCACGGACAGCCTCCGGTATTCCTTCGACTTCACTCGCCACAACAGGTACGGCATTCGCCATCGCTTCGAGTACTACCATCGGCAGGCCCTCTCCGTAGAGACTGGGCAGGACGAACAAGTCCATCTGTGCCAGTTGAGCATTCACGTCTGTCTGGAAGCCGGTCCACGTGATCATGTCTTCGATACCAAGTCGTTCCACCCGGTCCATAATCTCTTTTTCGTACTCCGGCGTTTCGAAAGGTCCGACGGCCCGAAGATGCACGCTCACTCCCCGTTTCTTCAGCTGTCCCAGCGCGTCGAGCAGGACTTCGGTTCCTTTGCGCGGTCGGAATAAGGCCATCGTGCCGAGAGTCCAGGAACCCGAAGGCTGTTCTCGATCGGGCAGGTCTTCAATGGCTGCAACGCCGTTGTTGACGACCTCAAGTTTTTCCGGTCGGTGGCCCAGCTCCTCCATGTATCCGCGAAGTGATCCCGATACACAGATCATTTTGCTAACGCCGCGCAGGGCCCAGGTTTCGATCCAGGTATTGATTCTGTTATTGAATGACTTTGCCGAATCGCGGCCGACCGGGCTATGAACGTGGTAGACAAGCGGGCATCCGAGCTTCATTGCGGCGAAGCGACCGATCAACAAAGTTCGCGGAGTGTGTGCGTGTATGATTTTGTAGTTGTTCTGTCGCGCGATTGTCGCGACTCTGCCCGCACTCCAGAGATCGAACTTGTTGCGCATCTGCAGCTCGAACAAAGTGCTGTCGGACTGTCGAACACGCGGAAACTTGTCCGGCTTCAGACATACGAATCCGGTCTCGTAGCCGAAATCCGGCAACGCCATGGCCAGCAGATCCTGGACACGCTCAGCGCCGGAGAAATGTTCGCCGTTGATCAGATGTAAAATGCCGGTCGTACGACGTTCGAAGATCCGAAGTCCACGATTCAACTGGCCGGGTTTGACAATCACTTCTGACTCGCAAAAAAGAAGGTTTTTACGAGTCTACGTCATGCAGCAAGGTACCTCTGGCGCATTGAGAATGTACTGCAACCCGGACTGTCAAATTCAGGCATTCAGCCACTACAACCGTCACGACCGACTTATAAATGCAGCCCGGACTGCGCCTATTCGATTTCGCAACGCGCCCATTGACCGTGGTTTTCATCCACGAAGATGACCATTCTTCCGGGCGATTGGCCCCTGGATTCCAGCAGCTTTCTCAACTCACGACCGATCCACCAGGCGAGCAGCTCGGCTGTTGTGTTGGCAATGTCCAGGAGAATGCAATCCTCAGCTGGAAAAACCCAGCGCTTGTTCTCAAAGCGGGCGACGACCTCATCACCATCTCTTTCGACTTTGATCATCGGATGAGTTGTCGGAAGAAGAACGTGATGGTCCAGCCTTGCGAGAACCTCCATCATCGAATCCCGGAGCGCAATGAAGTCAATCACGTAACCATTTTCATCCAGCGGCCCCCATACTTCACATTTGGCACGGTAATTGTGGCCATGCAAACGCTCGCAGATGTTTCCGTTGAACGTGATGAAGTGGGCCGAACTGAAAACGAGTTGTTCTTTTTCAAGGCTGACGCAATAAGTATCGTTGTTCACCTGTCATTCCGTTTCTATCCGGGTACGCAATTGGCGGTCGAATTCCTGAACCGCTATCGAGCAAAATACTCTTTCAGGACGCCGTTGTGAATTGCGACCAGCAGAGTTGCCGCTACAAGATCCGCAGTTGTGCCCGGATTGCGCCGGTTGCCGTCGCTACGCAGCCAGAAATCCAATGCTGACAATTCAGCTTGAAAATCTTCATCGTCAAAGCTGCTGCCGTCGACCAGTGAGTCCACGGTTTTTGACGCAAGAAAAGCCGAATGAGCTGCCGTTTCCTCACCGCATTTTCGTGCGATCAACGAATCCGGATACCGGGCCATCAGGCTTGTATGGGTAAAAATGACCGCTCGATCGACGGTTGCATAACGATTCAAGCCTTCGGACAACAACAGACTTGCTTCGCCGAACACCAGGTCAAAGTCATTTACGAATTGCGCTGCAACGAGGTCACGATCAGCCGCGAGCCCCATTGCGGCGATCAGATCGTCGGGAGCTCTGTCGCAAACGTCGGCGTCATCAACCTTGCCCAGTCCGCCCGGCGATGCGATCCGAATCGCCTCATAGACGTCGCGACAATCCTCCGGGCCAAGTTCTTCCAGCACTGTTGCAATGTCTGCCTGAGTTACCACACCACCGCCGCCCTTGTGGGCAGCAGCGGCAAGTGGACACAGCAACAGACAAATTCCCAGATTCGGATTCTTATCGAGCGCGGAGCGCGTTGCTGAAACGGCCGATAGAATCATGTTTCCGACAGCGCCGGATCGGACAGCAGGATCTGCAGCAAGAACCGAGTCGATTGCGTTGCCCAGGAGCGTTCCTGCAATCAGAAAATCGTTGAGGCACATATCCTCAAAATCTGCGCCGCGATGAACGTTACCGGGCTTCGGCGCTGAGACTTCCAGCAGACATGCCAGACTCACCTGTTGACCGACGGACATACCAGTAACCGGATCGTCATTCACCGGTGGACTCCGCAATCGCCCGACCGACGAATTCAGCCGCAAGATCTTCGACTTCACCGGCAGCGTCTTCTACGACATAGTGTCCTGCGTCATCGAGCCGGTGAACTTCGGCGTCGGGCCATGCTTTAACGAAACGTTCCAGACACTCCGGTCGGAAGCACCAGTCTTTCATTCCCCATACGAGCATCGACGGCATCGAAGCAAGTGAAGGCAGTTGCTTCTCGACTTCGGCGAGTAGTTTCCACGTGCGGTGCATCCGTGTAACGGGAATGTCTTTTACAAAGTGGTAGATTGCGATCCGATTCGCCCAGCTGTCATAGGGCGCGATCATTCCCGCGGCGACTCTGTCAGGCAAGCCCCCACGTTGTTCGGTTGCCATCGTGATAGCCGCACGTGCGAACATATTGAGTCCGCGTACGCCAAGTTGCCCGACCAGCGGCCAACGACAAGCGCGTATTCTAAGTGGAACATAGGGAGGCGGAAATGCTCCCGTGTTGAAAAGCACGATACGCTTAAACCGCTCTCGTCTTTTCAAGAGCGTACTCAGACCGATTGCGCCACCCCAATCGTGGGCCATCAACGTCACATTCTTCAGATCAAGATGATCGATCAGCGAACAAAGATTGTCACGGTGTGAAGCAAGGCAGTAGTCAAACTTCGACGGCTTATCGCTCAAACCACATCCCATATGGTCAATCGCCACGGTGCGGGAGCGTTCATAGCTGAGCTTGCTGATCAATCCGCGCCAGTAGAAAGACCATGTCGGATTGCCGTGTACCATGAGGACAGGGTCGCCACTTCGCGGGCCTTCATCGATGTAATGAATCCGGTGGCCGGCAGTTTCAAGAAAGTTCGAGGCGAACGGATACAGTTCGCGCCAATTCGAGTCGGAGTCCGGCATTTACTTCTGACAGCCGTCCACCGCTGCCTCATGAACATCTTTATACATAAACGGCTCAAATCCGTGGCTCACCAGTCTATCGCGCACCGAAGAGCACTCCTACGCCCCGGTTCAGTACGGCCCGGCAATTTGAGAAAATCGCCGAGTCTGTCGTAGTCGCGAGGTACAGCGCGGACGGCGATTTGTCATCGACGAGCGTGCGTCAGGCAATGCTGCGTGAGAACCGGCACTTTTCCGGCTTGCGGCATTCGACGAACAGAGAGTCCGGTTTGCGGACCTGACCTTCAACCGAATCCAGACGGTACTGCCTGTAAGATTCGATGCTTGGGCAGGCCCGCCGAAGCCCTTGTGCGAACTGCGAAGTGAAGACGAATGCCAAGGCCCATGTCGGGATACAG
>JBCCFB010000209.1:0-11323 GCA_039029995.1 Planctomycetota bacterium
GGTTGATTCGCCCCTCGATGACCGAACTTGAGTTTGAACGTCGTGGCCCCGCAAGCAAGCGCGAACAGTTGATGCCCCAGGCAGATGCCGAATACGGGAACCTTGCCGAGAACAGCCGAAATCGTTTCCGTTGCATAAGTCAACGGCTCAGGGTCACCGGGGCCGTTCGAAAGGAAGACACCGTTCGGTTCCAGGGCGAGCACTTCTTCTGCAGTCGCAGTTCCAGGCAATACTGTGACTCTGAATCCCTGACTGAATAGGTGCCGTGCAATATTCCATTTCATCCCGTAATCAAGCGCAACAACATGAGGCGCATCGTCCGGCACAATAAAGTCTTTGGCTTCTTCGTCGGAATTCAGTCGCATGTCCCACCAGCGACTGAGACACTTGTCCCACTCCTGACTTTCCTCGGGTAGAACCTCTTTCACCAGGTCACGACCAATCAGACCCGAAGCATTCTTCGCCTTTTCGACCAGTGATGCGTCGTCCAGATCCTCAGAAGAGATAATGCCGCGCATTGCTCCCTGACTGCGGATATGCCGCACAAGGGCTCTTGTATCAATACCCGCGATCCCAACGACGTTGTGTTGTTTGAGAAATTCGTCCAGCGACTGTGAAGATCTGAAATTGCTGGCAATCCGGCTGACGCTTCTGACAACGAATCCCGCGAGCATGGGCCTGCGGCTTTCAACGTCTTCTTCGTTGACTCCGTAATTACCCATTTCCGGGTAGGTCATCGTGACGATCTGCCCGCAATAGCTCGGATCAGTGAGGATTTCCTGATATCCCGTCATCGAAGTGTTAAAAACAACCTCGCCGGATGACGTTCCTTCAGCTCCAAACGAAATACCCTCAAAAACCCGCCCGTCTTCCAGGGCCAGTTTCGCAGGTGACGAAACAGATGTTTGATCCATCTTCTACTCGCAAATCCTTTGATTCGTAATGGCAGGAACCAGCGTCCTTGTGGGATCGCTCTCCGGACTCAATTGTATGCGGCGCGGGAGTATCGTCGAGGCGTAGTGATCGTACGCAATCGCTCCACCAGATCACGCGCATTGCCATTTGCGGTACGACGCGCCGGATGTGCAAAGTGACAATTTGAGCTTAACTCACCCGTCACCTCGGTCATTACCACCCCAATTTAACAGCGACTTTGACACTTGTACCGACTGGTATTGCATTTTGTCGTTTTTTGAACATCAGCAGAAGTCGGGACGATAACCTCTAGTGGCTGTGGGTCTCCGAACTAAGAACTTGTTCTTCGTTTCGGACAGCCAAATTAGAAGGGTTCCGGTAGCGGCGAGCTGGAACCCTTCACTTTTGCGCTCATTTAAGCATCAGACGACTGTAGTCAGCAGAATCCTCCCGCTGCAAAAACGCACGCCAATCGTCATCTCTTATCACGCCAGCCCTTCTTGCAGCTCTGGACCCGGTTGAACCACAAGGCGAACGGCCCCACCGCCAGGAATTTGCAGCGTGCCTGACTCTTGAACACCCGATCAAGCCATGAAAAAAGCCGGCCCTATGATCGGACCGGCTCAAACTTCTTCAGTTGTGTGCTCGTCTAGCGACCACGAGGTACTCGTCTAGCGACCTCGCGGGTTCCAGTCGATTACCTCACCCTTGTCCCATTCGGCTCCCGGAGTCGGCACCCAGTACTTGCCGTTCTCATCAGGCTCCAGCGGAGGCGTGTTGTCCATTCCGGTCAAAACATCGACGTCGCACAGAGAAACGTCTGAATTGATAGCGTCTTCCCACTTCAGCTCCATTCCTGTGTAGGTAGCCAGACGCCCGAAGATGGATGTCATCGTACTCTTAGCACCGTATTCAGCTTCGTTGGGAATGATGCCGTTTGCCAGATCGGCAAACAGGTCATGATGTTCCTGCTGGTGTCCGCCGGGAGCTCTACGGTCACGTTCGGCTTTGTATATTTCGTTGCCGTTTAGATCGTAGATTCTGCCTGAGCTGATCGAAGCGTAGCCCTTGGAGCCGTGCACATGTTCGCTGACCGAACGCCAGGTGCTCGGCTGATGACGGCACTGGCTGATCATGCGATGACCGTTCGGATAGGTGTATTCAACGATATGATGATCAAAAATCTGGCCTGAATCAGGTCCGGTACGCACTTGACGCCCCCCCTGGCCTTGAGCAACTGACGGATAGTCGTCCATCAACCAGTTAATGACATCCAGGTTGTGGATGTGCTGTTCAACAATGTGGTCGCCGCAGATCCAGTTGAAGTAGTACCAGTTTCGCATCTGGTACTCGAGCTCGGTCCAACCTTCCTGACGGTTCTTCATCCAGACGCCGTCACCGTTCCAATAGACACGGCTGACCAGTAGATCACCGATGATCCCGTCCTTGAGCTGCTGGATTGTATCGCGGTACCACGGTTCATGGCGTCGCTGTAGCCCGACTGCAACGGCAAGGTTCTTTTCACGTGCCAGTTCACCTGTCTTGAGTACGCGGCGGACGCCGGGAGCGTCAACAGCTACAGGCTTTTCCATGAAAACGTGCTTCCCGGCATCGATCGCCGCTTCGAAATGAAGCGGGCGGAACCCGGGAGGTGTTGTAAGGATGACGAGATCAACATCGCTGTCGAGCACTCGCTTGTAGGCGTCGTAGCCGATGTGCATGGCGTCGTCATTTACGCGCACTTTGCCGCCAATGCTTTCCATATTGCTGTTGCGATTATGCGATCCGCGCAGACGGTCTTCAAACACGTCGGCCATGCAAGTCAGCTCGACATTGCTGCTGGTAGTGTTCATCGCCTGCTCGGCAGCACCGGTGCCACGGCCACCGCAACCGATCAGTCCGATTTTTACCGTTTCGGATCCACCGGCGTAAGCGGAACGAGCGATGGACAGGTCGGGAGTAGCCAGCGAGCCGGCAACTGCGCCGGCTGCTGCAACCGCAGAGCCGGTCTTCAGAAAATTGCGCCGGTCAGTGCGCTTGGAATTTGAATTTGTGGAAACGTTTTTGGACGACACGTATGACTCCTGTATGGACATCGTTTCGATGGCAGGTGTAATTTGTTTGTTCAGAATAACCACTGTCGGTTGTCCTTTCAATTAACGTGAGCGCTACGCTAACGGCGGAATCAGACGCCAAAGGATCGTTGCATTGTTCAATAATCAGATCGAATCCTTTGTTGCGGGCGACGACAAAAGCGACTATTTGCGAGTCCTTCATCCAGAGCCGAACATTATCGGTGCCGACATAGAACTACTCTTTCCCGGTTCATTTAATCCCGTACATGAGGGACATAGAAAAATGGCCGAAATTGCGGCCGAAAAATCCGGAATGTCGCTCTGGTTTGAGCTGTCGATCATCAACGTTGACAAACAGCCGCCGTCCGCAAGCCAGCTCGAAAAGAGGCTCAGAGGCGACTTCTCTCCTCATGGTCTTGTGTTGACTCGTGCAGCGCGCTTTACAGAAAAAGCTGCTTTGTTCCCGGAATGCACGTTTGTTGTCGGCGCCGATACACTGATTCGCATCAATGATCAGCGATACTATCAAACGGCCACCGATAGAAGTGAAGCTTTCGACGACTTTGCCCGCCACCAGTGTCAATTCCTGACATTCGCGCGAAAGATCGACAATATCGTGATTCAGGGATCGAACGTTGAACTGGATGATCGATTGCAATCCCTTTGCGAGCACATCCCTGCAGATGTGTTTATGATGGATGTGGCATCACGCGAAATCCGCAGTTCAAACGATTGAATGCGGTAACGGTTTGAACGCTTTCGATCGGTTTAGATGCTAAAGTAGTTTCGCGAACGCGGCGATATTATTCCCACAGGCATTAGACTTCCTTCGTAGGTGCGGGCACAAAGATGGCAATCGACCTTTCTTGCAGCAGCTGTCAATCTGTTCTGCGCGTGGCGGCTGAACACGCCGGCAAAAAAGTTCGTTGTCCGAATTGCGGAAACCTGACGGAGATTCCGGCCCAGTCTACAACTCAGATGCCGCCCTCAGTGGCGACCCCGGATCCGTTTGCGTCGCCGTTCCCGCAGCCGGGTGCAATGCCGGGCAAGCCAGCTCCGCCTCAAGCTGCAGGGCAACCGCCACAATCACATTTTCATACCGCTGCCCAGCCACCGTACCATGGCGGACAATATTCCCCGCCATCGGATACCGATGGCCTCGGCATCGCCGGAATTGTCATCGGCTCAATTTCGATTCTCTTTGCGCTGGCTTGTCCCTGCGTCGCGCCGGTTCTAATTATCGCCGGCTGTATCTGTGCGTTCACATGCAATGGACACCTGCGGACTCCGGCAATTATCGTAAATTGCGTCGCCATTGGCCTGTTTGTAATCCGGATGATTATTACCGTCGTGTTTATGGCGGGCGCGATGACGCTTCAGTAGCAATGTTTGCGTCGCTGACCTGCCCGGAAGCGGGAATTCGGGCAGTCGTTAACTATAATATCCGTTGACGATTTCCGGATTCCGGGGACTTCTTCCCTGAGTCATTACTCTCGCGAACCCGCCTCACTTCAATGCCCGAAGTTTCTGTATTGATGACCGTCTACAACGGCATGCCGTATCTGCGCGCCGCTGTTGAATCAATACAACAACAATCCCTCAGCGAATTCTCTTTTGTGATCGTTGACGATGGATCAACCGATGAAACTCCGGAGTATCTAGCTCAGGTCGCCGAATCGGATTCAAGAGTCACCGTTATTACGCAATGCAACTCCGGTACTGCAGCAGCAGCCAATCAAGGGCTCAAGCACATTGATACCGAGTTCGTAGCAAGAATGGACGCTGATGACGTTGCCATGCCCGAGCGACTGCGAAAGCAGCTGGATTTTCTGAAGTCGCATCCGGATATCGGCCTCGCAGGCACACAAGTCGCGCCGATCGGTGAAAAAGAAGTCGGCAACAGCCTGCAACTGCCCTGCAACCACGAACAGATATTTCCAACGATGATGCAGGGCAGGCACGGCCTTGCCCACAGTTCGATCATGATCAGAACCGGAGTCCTGAAACAGCTTGGCGGGTACTGGGCCAAAAAGCTGATTGATGACTGGGACATGATGCTTCGAGTTGGAGAGGTCTCGCGCCTGGCCAACCTTGACGAGGTCCTGCTTCATTACCGTGTTCATTCGGGCAGCCTCAATGGCCAGTCAATGTGGCGGATGCACAGGCACATCAATTACGCCGTCGAGTGTGCCGTCCGCAGGCAGGCCGATCGCGATCCGATTTCCTTTGAGCAATATGAAGATCAATTGGCAACCAGACCACTGGTCTCTCGAATCTCGGAACAGATTCATGTTTACGCAATGACGCACTACCGCCTTGCCGTGGCAGAGATCTACGGTGGCAACAAAGTGAGGGGATACGGCCGGTTGCTCTGGTCGGCTGTCTGCAATCCTGTGCGGTCAATCCACCGCCTTAAGCGTCTGGTTCGCGGACGTCAGAACGAAGCGATTCTGTCGAGAGCCGGCCACGAGCACAATCTCACCGCTCAATAGCCGGCGACCTGTGAATTGGCGTGCGAACTGTTAGCGTTAACTTCAGTCGGACCGGCTGCTTTAAGGAGTCGAATCGCCGTCGGTGCTCTCGGTATCACGCGTTCCGCCTTCTCGAAATGAATCGTTCAATCGCAGGTAGGCGTTGTAGACATCCATGCCCCAGTCCTTGGCTTCCTCCGTCCAGCGATTATCCACAGCCTCCTTCAGCCGGTCAAGCTTCTCCCGATACAGTTTCGCTTTGGTCGTTTGATACTCCGAAGCGAAACCGTTGCGCAGAAAGTAACCGACTTCGAGTCGCCGCGAGAGGTCATCCGCGTATCGAATCCACTTGTCCGCGGCTTCCCATTGCTCTGTGCGCGCGCAGGCAACCGCTTCTGTGTTTACCGCCGAAAGGTCTCCGAGAAGGTCATCCGGAGCTGGATAATACAAGTAGCATCCAACGACACTGGCGGCGATGAGCCCGACAACGACAGTTACCCCCAGCAACCAACCGGGGATAATCATGTCCATCTTTTTGTCCCGCGTATCCTCTTTGACGAACCAGCTCTCGTAGTCAATAAACCGTTCTGAAACCGTGAATACGACTCCAAGAACGATCAGCATCATCAACATATAGGTGCCGCCAAACTCGTTTGTGCGCCAGAAATTCTGAGCTTCGTTTTTCGCTGTCTCCCCGACCTCGGTCTCTGACTTGAAGAACGGATGCGTGTAGACGTCGAAGGCATGAGAATGACCGGCGGGCTCAACACCTTTCGGATAAAGCGGTTTGTCGATGACGTAGGCGAGACCAACCGTCGTTGCTGCGAGCATCAGATAAAACAGAAGTACTCTGCGCACTCCGTACGTCGCTCCGAACCAGCAAAACAATCCGATGTTTGTTCCTGCTCCAAGGATCAACAACGAAAACGCGGCGCCAATTGAATTGCCATGCTGGAACATGCCTCCAATCTGACTCATAGCCAGCAGGGGCGTTGAATAAATCGGCGTGGCAACAAGTGCAACGGTCACAGGGGCCATCGCGTTGTCTACTTCCACTTGCGATTGCAAATATCCCTTGGGTAGCAGGATCGCCAGAGCCATCGATGCCAGAATACCGATGGCGATGTAAACGCCGCTGGGCCCAACCAGTTCTTTGGACGCTGTATAGAGAACCGAAATCGTACGCTGGATGCCTACGGTCGGCATGTTGTCTTCAGGAACACTCTCTTCACCCGTCGTAACCATTTTCCCCCAGCACCAGCCAAGGAGGCTCACAATAACCAGGGCACACAATGAGAACGAAAGAATCGCGATCGGATCCGACAAGGTCAGTCCGTAAAGCACTGACATAGGATTGAAAAGAGGCGCAGTAAGCCCGAATGCTACGATCGTTCCGCGCTTTACACCCGCTCGATGCAGCTCCCGCACGATCGGAATCACACCTAGAGAACACACCGGCAGGAGCATGCCGATAAGCCAGCCCGTTACGAGGCCCCAGCGGGTATCGTCGGCGAAAATCCGCTTGAGCTTGGTCGGACCCAGCATCCTCCGGAAAACGGCTGCGATCAGACAGCCGATCACGACCCACATCGAAGAATAGATGATGACCTGCCACAAACGCAGACCACCGCCAGCGAGGTAATACTCAACCATCCGACCACTTTCTAATTGTCCGCCGCGGCGTCAGACTAGCTGAGGCTGCTCAGCCGATCGATGAATTCGTTGATGCTCTGTTCTTCGGAGTTAATTGCGTCTCTTAACTGGTCTTCCGACTTTCCGTCGACTGCATTTTCGAGAAGCTCGCCGAACGAAGTCGAGATTTCATTCACCTGATTCCAGGCGGATTCTTCCATATCCCCGTCGCCGGCGATTTCAGGAAGCCACTTTACGATGTCTTTCAATTCCGTAAAGACATCCACCTCCAGATCGTGGAGCTTTTCACTGCTTTCTTCATGCGTATGTCCGTGATCATCCCGCTGTTCTTCGTCAGCAAGATAGAAGTGCGAATGAGCTCCTGCTCCGCTACCATGAATGACTTCGCGGATTTTGAATTGAATCGGGGGTGGCAATTCGTCATCCGACTGCACTGCGGCAGCAATCTCTTTCAGCCGGTCCACAGCCGCCGCAAAACCATCAGGTTTGTGAAACGACTGCTTTGGCAGACTGGATGATTCCTGACCGTTATCTTGTTGTGAACTGTCTGTATTACAGCCAGCTGCCGGCAACACAACTATCGCGATTGCAAGGACGCCAAAAACGACATGTTGAAAAGCACGTTTGAACATCTGTGTTAGCTCTTTCTCCGCCCTATTTTCCGGGCACCGGGATTGATTCGATGATCTCTCGAATAATTGCATCTGTGTCTTCGTTTTCATTCGCTATTCGCAACTTCAGCACCGGGTTGGCAACCGCCTGAACGTCCTCTGGAATAACGAAATCCCTCAGTTGCATGAAAGCCCAAGACTGAGCCATACGTTGCCATGTAATCAGGCCACGAGGACTAAGGCCAAGCTCAACAGAAGAATGGTTTCTTGTCGCGTTGCCAAGGTCTACCAGGAATCTTCGAACACTTTCGCAGACTTCTACATTGGCAACACGCTGCTGCAAAATGGCAAGCTTATCAAGGGTTAGTGCCTGAGAGATTTCACGATTCTCGAACTCATCCCCGATATACTGGCCAAGCATAGACACTTCGTCGTCAGCCTGTGGATAACCGATACTCAATTTCACGGCGAAGCGGTCAAGTTGAGCTTCGGGAAGCGGATAAGCTCCATGGCTTTCCACCGGATTCTGAGTCGCGATCACCATGAATGTTGGCGCAAGCTTCCGCGTTTTGTTGTCAATCGTAACCTGACGTTCCGCCATCGCTTCAAACAGCGCACTTTGAGTCCTTGGCGTCGCCCGGTTGATTTCGTCGGTCAACAACAGATCCGAAAAGACCGGGCCTTCCCGGAAATCAAAACTCTGGCTCTTCTGATCGAAGATGTTGAATCCGCTGATGTCCGTCGGTAGAAGATCCGGCGTGCATTGCACACGGGCGAATCTGCCACCGGTCGTCCTCGCCAGCGCTTTTGCGAGCGTTGTTTTTCCCAGCCCCGGCAGATCGTCAAAGAGCAGGTGTCCCCGTGCCAGAAGGCAGGCGATCACCATGTCAACGACGTCCTGTTTACCAACAAGCGCTTGATTCAAACTCGCGCGCAGAGCATCAATCTGCTGCTGTGAATTTGTGTCTATATCCTGGATCATGTTGCGACTCCTTGAGTCTCTCGTTTAACAAATTCGCGGATCTTCCTGAATGAAAGTCCGCTCACAACAGCGCGACATGCAGCCCCAACATCGGACCTGTTTTTACTTTCAATCGGACGTGTACGGTAATTGTGGATCTGCCATAGACGACAGAACTCGGCCCCTGTCTCCCTGTCCACTCTGGAAAACCATGGTGCCACGGGTTCAAACTTCGGGCGAGGCATGCCAGCCAGCCGGAATCTGGCGTCAATCAATGTCCTGGTAACCGGCAAGCGTAGCCGAGGCATTGTTCCAGCGACCACAAACCAGACGACCCAGTAGCCGCCCAGAATCAGCTCACGGCGGAACCAGTAGATGGCAAACATTGATGTCGCGATCAAGAGCGATGAGATCGGGTTAAGACGCACCCAATGCATCAGGCTCACTAGACTGGCTTTAGTCATTTCCCAGAAGGTCTGGTGACTGTAGGGAATCGGATATCCCGGCGTAGGCTCCACGGGAATCCAGTGCCAGCCGTCCAGACAGACTTCAGGCCACATATGTAAGTTCTCAGACCAGATGATCGATTGGCCGGCTACGCGGTCATAGTCGTCTTCATCGACCACGAAACCGGAAGCAATCCGCGTCCTGTATCCTGCAGCCCGCAATAGCTGGGTGGCAGTTGTTGCAAACAGGTAGGAAGGCCCGCCGCCCTGATCAAGAAATGAAGTTACCGTGTCGGTTCCGTCGTCGGGAGCAACCATTGCCGGATCGAGAACATAGTCACTGCGCAAACGGTCAACGATCGCTTCTACCTGGCACCATCCCTGAGGCTGCCCCCGGGTCCATTGCCGCGCCAGATTTACAACCCGGTCTGTAGCTTCGTTCTCCGGAACCTGCAGATAGACCGATTCGGCCGGGTCACGATTTGTCGTGCCGTTGGAACACTGTCTCGTCTGAACTACGGCCTCGGAATCATTGCTTGCCGACCACATCGGAACAACTTTATCAAACCGCATATCGCTACCGGGTGAACGCAGGCGGTGATAGTTCGGTACATGGCTGTAAATGTCGATTACCGTCTGCGTGGGAATAAAGGCGCCGTCCATTCTTACCAGGCCGACATCATTCCAGTAGAACAACCCTTCGGCTTCAACACGGTGTATATGCCAGCACTTCAACATCGGCGTTGCAGGAATGGAGTTTGTGCGCAAACGCATCATCTTTATGCGATGCCCTCGCGTGACCGGAATGTAGTCACGAGGCATATCCTGAATGACGTACCATGGCTTGCCCATTGCCTGCTCAATGACGATCCCCGGCGTGTTTACCGTTTCTTCGCTCAAGTCGACTTTGGTCCAGTCGTAGCCATCGAAGTGCTGGAAACTGTCAACGGCAAATCGTGCGGGTGCGGAGCCCTCAGCGTAAAACAAAGCATCGGTAATTCGATTTTCGAGTTCGACTTCAGCCGTGTCTTTTGGCTCCCGGACTGTTCTGAAAGTTCGTCCAGCCTGCTCCGACTGAATTACCTCGTGTAGATGCTTGGCGATCAAGTCGAGGCTGACGGCGCGATTTTCACGCTTGGTGATTTTCTTCGGCCCTTCGTAGGTCTCCGTCGTAATGTCGTAGATAGAAGGCTTGTCGTCTTCAATGAACTGGTCTGAGTCAACGGCACCTGTAGTAGTGGCGTTTTCTCCGGATGTCAGCATATTCCCGTCTGAGATGCCCAGCCGCGCCCAGTCGCTCTGGTCACCCTGCTCACCTCCGGAGAAGGGAGAAAATCCTACAACTGAAATTGATGCGTTTTTGGGAACAAATATCCAGCTGAGCCCGCCGATCAACGTCAGGACGACAACGGTGACGCCAATAGCCAGGCCATTGACAGGAAGAGTTTTCGATTCCGCGTCAATTGCTTTTGTATTGAGTCGGTTCCAGTAGTTTCCAAGTAGCCACCACAATGAAACGATGGCATAGAAAAACGCGAAAACGAAAATTTCCGGGGTTTCAGCCATAAAGCAGACGAACAGGACGATGGTCCCGCTGAGAACAAATGCGGTTCTCTGGAATGTGCCGAACTTTGAAAAGACCGCGAAATACCAGCCCGCATACTGAACCACCAGCAAAGCAAAGATCTCGTTTGCGTCTCCAAGCCCGGTCTGTCGCGAAACCCACTGAACAACGCCAACAATGAGCGCCATAACAAGTACGCCACCCTGCAGCCACGCGATAGTTCGCTTGCTGGTCAACACATCGCCGGCCGCGGTGTCTGAACTTGCTGTCTCCGTCGTCGCGGACAGTTTGCGACTGACCACGAAAAACAAGATGATCGGGACCGCTGTCAGGAGTAAGGTCTCAATCCAGACGGCGGGCACCCATGGATGACAGGTGCACCGGAATCCCTGCACAACGAGACTTGCAAACAGTGAAAGCAGCACGATCTCTGCTTCTGGAACGTAGCCCAGTGAACGGGATTTGCTGCGCTCGGCCAACGGCTTCCTGTCAACTGACCGCATGGAGACCTCCATGGACTACGGGAGCCGCTTCTTCGGATGTAAGCCCGATTCCGGCTGGCCTCGCGGCGGCCGGTGCAGTTTCGGTGTGTTTCGCACCAACTTTTGAAAGCTGCTCGAACTTAAC
>JBCCFB010000210.1:0-11275 GCA_039029995.1 Planctomycetota bacterium
ACTTTCAGGCAACGCGTCAAATGCCGGTTCATCGTTGACTCGATCGAACTGCGTAAAGCCCACTTCAATGGCCCGACGGAACGAGCCTACAGCTTGCTCGCCGTCACCGTTCAAGGCATGCCCGACCGCGTTATTGAAAAACGGCTCGCCAAGAAATTTGATGGCCTGAGGGTTTACGTACGGATTGGAATACAAGTTGTTGGCAATATCGCCGACTGCGAGAAACAGTTGCGAGGTTGTTTCAGCCTGGTGACCTCTTACGGCCTTGCCAAGTGAAACAAGGGAGTTCATGTATTCGAATCCCAGTGTTGGATCCTGACTGCCGTCACAAACCTGCATCTGTCTTAGTTCTGCAGCTGCCTGAATGCCTTCGTTCAGAACGCCGACAGCTTCATCGGTGTCGGCGCACTTGCTGATTTCAGCAATCGTTTCGATAAACCTGATGCCTGCCTTCAGGTCACCGGGTTTTGATTCGCGTGCCTGAATGGCAAGTTCAAGTGCCTGATCGATCTGTCCGCGCTTTGCCTTTTCGAGAGAACGGGAAAAGAGGCGTGAAGTGGACGTCGCCACTCCGGTTTCAATTCCGTCGTTTTCAACCGCAGAGACAATGCTGCTGCTGGTCAAAGTCAAAAAACTAAAAATGGCTGCTACGACCATTAGCCGGTAAATCATCGCTATCCTTTCAACTCAGTTGTCGGGTCAGTTCAGACCTACGGGTCTGCAACTGGCTGAGAACGCCTTGAGTGCGTCACTTGCGAAGCGGCGACTTCAAGCTGACGTAAACCTGCTCGTAAACGGGATCAAAGAAGGGCGGGATTCCAAAGCAGGTTGAGGCGGTTGACCGCCGGCGGGTCGTCAGTTCACATCCATGGTTGTCCGTGGTTCAGGCGAACCACACACTGATTGACCTGATATGCGTCTCAAGTTCAGGGCGTAATTACACTCCAGGATTCGGGGATTGCAAACCCCTTGGGCCGACTGACTGTGTTGCCGGCGGATAATTGTTCCTTAACCCCAGTCAGGGGTGTGCATTTTTGCCTGTGAAAGCAGGTGTAACTATCACTTATCGAAGATGAAAGCCGGGAGTGTTCTGGATCACATTTGATTCCGGCATCAACAAACGAGGAAATCTGATTCCGGTGTGCGCCAGTTGAAAGACTTCTCAGTAACAAGCTCGACCAACAACCTTTCGCCAATGCTGCGGCTGGTCGTGCCTGCGCTTGCGGAAGAATTTCTTGTGCTGATGGTGACGTGGACCGACTGGTGGCTGACCGGCCATTATTTCCAGGCGACCGGTGACGCTTCGAAAGCCGCAATGGGGCTGATGGGCTACGTGATGTGGGTGATACCTGCGCTTTTTGCGGCTATCTCTATCGGCGCTACTGCGCTGGTCGCCAGGCATGTCGGCTCAAATGACTTCAAAACAGCCAGCCGCGTTGCAAATCAGGCGTTCGTGGTCGGTGTCTCGATTGCGCTCGTGATGACGGTCGTGTTTATTCTGTTCGGTCCTCAGTTCGTTCACGTGATGCAGCTGCGGGATCCGCAAGCGGCAAAATATGCGAACGAGTACCTCAGCATCATTCTGTTCATTGTGCCGCTGATTATGTGTAACCAGGTCGGCGCTGCATGCCTGCGCGGTGCCGGCGATACGGTCACCGGCTTTGTGGCCAAACTGATTGTCGTGATGACCAATATTGTCATCAGTGCAGGACTCGTAACTGGTTGGGGACCTTTTCCTGAAGTCGGGTGGAAAGGCCTTGCGATCGGAACGGCGACCGGGCACGCGATCGGCGGATTAATCGTCCTGTTCGTGTTGATACGGGGCAGGGCAGGGCTGAAGCTCACTCGAAGTCAATTGCCGATCGATTTTTCGATTATCAAGCGGATGTTCAGGATCGGGCTGCCCGGGGGATTTGACTCTGCAACACTTCTCCTCAGTCAGCTCCTTTTTCTCGCCATCATCTACAGCCTCGGCAAGTCTTCAGCCGCTGCCCATGGGCTTGCGATCCAGATTGAAGCGATTCTCTACCTGCCGGGCGTCGCCTTTCATGTGGCTGCGGCGACGCTCGCCGGCCAGTTTCTTGGTGCGGGCATGCCCGGTCGCGCCACCAGCAGCTCGTTCCTGTGCTTCAAGGCCGGGTGCGTCGTTATGTCAGCCTCCGGCCTGATCCTGTACGTAGCCGGACCGTACCTGACGTTGTTCTTTACCGGAGACATGCACGACCCAACCTCCGTCACCGCTGCGGAGTTATTAAAGATCGTCGCATTCGCTGCTCCGGCAGTCGCTGTCATCATGATCCTCAGCGGCGCGTTGCGCGGAGCCGGAGACACCGTCTGGCCGCTGTTTTTTACGACGATCGGATTCTTCGGGCTCAGGTTGCCATTGGCACTTTATTTCTGTTTCGAATCCCTGGATCTACCGCTGGTCGGCGAGATCGAAGGCCTGGGGCGCGGCGTCCAGGGGGCGTGGTACGCGATGACGTTTGATGTGCTGCTGCGCAGTCTGATGGTCTGGGGGCGGTTCTTCGGCGGAAAGTGGCGTTCGGTGAAAGTCTAGACCAGCTTAGAACCGGACAAGCGGCATTCGCAACGACGTTGCCGTATTTGCAGCACCTAAGGTCTATTCAGCATAGGCTCAGCAACTGAGTTGTTGAACTTACGTAGCTAAACTTACGTCGCCAGACTGATGTCGCTATCCGCTAACTCTCTTTCAAAAATCGCTTCTCGAACTCTTGAACAACCGGGCGAGAGGGCAGCTGCTGATTCACGTGGGGGCGGGCTTGGTTGAGAATCTTCTGTGCCTCAGCGGCTGTGATCTGTCTGGACTTGATCAACCAGCACATAGCGACCGTTGCACTTCGAGCGCGGCCGGCTTTGCAATGAACATAGGTCGTGTTTCCCTGGTCGGCGTGCCGATCGATAAACTCGACGGCCCCGATGACGTCTTCCAGCGACGGGTGAGTGAAGTCGATTGTCGGCATGTGGAACTGTTCAATTCCGTGCCTGCGATACTCTTCCTGAGGGCCGCCGTATTCTTCGCAAGTATTGACGACGGCCTTGACTCCATCCGCCGCCATTGCATCGACATCTCGCGCAAAGGGGAAAGCTCCGACGATAAGATTATCGTCAACCCGGTCCCACCAGTTGCGCACTTTCAGCCATCTGCCGAGCAGCATGTTCCAGAACAACGTCGGATAGAAGACAAACCCGGCGGTGAGACGATTGATGTTCATTTGACAGCGTTCACGGAAAGTTGGGGCCCCTTTTCGGGTTTCCTGAATCGCCTATCATAAGCCGCAACAGGCTGTTTTTTGAACCGGAGTCATTTGGTCGAAAGGGAACGTCATGGCAAGTCCGCTCCAATCACTCGTCAACTGTGGAACAAAACTCTGGCTCGACAGTATCGATCCGGTTCTGGTCAAAGAAAACAAAGCGCTGGGAGCAACCGGTGCTACTTCCAATCCGATCATTATCGCAAATCTGCTGAAATCAGGCAGGTTTGATGATCGGATCGGCGCCCTCGTTTCCGAGGGAAAGTCGGATGACGAAATTGCCTGGGCAATGACCGATGCGCTTGTTTCTGAAGCTCAGGGGATGTTCAGTGACGTGTACGGGGCAACGTCTGCCAATGACGGATATGTCAGTTTTGAATTGGATCCGCTGCTTGAAGATATCGAGCTGAATCTTCCTCACGAGGAACGCGTCAGGCGATACCAGGAGCTTGGGAAACAATGGGCGGCCGGTCACACCAACCGGATGATCAAAGTTCCCGCGACGCCTGCCGGGCTCGACGCAATCGAAGAGCTTGCAGCCCATGGTGTGCCGCTCAATGTCACTTTGATCTTCACGACCCGGCAATATGAACTGGCCAGAGACGCTGTGTGGCGTGGTGCCGGACGGCGTGAAAGCCTGGATACATTCAAGAGCGTCTACAGCATCTTCGTTTCACGCGTTGATGTTTACACTGAAAAACATGTCGCAGAACTATCAGCCGATTCCCAGGGCCTGGTTGGTATCGTCAATGCTCAAAACATCTGGCAGATGAATCAGGAGTTCTGGAGCGACAAAGGCTGCCCGCTGCAGCAGGAGATTATTTTTGCAAGCACGGGAACAAAGAAGCCGGAAGATCCGCCTGAGAAATATGTGAAGGCTCTCGCTGGCAGCGATATTCAAACGAATCCACCGGCGACCAATTCGAAAATAGCGGACAGCGGTCTGGAATTCGAAAGACTGGTCGATGTTTTTCCCGCAGAGGAAATTCTGAACGACATCTCGGCCAAAGTTGACTACGCCCACCTTGAAGAAACTTTGATGCGTGAAGGCGTCGCAAAATTCGCTGACCCGCACAAGGAGCTTCTTAGCCTGATTGGCGAAAAGCGAAGCGTCCTCGCAAGCTGACAGCTTTGTCAGCCGTAGTTGATATCGTTGGCGTTATGTCACACGTGTTCTTTGTTCAAATGTGTTCTCTGTTATTGCCGAGAGCACTGTGGGCCTAGTCGCTCAAGTTGAAGGCAATGTTGCGGTGCGCTTAACATTGCCCGTTCGCTTAACACTGCCTGCGCATAAAAAAAGCCCTCGGCAACATAGGGTCCCAGGGGGGCAAAGGACGCCGTCCGTTAGTCCGAGAGCGATTGGATTAAGGTCGACCATCACCTCCTTGCGATGACCGCGCCTCTGTTTCGCTTCGTCTACGCGACGACTCAAAGACATCCGTGTCTCATCCCCGTTGCGCGGTTCGCAGGTTGCAAAGCAACCCGGATGCAAACCCGACTCAGCGAAACAATTCCATTTGATTTCGCTTTTCACAGTTTCCAGCGTTTGAACTTTTCAGTCCTCAACAGCCGGTTACTGATTCAAGTGCGGGCAGATTATTGAAACTCAAAAAACCGGTCAAGAGATGTTTTTAAAAACTTGAGCCTGTTTGACTATTGCGAGAAAGAAACAGGTTTTTTGCTCTCATTCAGTCGAAACGCATCGTTCGACTGCTTTTTCATTTTGCCTACTTCGCGAACACGATCGCGATTGCTGTCACAAAGTCTCTTCAATTTCTAAGCAGGATTTCTTTTGAAAGAGCTATTGATTGAATTGGCGAAGATCGTTCCACGAAGAGTTCACGATTAGGACGTCATTACTGGAATAGCACGAGGGCGAATGGGAAACAGGTAGTGTTCTGTGGCGAGATGTTCCAGTTAAGAATGTCACGCGAAGTCTGTCCGGACTTCCGGTCCCGCGGCAGTCGAGTTAGGGTGATGCGTTATCCTTGTTGTCGCAAAGCATGATTCATGGCCAGTCCGGTTTCTCTTAAAAACACAGCCGTTCCTACGCTCAGTCACTACGCGGTGCTGGCGACGGCTGGAGTAATTCTGGTCAGCCATTTCGCGGTTGATGTCTATTCGGGAATCGTCCCGGCACTGCTGGGCGTAATCGAAGCGCAGTACGCCATGCCCCGCGAGTGGGCGGCGATTCTTCTGGGCGTCGGGTCGATTTGCTCCGGACTTGCCCAGCCGCTGTTCGCGTGGATCAGTGACCGGGCGAACTCCCGGATCTTCGGCGCTCTGGGATTGCTGATCGGTGCGGTCGCAATCTCGTTTATCGGCTATGTCAGTGAAGGCTGGATGGTCTTCGTGGTTTATGCGATCGGGATGATCGGTATCGGCATGTTTCATCCTGTTGCTGTTTCCACGATCGGTCGGCTTGCCGGCCAAAAACGGTCGATGGCGATTTCTCTGTTTTTTGTTTTTGGCATGGCAGGGATAACTTCCGGTTCTCTGATCGGCCCATGGATCGCGTCCGGCGGAGGGACGCTGCGTGATTTGTCGCTACTGTGCATTCCGGGAATCCTGATGGTGGCTTTGCTGCAGTTTGCAATCGGGCGAATTGATCACAATCCGCAGCTGCGCCGAAAGGATGGGCAAGGTTCCTCCGGCTATGACATTCGATCTATCGCAATTCTCTATGTCGCGTCAGCACTTAGATTCCTCGTGAATATGGCATTCGTGTATCTGCTGTTGAGATGGCTGCAGCACCACGTAGCTGCTGCAAATCCGCAATGGAGTATTCAGCAGGTCGCTGACTATGCGGCTGACTTGAACGGGAGGCAGTTGGCGACCATGACGATCGGAATGGCGATTGGCGGCCTGACGGCCGGTTGGTCGATCAAGCAGGGGAGCGAGAGATTGCCACTTATTCTGGTGCCACTTCTTTTTTCGCCGGCAATTTTTGCTCTAAGCCGTCTGCAACCGGGAACCGCAGCATTGGTGATGTGTTTTCTATCCGGAGCCGGCTTTGCGTCCATGGTTCCGGTTTCAGTATCAGTCGCGCAAAGGATGATGCCGTATCACACCAGCCTTGCATCGGGTCTAATGCTGGGTGGAGCGTGGTCAATAGCCTGCCTTGGACCATCGCTTGCCCAGTGGTTGATCAGCAGTATCGGGTTGCCCGGGGCAATGACCGCGGTCGGATGTATACTTGCTACTTCCGGTCTCGTGACAATCGGAATCCGTTCAGATTCGATTTCAGATTCGGCGGGCGACTCGGAATAGGTTCCGGTGGTTGTCACAGTTTCGGATACCGGAACTGCCCGCCCTGCAGGGAATCGCCGTCTAAAGATTCAAAGATTAATTTTCTGCTTCAGAGCCAGGCAACGATGATGAATTCAGTTTATCGATGCACGACCCACGTGTTGCTTACCAGTGTCGTTCTGTTTTTATTCTGCGGGGCCGTCGTTGCGCAACCTGACCGCAACTCGACCAGAAAGATTCGCGTCAAACCGGATCAGCTGTCGTCCCGCGCGGGAATGGGAGTGAACTGGGTCGACTCGGTTGACGAGGCCATGGAACTGGCTCAGGAGACGGGACGACCTGTGTTCTGGTATGTGCCGACGGTGCGGAATACTTTCATGGATCGCAAGCCGGTGATCGACTTGTACATGATGGCCGGCCCGTTCTCATGGGAAGTTACGAGATCGCTGTTAAACGAAAACTACATCTGTGTAAGAGCCGCACCGGATCGTGAAGAGATCAACAGGTACAACCTGCGGCCTTACGAATTTGTCGAACCCGGGTTTCTGATCCTGAATCCTGATGGCACTGAATTCGCAAAGACTGACAAAATCACCACGTTTCATCCGCAGTGGTTTGCGGACCGGCTGACACGATTCCCCGGAATGTCAGTAGAAATTGACTGGACTGACACATTGGGCGCTTCGTTGAAGCCGGCAATGCAGAGCATTTCAGCAGGTGATTATGAAACTGAAGTCCCGGATCCGGGGGACGCCTCGGCTGAAGACGAATTGAATTTTGCGTGGTTGAGTGGCGTTGTTGAGTTCCGGCGTGGCAATCACCAGGCGGCTGCAGATATCTGGAGAGAGGCTTCCGGCAGTCACCCTGATCATCCGATGGCGTGGAAGCTGGCGGCAGAAGCCCAGGGGCTCGGACCTTTCGTTCGCGGTTTCGAAGTGTATCGCGACATCCCGGCTGACGCTGTCTCGGATCCGCGAGTTGAGGGTTCGCAGTCGTCACCCGGTGTCTACGATGAGAATGAACTGCGTCTTCGGTCTGCCAGTTTTCTGCTGGGAATGCAGCGTTCGGATGGAGGATGGGTCGACAGTGACTATGACTTCGGTGGAACAGATTCGTTGCCAAACGTCTATGTAGCTGTGACGTCCCTGTGCGGAATGGCATTAGTTGATCTCGCGGCTGATTTACCTGAAGAGGATCCTTCACGGGAGAGAATGCGGGACGCATTGGCCAGAGCAGCAGCATACGTCTGCGATGACTCCAATATTAATCGAGTTGATACGGACGAGATACTCTGGGCATTCGCTTACCGTGCAAGATTTCTATCGCGATATGTTGCGGTCAATCCAGACTATCGCCAACAGCTTCAAGACGCCGTTGCGGATCTCGAGAATATTCAAATGCGGCGGGGAGGCGGCTGGTCGCACGAATATCGCAACCCGTTTGTTACGGGCACTGCGCTATGTGCGTTGAAGGAAGCGGCCGATGCAGGGGCGACGGTGAACATGGAAGTCGTTGCCGGCGGGTGTCGTTCTCTGGCTCGCGACCGGTTCGATAACGGTGCTTATCCTTATTCGAGTCTCGACCCACGAGCTCAGGACAACGGCGAAGGCGATGGCAGGCAAATTGCCGCCTCAGCCGGACGAATGCCGCTTTGCGAACTCGGGTTGCTTTACTGGGACGCGAGTAATGCTGAATCACTGCGATTCGCGGTCATGCAGTCAATGGAATTGCATGACAACCTTGATAAGGCATTGAAGTACGACAATCACACAGACAACATGGCGTATGGCGGCTTCTTTTTCTGGTACGACATGCGCGGACGATCCGAGGCCATCCGGTACATGCCTGACTCGCCGGAAAAAAACGAGCTGATAGCGCAGCAGCGGCGGATCATATTGGCGCTGCCCGAGTTTGACGGCTGCTTTGTTGATTCGCACGAACTGGGCCGCTGTTATGGAACAGCGATGGCAATATTGTCTCTGAACCTTGATTGACGAACTTGATTGACGAACTTGATTGACGAACTGCCGAAATGAACACTGCCGCCGGGCAGAATGACAACAACTTTTGACAACTACTATTACGTCGCCGGAACTTGCCGGCGCATCATGCTGGGAGCCGAAAACTCATGTTAGATGTCACGGTACCTGATTATGGAAACCGTTTTGAAAAGATCCCCTGTCAGATTTATGAACACGCAAGTGAAGTCTCCAAGGCGGTCGCCGACCGTATCGCGAGTCTGATTCGTGAACGTCAATCGGAAAACCGGATGGCCGTACTCGGGCTCGCCACAGGGAGCACACCGGTGGGAGTCTACTCGGAACTGGTTCGCCTGCATCGCGAAGAGGGATTGTCGTTCGCTAACGTAATCACGTTCAACCTCGACGAGTACTATCCAATCGAGCCTGATGAACTGCAAAGCTATGTACGCTTTATGGATGAACACCTGTTTGAGCTGGTGGACATCGACCCGATGAACGTGCACGTTCCTGACGGCACGCTTCCGATTGAAGACGTGTTTCAATACTGTGCAGAGTACGAGCAGAAGATTCGCGATGCCGGTGGTATTGATATTCAGCTACTGGGCATCGGAAGAACCGGGCACGTTGGATTCAATGAGCCGGGTTCCGGCGCAGACAGTCGAACGAGGTTGATTACTCTCGACCGGATCACGCGACTGGATGCAGCCAGCGGATTCTTCGGTGAAGAAAACGTTCCAAGGCGTGCGATTACGATGGGCGTAGGGTCCATCATGGACGCAAACGAGATCTACCTGATGGCGTTCGGTGAACACAAGTCGCTGATTGTCGCGGAAGCCGCCGAAGGCGAAATCAACTCGATTATTGCAGCGAGCTACCTTCAGAATCACAACAACGTCCGCTTTATGCTGGACAGGTCCGCGGCAGCCCATCTGACTCGTTCAGGCTGCCCGTGGCTCGTGGGTCCGGTGAAATGGGACGAAAAGAAGATCCGTAAAGCTGTGATCTGGTTGTCGCAGAAGGTCGAGATGCCTCTGCTCAAACTGACGGACGAGCACTACAACGAAGAAGGTTTGCAGGATCTGCTTGCCGATCACGGTCCGGCATACAACTTGAATTTGAAAGTCTTCCGCTGTCTGCAGTCGTCAATAACCGGCTGGCCCGGTGGTAAGCCGTCGGATCTCAAGCAGCCGGGAGATGTGCCGCGGCCCACGGACGATATTTTTCCAAAACGGGTTCTGATCTTTTCGCCGCATCCGGATGATGATGTCATATCGATGGGCGGAACCCTGATACGCCTGGTTGATCAGGGCCATGACGTTCACGTTGCTTATCAGACTTCGGGCAACATCGCCGTTTTCGATGATGACGCTCGCCGGTTCTGCGAGTTCGTGGCGGACTTCAATCATCATTTCGGCGTTGATCCTACCAAGACAGAAAAGCTCGACATCGAGGTCGATCGTTTTCTGATCAACAAACGTGCCGGGGAAGTTGACAGTGACACGATAAAGACTGTTAAAGGACTTATTCGCCGCGGAGAAGCGCGCGCGGCTTTGCGAATGTGTGGAGTACCTGCTGAGAACAGTCATTTTCTCAACATGCCGTTTTACGAGACCGGTCGGGTTAAGAAGAAGCCGATCTCACAGGAGGACATCGACATCATTGTCAACCTCTACCGCATGATCAAACCTCACCAGATTTACGCAGCCGGTGACCTTTCTGATCCACACGGAACCCACCGGACCTGTCTTCGTGCTGTGCTCAAGGCGTGCGAAGAAGTCGCAAATGAGTCGTGGTATGAAGCCTGTGATGTCTGGCTGTATCGCGGAGCCTGGCATGAGTGGGAACCGCACGAGATTGAGATGGCGGTACCGCTGAGTCCCGACGAGGTGATGAGAAAGCGGACCGCGATATTCAAACATCAGTCGCAAAAAGACCGTGCTCTTTTTCCGGGAACAGACCAGAGGGAATTCTGGCAGCGTGCTGAAGATCGTAACTCCAGAACGGCGAGGCTTTACGACGAACTAGGTATGGCCGAATATCAGGCGATTGAAGGCTTTGTGCGCTGGGATGGCGATATGACATTCCTGTAAATCAAACAGGTCATAGACCGTCTATTCATTCAAAAACCGCATCTTTGTCATCCGCAGCTGGTGAAGATGCGGTTTTTCATGCGCATTGTCGTGGGTGCTTTCATGCGAATCGCCTACAATTTCAAAACGCCCGCTGCCGAACAGAATCGGGCTCAAATGCGTCTATCGCTGGAGCGGGAACATCATCTGGGACCCCGGGCCTGCTGATTCTCGTCGAGGATCTAGTCAAATACGGCTCGTTTCGTTTTTCGGAGTACGAAAATGAAGAAATGGATTGCTGGAAGTCTGTGTTTCATCGTCGGCGTCATCCTGATCGCACCACCCGGTCTACTGGTCGCACAGGTTCAGATAGTCGAACAGGAGCCGCCCGGAACTCCGCTCCGTCCACAGCCCGTTCCTCCACAGCCCGCGCCGCTGGCTGGAGACGGTGTCGCGATTATGGAACTGCTTCAGCGAGTCGTTGCTCAGCAGGTCGAAGAACCTGAGCTTGCGCAGCCTGCGATCGATCTGCGAGCTCAACAGATGCTTCTGAATGACATTCAGGATCAGATTGAAATCGAGATTCAAGAAGGGCAGATATTCGCGGGCGAAGTTTTCTTTGAGACAACCGCATCTTCGCTGCTCGATCGTGAACTGGAAAGGCTGAGCCTTGAGTACGATTTTACGCAGGAAGAAATCGCCG
>JBCCFB010000211.1:0-11106 GCA_039029995.1 Planctomycetota bacterium
CCACATTAGCTTCAGCTGAAATTAAAAAATTGCACAATTGTGACGTTCTACGCTATTTGGAGTACATTCTAAAATTGTAGTTGTTTGAAATTATGCCAAAACTCTCAAATACTGTTTTTTATTGTGGAGAAGTGTATTTTTTATTGAAACGGCACGCAGAATGCGTGTTGTTTCAATAAAAATACACTTCTCCACAATAGTCACACACCCTGGAACAAAGTGCGCGTGACAAAGTTACTAAAATTTCTGGATCACTGTTTTTACCAGCGTGGTATTCTGGGAACGTTGTTTTGCACAACCTGACTGGAACGCTCATTGCAGACCAATACCCTGAGCGAATGTTTTGTTTCTATTTTGACGGGCAAGCCGTAGAATACGGGTTTGAGAATTGTCCAACATCCTTTTTGGGTCCGCAAATTGTCAGAATCAGCCCCACAGATCCCGAACGACCAGGAACTCTGGAGAGAGCGTATTCGAAGCAAGTTTCCCGATTGGGGAACCACCGAAGCGCTCAAGGATTGGTCTGATGTCGGCAATCAGATTAGTGTGGGGCAGGAAGTATCAGGAACTGTTATCTCGCGTGCACCGTTTGGTGTCTGGCTTGACATAGGGCTGGCGTGGCCGGCTCTGCTACGGGTGGTCAATATGTGCTCCGGCGATTTCGGACCTGTTAGCCTTGAACAATATCCAGCAGAAGGAACGGCCCTCAACGGACGAGTCAACGCCGTCGGCGACGCTGGCGAAATTGGACTCACGCAGCAAAATCCGGATGCGCTGATAGAAGGTCGGGAGAATTGATCCGGCCTGTTTTGGAGCCAACTAAAACGCCTATGAAATTGTCTACTCTCCTGGCCGCTATTTTCTTACTGTTCGTCGTTTCCGTCTTATTATCAGCGTGCGCCAAGCCGCAGAAAGGCGTAACACAAGACGGCTACGTATATGACAATGGTACTCTCTCCGTCACTTTTCCCGAGCAGTATTCAACCTTGCGTGACGGGGTAAATCCGACCGCTTACTCCTGTGAGGTTATGCTCGGTGAAAAAAGAATAGTCTTCGGGCTTTGTGACGAAGTAAGCGAAGCCGAGAAGAGGTTTGTCGAGCAGAACGGACTCGAATTATGTTACGGGTACAAAACTTCCAGCATTGCTCCGGGAATGAGTGGTATCCGGGAAGAGAGCATTCGAGTATCCGGTTACCCTGCCTTTGAATCCTTGATCGGCAACGAAGATGACGAAAGATACGAAATCACTCGCTGGATTCATGCTGCAGACAGGAATCAGCTTTACATGCTGCGCGTGATCACCGAAAACATCGAAACAATAGAACATGACTTCGTTAAGTCGTTTTTTGATTCCGTTTCGATTCGCTGATGACCATAGTCGATTTGACTTTGCTCCCGGGCTGAGGATGAATCACCTCAATTCAGATCAATACAGCGAACACTCATTCATTGTATGTGTCTTGTCGAGTCAAGGGCCTTCCCTTGCGATTCCTCCCGGCTCGGGGGATAACTCACAGCCTCATCTCTGAGCCTGAACGTTGTCGAACACACGACGAAGCAGAATTCACGAAGGAATTGGACAATGGATGTTAGATATGACTGATCGCTGGTACTACATGGCAGGCGGCACACGCATGGGACCTGTCGATCTTGCGACCATTCGAATCATGGTCAGTCAGGGACAACTAACCGCAAGTGATCAGGTCTGCCAGGGTGATTCAGGTACTTGGATACAGGCCGGCAATGTTGCAGCATTGTTTCCACCTGGTTCTCACCAAGCGGCCACGATGACGGCTGCGTCACCGGTCCCGCCCCAACATGCAACGGCCAAGCCGAAAACTCATCCGATCGTTCCAATCATCCTGTGGTCTACCGGAGCAGTAGCGCTACTGGGCATGTGCTCGTGCGGCGGATTCGGATTATGGGTCTACAACGAAGTATCGAGTCGTCTCGAGCTGGAGATTATCTCTACCGAACACAATGTCAGTCTGGCTGGCAACAATCAGGCTTCAGTCACCGTGCAAAACAAGAGCGATAACATCGGTGAGATTGAAGTAACCGTCAGGACCTATCCGTCAGAGGGTTCGTCGGTTGTTGAAGGCGAATGGAAAGAGACATTCAGCATTGGCCCCAACAAAACCCAGACCTTTATCATGGAACTGCCGGGGAATTCGGTTTTCAACTTCACTTACATGCGGACCACAGTGCAGCAGGTGTTCTGACGTTGCCTCATGCAGAACATGAAGACATTCTCTTATGGCTCATGCGGCTTCTGCCTGATAGAATCTTTTCCCTTAAACGCCCTCGTAGCTCAGGGGATAGAGCACTGCTTTCCTAAAGCAGGTGTCGCAGGTTCGATTCCTGCCGGGGGTATTTTTAGTTGCGGCGAGGATTCTAAGCAATAAAAACCGGCTGCTACTCTTCGTCATAGCGCTCTGTCATAGCGCTCTGCCAAAGCGTTTTCAAAATATCACTTGGGCACGAGCATTCTTCCGTTCCGATTCTTGTCAGGGACTCTGTCCCTCGTCATTGTTACAGTGGTTTGCGAAACGGTCCATCTGCAAACCCAACACCTGATTGACTGGCACGGCGATCGCGTCCAACTGCAACGAAGAAGCGCCGGAAACGTTGTAGGTCATTTTGACTTCGGTGCCTTCGTCCCCTTCGACGAATTCGTAAGTCAGCGCGCCTGTCACTCCCATCCCTTGAAGTGGCCCGAGACCGCCGGTCATCCGGAATACTTTTCCGGGCTGATGAAAGACAATTTCCATATGCCGGACATAGCCTCCATCAGGAAGCCGTTCGAGCATGCATTTTTCTTCAAGGTCGAGAGATAGATTCGCCGCTTCGCCGGAATAGGAATGACTTGCGTCGTACCACATTGAGAATTCTTCAACCAGTTTGGAATATGCAGTTCCAGCATCGACATCCAACTGCCGCGTGATTTGGATCTGAAATCCGTCCGACGACGAATTCAAGACTTCACCCTGCGCAACGCAAGGCGCTAGACATAGCATCAGGAAAATCAAACAGCGGTTCATCGTTCCCGTTCTCCGAAGGTTTTATTGGTTTGCGGCAAGAAGCGTTCCACAGACTTTGCGTCACTATCGGAAGTCCTGCCGGGTTCACCGTTTCATCTTTGTCCATGATAGAATTGGTGACGCGTTATCGAAACGGACAATTCGATTTCGCAACAATCGAGAGCTCCGCGACTAATTCGTGTATGTCGAGATACAGATGCTCAAGGCAAACAAGATATCAGTGCTCACCGCCACCGTGTTCGTGGCAATGTGGCCTTTTCACGTTTATTCCCTTCTTCCGGAAACCTTGCAGCAGGACGATGGTGCGACACCGGCATTGGAAATAGTGCCGGTATTGCGTGCAGAATTGGACGGGTCGGGAGACAAAATTCTTGTCTATCAAGGTGAAAACCAGGAGCCGTCACTGACTCAAATCGCACGGCCCGGTTTCCGTCCCTACGTTCACCCGATTACTACTCCTGATGGAAACGGAGTCCTGACTCAGTTCAGTCCCGACCATCACCAGCATCAAACGGGGCTCTACTGGGGTTACACCAGACTCAATGGCCGTGACTATTTCCACAATCCTGACAACAGCCACTGGCGGCGCGTCAATGTGCAAGTCGTAACCGCAGAGGCCGCAACAGCCGGCGATTCCGTCCAGTGGCAAACTGTTTACGACCTGTTGGACGAAGCTGGCACTCCCGTTTTGAGAGAAACTCTGTTCTGGTCCATGGCGGCAGACGGAGACGTTTTCGAACTCGACCTCACCTGGTCCGGTGAGGCCATGACCGATGTTGAGCTAGACGAGTACGACTATGGCGGCCTGTTTCTTCGAATGCCATGGGCTCCGGAAATCGAAGCCTCCGCAACCAACAGTGCCAGGCAAAAAAATGAGCGTGCTGAAGGCCAGCGCGCCGTGTGGCTGGACGTGGGAATGGAGATTGAAGGGCGCGAGGATCATGGACGCATTGCCATCTTTGACCATCCCGAAAACGAAGGCTTTCCTCATCCATGGCGCGTGGACGGACAGTTGGGCGTTGGACCGGCTCGATCAAGACTGGGCAATTGGCAGATCCTTGAAGGGGACAAAGAAGTCATCAGACATCAGCTTATTGTTTCAACAGGCGAACTAAACGACGTTGAATTGACGAACCGGTGGTCCAAATTCTCCGGTAAGGAGATGCCCTCGGTTCAATGGGGTCAGGCGAGGCAGGAAGGTTACGAAGCCGAGTTCCTGGGGCCGCAACAAGCTGTCGATGCGATGACGCTTAAACCGGGTTTTGCTGCCAACGTCTTCGCCGCAGAACCCATGATCACACAGCCGATGGCATTCTGCTGGGATTCGAAAGGCCGGCTATGGATCGCAGAGAATCGCGATTACGAATCGCGCGGTGACGGTTTTTCAAATTCTGGTGACAGCCGGATCCTGATCCTTGAAGACACTGATCATGATGGCGTCGCCGATTCTCGAAAAGTCTTCGCGGAAGGAATCCCTTTTCCCGCTGGCATTGCAGTAGGGATGGGTGGTCTCTGGTTGGGTGCTCCGCCGAATCTTCTGTTCATTCCAGACAAAGACGGTGATGACATCGCCGACATGAACGACATTGAAGTTCGTTTGACCGGTTGGGGAATCCGTGACCGTCATGAAACCCTGAACAGCTTTCACTGGGGACCGGACGGCTGGCTGTACGGTTGCCAGGGATTTGCGACTCCTTCCACCGTTGGCATTCCCCGTGGAGAAGGAAGACTTTTCGAGAAAGGCGATCCCTTCCCGGATCAATTTGAATTCGCCAACGAGCCGGTACAGATTAACGGCGGAGTCTGGAGATACCACCCGATCAAACGGCGTTTCGAAGTTGTCGCCCACGGCTTCAGCAACCCATGGGGCATCGACTACAACGCCAGGGGCCAATTGTTTATCACGGCATGCGTAATTCCACATCTCTGGCATGTTATTCCGGGCGGCATCTACCATCGTCAGGGGGGCAGCCATTTCAATCCGCATGTCTACAGCGACATCCGGACCATTGCCGATCATCGCCATCGCTCCGCTCACGGAGGGGCCCGCGTCTACCTTTCCGACGGCCTCCCTGATGAATACTACAGCCGGATTTTCATGGCAAACATTCATGAGCATGCCGTACTGACCGACATTCTTGAACCTTCGGGGAGTGGATACATCGGCAGGGAGGGTGATGAATTCGCGCTGGCAAACAACGCCCAGTGGATTGGCTTCAGCGTTGAAATCGGTCCTGACGGCGCTGTCTATGTACTCGACTGGCATGACGCAGACATTTGTGGAACCGACGTTCTCAACAAAGACACCGGGCGAGTGTTCCGATTCGCGCCTGTAGATTTCGAACTTCCCGATTTCGAGCACCGGTATAGCGACCTCACTTCTCTGGACGACGTTGAACTAGCACGGCTTCAACTACATAAGAGTGCGTGGCACGCGCGAAGAGCTCGCCTGATCCTTCAACATCGCAGCCAGGAACGTGAACTCGCCGACGGAGCGATCTCCGCCTTGATGTCCACGCTGACTTACGGTGAAACGGATCATCGCCTTCGTGCGCTCTGGGCGTTGCATATCACCGGGTCTCTCGATGAAGACCTATTGCCGCGCCTGCTGGGCGACAAAGATCCGTGGCTCCGTGCATGGTCAGTCCAATTGTTAACCGAAGATCGCGATTCGTCCGACGACGTTCACGAGCGATTCGTGAGTATGTCACGATCCGACGATTCCCCGGTTGTCCGGCTATATCTTGCCGCTGCCCTGCAGAGAATCTCGGACGTAGATACCCGGTGGTCCATCATCGACGAACTGGTTCAGCATCAGGACGCCGAAGATCACAACCTCGACAAGATGATCTGGTTCGGATTAGAACCGCTCGTTGTAGATGATCCCGATCGAGCGCTGAAAGTTGCTGCAACTACGAAAATCCCCGTTCTAGCAAGGTTCATTGCAAGGCGACTCGTAAGCGATGATCGCTTCGATCCCTTGATTGCCGCCGTCGATTCCAATCCCGAAAATCAATTGGAAATACTCCTTGGCATGCGCGACGGTCTGGAAGGGCGATACGACGTCGAAATACCGGAAACCTGGTCAGCGGCCTATCTGAACCTGCAACAAGCCGGTGGAGAAGAAGCGCGCGTTGCGTTGCAACTCTCGCAGCAATTCGGCGACGCAATCGCGGCCGAAACGATGTTGGTGACCCTGCTGAACGAAAATGCGGACATCGCTGATAGAAGAGCCGCGCTCAAGAGCCTGGAGTTGCGCAAGGATGCCGGACTTGGCGCGGAATTGATCAGCCTCCTCGACGACAACAATTTGAGACGTGATGTAATCCGCGCGATGGCAGCCTTTGACGAAGAATCGCTGGCGGTGGAATTGTTGGCGCGCTACGATCAATTTGATGAGTGGGAAAAGCTCGATGTCGTCCATACACTTTCCGCCAGAAGCGCGTCCGGCTGGTTACTGACCGTGGCCATCAAGGATGGTCGGATTCCACGATCCGACGTCCCGGCGTACGTCGCAAGGATTCTACAACGGGTTGTCGGAAATGGATTTGTTGAAGTCTGGGGACCGGTTGAACAGGTTGGCACCGAACGCGAAGCTCAAATCCAACACGTAAGGCAGTTGCTGGTAGCAGAACAGGAAGTCGATCTTTCGCATGGCAGAGTCCTGTTCAACAAAACCTGTGCAAGTTGCCACAAGCTGCATGGCTATGGCAGGGACATCGGACCCGATATCACAGGCGCAAATCGGGAGAGCACCGAATACCTGCTTGGCAACATCATGACTCCCAGCGCTGAAATCCAGGATGATTACCGGATGAGTATCATCCTGATGGAAGATGGAAGGGTGTATTCCGGCGTCGTCTCAGGCGAAGATGAACGACTGGTCAGACTGATGGTGGCGGACGACCCCGAGCCTGTCTTGCTACCGGTATCTGCAATTGAGTCACGGAAACTATCGACGAGTTCGATGATGCCCGATGGCCTGCTGAACAATCTGTCAGATCAGGAAGTAGTGGACTTGATTGGCTATCTCAAAAACCCCGGTCAAGTTGAACTTCCAGGACGTTAACGACATGAGCCTTCGCATATTCCTTTTCGGGTTATTGCTTGCCACCATGTCCGCAATTTCCTGCGCTGGACAGCATCCAGCCATTTTCGACATGGAAGCAATTCGAGATGCCTCGACTCTTGATGTTGATGTGGTCAACCAATGGCATCTGGTTGAACCAGCTCGAACGACCAATCGAAACGCACCTCCACCGACGCGTCAGAAACTCATAAACATCCATGTCTGCTATGCGCTGCCTGGCGAATCGTATCGCGTACCTGTGCGGTTAATCGTTCCCGCCAACCAGTCGGCCAATGGCTTCTATTTGACCGCGAACCATGACAACGAACGGTTGTCGCAGCAGTTTTCACCACGAGGAATAGAATCTGTTTTGCTGCAAAACGGAATTGGAATCGTACAAACGGTGATCCAGGAGCCTGGACGAATGGGGCTGGCTGAACTTGGGCGCCGGACCGACCGTGAGTTTTTTGAGACGCTGGAACCGAAATACAAAGTTCAATACCGGATGTGGCCTGAAACATTGATGCGATCGATCACAGCTGCCTGCGCCGAAGTCGATTACTTCAACGAAGGCAGGATCGCAATCGCGGGCGGTTCGAAAAACGGCGCTTCGCCGTCGATGGCCGTGATTCACGACGAGAGAATTACCGCGGTCTTCGCAGCAGTCTCGCCAATCTGGGATTCACCACTAAGAAACTTTGACCGATCCGCATGGGATTCGCTGCAACAGAACTATGGACCTATCGACCATCCGTTTCTTGGCGGGCATTTCGGCCCTGCTTTTCATCGGCAGACTCTCGCTGCCGGAAAGCGCTGGGAAGACCTTGAAGCTTTCGCAGAACGAACTGCTGAGGCTGCTTTCATTTCCCGGAATATGGAAAAACTCAACGAGCGCGGAGTTGACCTGCTGTTTCACCCGGGAACACATGATTTCGTAGCATACGATCTGGCATGGGGAGGACTGAATCATCCGGACATCCCTTTGTACCTCAAAGCCAATAGTGGACACGGTGTCAGAAGGCCGCATCCGCGCTCCGAACAGAATGAACGCAACAAAGATGCGTTCCTATTGAGTCATTTTCTTGGTGGTGATTCACTATTGCAGCCACCTGCGGTTTCGCACGTACGAGATGACGACTCGATACAAGTGTCTGTAACTTTTGCAGAAGGTTCGGAAGAACAGAGCGGCAGAATTTTCTGGATGATTGATCGGCCTGAAGACGGCAGTCCCGGCTATGTCACGAAAATGATCCCGGACGACAACTGGACAGACATGACCTACAACGAACAACGCCTCGCGTGGGAGGCGAGAATTCCCATTCCATCTGGCGCCGGAAGTGTCGACTTTTTCTCCAATCACGGGAAACTCGTTGGAGAACCTGCTCTCAACACCTACATTTCGAGTCCATACACGCGTGTGCAATTACAAGAACGATAAAACGGAAGCACGATATGAATTGCGACAACATGCTGCGGAAACTTACAGCAGTCCTGATCTGCTGCGCTCTGTTTTCATCGACGTATTGCACAACACTGACCGCGCAGGAACAGCCGCCGAACATCGTGCTGATCCTTGCTGACGATCTCGGATTCGGCGATGTCGGTTGCTACAACCCGGAGTCAAATGTCCCGACTCCGAATCTAGACCGGCTGGCAAGCGAAGGAATGCGTTTCACAGACGCCCATAGTCCGGCGACCGTTTGCACTCCGACTCGATACAGCGTGCTCACCGGGCGTATGGCATTCCGTAACGGCATGAGAGGAGTCTTCACCGGAATCGGCGGTCCCTGCCTGATCGAACAGGAACGATTGACGCTGCCGGAAATGTTGCAAGACAGCGGCTATGCAACTGGCATGTCCGGCAAATGGCATGTCGGCCTTACCTTTCTGGACGCTGACGGAAATCGAATTGAAGAACGAGGTGTCAAAGGAGTCGAGCTTGTTGACTACGCCCGTGCGATTCCAGACGGTCCGTTGAATCAGGGCTTTGACTTTTTCTACGGAACTGCCTGCTGCCCCACAACCGACTGGCTTTATGCCTACATCGACGGGGACCGGATTCCGGTCCCTCCGGCAGAACTGGTCAATCGGGAGGAATTGCCTCGTCATCCGTATGCAAACGACTGCCGGCGTGGATTGGTCGCAGAGAACTTTGACCTTGAAGAAGTCGATCTCGTCTTTCTGGAAAAGAGCCGTGAGTTCATTCGCAACCACGTAGAAGAATCACCGGAACAGCCATTTTTCCTTTTTCATTCGATGCAGGCGGTTCACTTGCCGTCTTTTGCAGCGGACCGGTTCAAAGGCGCTACGGAATCGGGACCGCATGGAGACTTCCTGTACGAGATGGATGTGATTGTCGGCGAGCTTATGCAGACTCTTGAAGACGCCGGTGTCGCCGACAACACACTCGTTGTTTTTACCAGCGACAACGGGCCTGAAGTTCCAACGATCATCGATATGCGCCGAACGTATTCCCACGACGGCGCGCGTCCGTGGCGAGGTGTAAAACGTGATCAGTGGGAAGGCGGTCACCGCGTACCGTTTATCGCCCACTGGCCGGACAGGATTCCCGCCGGTTCTGTTTGTGATCAGCTGATCAGTCAGACAGATCTAATGGCGACATTCGCCGCCGTTTCGGGAGCTGCAATTCCAGAGAATGCCGCCGAAGACAGTTTCAACATGCTTCCAGTTTGGCTTGGCGAACAACTTGATCAACCTGCGCGTGAGTATCTTCTAACGCAGACCATGTCGCTCAAGCTGGCAATTCGCAGAGGAAACTGGAAGTACCTCGATCATCAGGGATCTGGCGGCAACAACTACAACAAGGACGGAGAGTGGGGGATGGGCCAGTTTGCGCTGCCGGAAATTGATCCTGAAGCGCCCGCGCAGCTCTTTGATCTGGCCTCTGATCCCGGTGAAACGACAAATCTATACAGCCGGCACCCTGAGATCGTTGAAGAGTTGAAAAACCAGCTTGATGAGTTTGTGCAATCCGGACGCAGTGTTCCGGTTGATCGAGAATGAAATGCTCATTAGCCGTGGTTGCCGTTTTGTGAACACCGCCTCCCGTACGCTATCATGTCAGCCATTGCTTCAACACCATTCCTGACATTCTCTCCGGCCGCATGACAACTTTCCTCACGTTTGCATTTTTCACCGCCCTTGTTGCTGTACTCACGTGGTGGTTTACTCGAGGAACGGATGTAAACACAAACGAAGGATACTTCCTTGCGGGGCGCAGTCTGACCGGAGTGTTCATCGCCGGCTCCTTACTATTGACCAACCTTTCCACCGAACAATTGATCGGGCTCAATGCCAATTCGTTTAACGAAGGCCTGTCCGTAATGTGCTGGGAAGTACTGGCAGGATTTTCGCTGGTCGTGCTGGGATTGTTCTTTCTGCCACGCTATCTCAAATCAGGTATCGCAACGATTCCGCAGTTCCTGGAAGAGCGTTACGGCCCGGCGGTCCGCGCGCTTACCGCAGGGATCTTTATCGTGGCTTATATGCTGATACTTCTGCCGTTTGTCCTGTTCCTGGGTGCGAGGGGACTAACGGGAATGCTTGATCTTGAGGTGCTGCTTGGTTTCGCAGAGGCCGACGCCGTTCTGTCACCTGAACAAGCCAGAAGTGCTGAACTCAAGTCTATCTGGGCGGTTGTAATTCTGATTGCCGCTCTGGGTGGGGCCTACGCGATCTGGGGTGGGCTAAAAGCCATCGCGGTATCAGACACCTTCAACGGAATTGGTCTTTTGATTGGCGGGATGCTGATCACCATTCTGTCATTGCGAATCATTTCGGGTGACGACGGCGGAATCCTGGGCGCTCTGCAGACGATTAATGAGGCGAATCCTGACGCTTTTCAATCGCTCGGCACTGAAAAAGAAAGCGTCCATTGGCCGACGCTGCTCACCGGAGTCACGTTGCTGAACTTTTTCTACTGGTGCACCAACCAGCAGATCATCCAGCGAACGTTCGGGGCGAAGAGTCTTGCG
>JBCCFB010000212.1:0-11083 GCA_039029995.1 Planctomycetota bacterium
CGGCCGAATACTCCTCGAACCCAGGAAGAGCAGCGTTGTTGTCCGTTGCTGACACGTGATGCTAGACGGGCTTAACGGGAGGTGCCGGCGGAGTCGTTGACTGGAGTCCCTGCACCTGGATATCGCTGTGATAGGCTGTAGCGGAAGCCACAACGCATACGGTTGCTGCAGCCTTTTTCGCAATGTTACCGGTGATATCAACCGGCTCAACACGCACGTTGCAGATTGCGTTATATCCGTAGCCATGCGCCTGTTCGACCAGTCGCATGATCGCCTCTCTACGTGCGCGTTCGATAAGTGTGTTGTAGCTTTTCATCTCGCCACCGAAGAACTTCCGGAATCCTGACAGAAAGTTCTTGAAGTAGTCGCTGGCGATCACGCATTCGCTGCAGACGAGAGAGGGCTGACCGCGCTGAGAGGCGGGCACCAGGAAACTGCCGACCTGAGTCTGCACGATTCCACGGTTCGCCTCCTCTCTTGCATCAAGGCTTGAGAAGTGTTTTTTTTCCGCCATCTGGCCCACAATCAGTCCGAGGGCCAGCAGGATTCCGGTAATGACAAGGGGGATTATCAGTCCCATTTTCTACTCCCGTAACTAAGACCAGGCCAACTCTACTGGACCGGTGCGGAACCGCCGACCGGTTGCACGATAACGGCAGTTCCGTAGGCGTACATTTCAGCAGCGCCTGCAGTCACTGCGCTGGTAGTGAACCTGACGTTGACGACACAGTTGGCGCCGAGTTGCTGGGCCTGCGCCATCATCCGTTGAATCGCCTCTCGACGTGATTCGGTCAGCAGCTCGGTGTAACCCTTCAGTTCACCACCGACAAGGTTTTTGAAGCTGGCGGCAATATCGCGGCCGGCATGCTTGGCCCGTACAGTGTTCCCCTGGACGATGCCCTTTACCTGGACAATCTGATAGCCCGGAACATTCTCGGTGTTCACAATGATCATGAGGATTCAACCTGAAGAAGTTTTCATGTCCCTGAATTACGGAGAAGGTATGCGCTGCGGATTGCAGGCAGCCTGCACCTTTGGAAGACTCATTTTGATGGCTCCTTCGCATCGATGCAACTGGATGAAGTAGCATGCGCACCGTCAAAAACAATGCACAGACGATTCGAACAGGACCGCCAGCTTACAAAACCGGATCGGGTAAAAACCGATTGCCTCCTGGTCAGGTACGATAAACTGTCATGAGGTTTGTTAAACGGTTCGGTCAAACGCGATATGAAGCCATCTAAACATCAGGGAATTGAGGGCGAGCCCCACATGCTTCCGCCTGTGAAGCCCGGGCATGTTCCGCCTGTTGTTCCGAACGACAATCCGCTGGGGTTAGAGGCTCGTGTTGAAGAGACTGATGAGCCAGCAGACGTTCGGGTGGAGCGAACGGTCTGGGATGAACCGGGACTCGGTTCTTTTTCCAGCCAGCAGGAAAAGGACGCATTGACCTACTCGAAGTGGTTGTCCGAACGTATTAGCTCCTGGCCGGAATCCAGAGCATGGGCAGTGACGGCAGGTGTCGCCCTATGTTCCGGTCCGTGGGCGCTGCTGACGTCGCTGGCTTACATCTTCAAGGTCAGTGGAGGCGCATCAGACGCGATCATCTACTGTGGCTTTATGCCCCTCGTTCAGGAGATCTGCAAGATCGCCATCCTGTTGTGGATTATCGAAAAACGGCCATACTTTTTTACCGGCTGGTTTCAGATCTTCGCGGCGACGATGGCTTCGACGGTGGTGTTTGTCAGCGTGTTGAACCTCGTTGAAACTTTGAACCCGTTCACTCCTGACAAACAGCTGGACTGGATGATCGCATGGACGGTTTTCTTCGGCATGCATCTGATCACGGGACTTCTCGCATCATTCGGGTTGGAAAAGGTGTGGCGGGGCTGTGTAACGACGCTGAAACCACCGCGGCTGGAAACCGGCTATCGATGGTTCATGTCTGCCTACCTTATCCACGTCTTGTACGCAGTGATCTACCTGGTCTTCTCGGAAGTACGCTGGTTCATGGCCGTTGGTTAGCCGGACATAGTGTTAAGGACGCATCGTCGCTGATCGGTGCTGCACACGCGCTGTAATTTTGACGCTCGTCGATTGGCCGGGGTAAACTGGAGTCACCCTCACCGCTTCCTCCAGTCCAGTCCTTCACTATCACGTTGCGAGAGAACCGTGAAACGCCTTCTACTATGCCTTTCGATCTTGTTGTTCCTGGCTGTCTGCGCGTGGGTATTGAACCATGCGTCCGTTAGTAACGGGGAACCTGACCAACAACTGGCACAAGATGCCGGGCAAGCCGACACGAATGCGGATTCGGAATGGGTGGGCGCTGAGGAACTGGATATTCCTGAAAACGAACCCGGGACCGGGCCGGAAGCCAACTACAACCAGCGCGCTTTTCCAAAAGGCACAATTGACTTTGATGCGGTTACGCTTTCGCGAGCTCAAATGTCAGCGATCAGGCTCCAGCGTCCATCGGGCATCGTGCCACAGTGGATCCAGCGTGGTCCACTGAACGTGCAGGGCAGGGTAACGGCGATTGCGGTTGATCCCACTGACGACAACGTCGCTTATGTCGCGGCCGCAGAAGGCGGAATCTTCAAGACCACTGACAGTGGCAACAGCTGGACAGCTTTGTTCGACGATAAGTCGTCACTTTCGATGGGAGCAATTACGCTCGACCCCGCGGACTCAAATGTGGTTTTTGCCGGGACAGGCGAAGTCAATCCCGGACGTGGCAGTATGGTATACGGCGGAACCGGCCTGTACCGCTCAACTGATGGTGGAGCGACGTGGACCAATATCGGGCTGGAGGATTCCGGTTCGATCGGCCGGATCGTCGTTCACCCTACGAATTCGAACATCATCCATGTTGCTGTAATGGGCCACCTCTGGTCCCCCGGCCCCGAACGCGGAGTCTACCGGACGACAGACGGCGGGCTGACATGGAATAAAGTGCTCTACGTCGATGACATCACAGGTTGCGTTGACATTATTCAACGATCGGATAACCCCGACGTTCTTCTTGCCGCCATGTGGACCCGGATACGCGGTCCCGAAGCGTTTCAGTTCGGCAGTATCGAATGCGCGGTCTACCGGTCAACCGACGGTGGTCTGACATGGTCGCTCGAGCAGAACGGTCTCAAGGCACCGGATACCGACACCAGTCGCATCGGGCTTGCGATCAGCCAATCCGACCCTGATGTTATGTGTGTAATCTACACCGACGGAGACGGGCCATTCGACGGCCTCTACCGGACAACCGATGGTGGCGCCAACTGGGTCCGTACAAATGACGGAGGACTTTCAAACGCTTTTGCAACATTCGGCTGGTGGTTTGGAAACGTAAGGATTCATCCGACTGATCCGGACACTATCTTCGTCGTTGGATTTGATGACTACCGAAGTACCGACGGAGGGAGCTCATGGGCTCAGGTCGGTTCGAATATGCATGTTGATCACCATGCGTTTAATTTCGGAAGCGGGACGTCACCTAAGATGTATGCCGGAAACGATGGAGGAGTTTACATCTCCACCGATGGTGCGAACTTTACAAAGACAACCGGTGATCTGCCCATTACCCAGACGTACCGCCTGGCCGTAGCTTCATGGAACACGGATGCGTTGTGGCTTGGGACACAGGACAACGGTACGAACCAGGATCTCAATGGCAATGGTGACTTCCAGCGTATATTCGGCGGTGACGGATTCGAACCGGTTCCGCACCTGACCGACTCCGATCGTATCTGGGTTCAATTCCAGTACGGAAACGTCTTCTATTCGGACAACGGTGGTAATAACTTCAGCAACGCTGGAAGTGGACTGTCGGGTCGGGACAACTGGAATGCACCCCATGCGCAGGATCCCAACGACCCCGAGACCCGCTACTTCGGTACGCACCGGATTTATCGAAACGACGGCAACACCGCCTGGACGCAGATTTCCGGTGACCTGACTGGCGGCCCGCACCAGGGGGTCAGCGGTCAGGTGAATGGCACCCTGACGACCATCAATGTTTCACCTGCCGATAGCGACATCATCTGGACGGGAAGCGACGATGGATACGTGCACGTAACTCAGGACGGGGGTACCACATGGGATCATGTTTCAACTTTGCTTCCCGAACGCTGGGTTACTTCAGTCAGGCCTCACCCGACAGAACCTGCCGAAGCCCTCGTTTCATTTTCCGGATTCAGGTGGGGCGAACCCATCGCACACGTCTACCGCACTGAAGACTTCGGCCAGACGTGGACGATGATCGACTCCGGATTGCCCGATATGCCGGTCAATGATGTCATGTACGACCCGGAGAATACTTCACGGTATTTCGCGGCGACTGACTTGAGTGTATTCCAGACATTTGATCGAGGGCAGACCTGGGAACTTCTGGGTGGTGGCCTGCCCAACGTGGTCGTCAATGACTTTGCTTTTCAGGCGAATGAAAGAAAACTGTTCGCCGGGACTTATGGCCGGAGCATCTTTGAGTTGACCCTACCGGAAATCGTGGCAACGACATTGACGGTCGTCGCCGGAGAGCAATCCGGAGGGGATATCAACTCACTGCTCAACAGTGACAATGAAGATGTTTCCCTCAATCGAGGAACAAGCATTCAGTCGAGAACCGTCGCGGAGATCAAAGGGTTGAGCCATATTGCCGCTCCCGCGCAAATGACGTTTACGTTCGAGGCAAGTGTTTTTGCGCGAGGAAACGTTACGCAGACTTTGTCGTTGTACAACTACGACACGGATCAGTTTGAACAGATCGATTCCCGAAATGCGAGCCGGTTCAATGACCAGACGGTTGAAATAACACCGACGGGCGATGTGAGCAGGTTTGTCGAACCGGGAACAAACTGCGTTGAAGCACGTATCGAGTTTTCCGGTGCAACGCAGCGCATGCAGTTCACTGCCAATATCGATCGTGCGTTCTGGTCAGTCAGCGAATAGACGCCGGTAGCCATAATCATTCAGCGCTGTCGCCTGCACCGTTGCAATGATACAGCCTGCCCGTTGTACGAACCGCTTGTACTTTTGTGCCTCAAGACTCCGGGCATCAGGGAAGGGTCTTGAGTTATTCAGCCTGTAGAGTTTCTCTGGAGTCCATTCCTGAGGGAATCACGAACTCACTTGCGGGTGGTTGGACGTCGCTCGTAGCCTGAGAGTTGAATTCATTGAGGCAGGGGTCCTGACAAAGGCAGGCTGCAATGGATCCCACGGCAAAGAAGAAAGGGAGAGCAAAATACTTGTTTGTGAACATGTAATGTTCCACAGGGGCACGAAGCTGATTTCACGTGGTGAAACATACATCCTCTCCGCCTGCAGCAATCAACTCTTCCCGGATTGGGGTGATTTCCAGTTCGGATTATGACGGTTGTACCGGGGCACATTTGAGAACCGCTGCAGAGAATCGCGGGGTATCCTACAACAGTTCCATGGCCCGAGAGGACTTGCCGTCGCGCAAGAAATCAGCAATTGCGCCAAGACGACGATTGAGACGCGGAGTGACGGCATAGGCTTCGCCGTCCCCGGGAACTTCAGGCACAAGAATATCTGCGGTCGACTTCAAAAGCTCCTTGATTCCGGTGTCGTGTGTCGCACTTGTTCTGACAACGGGAATCGCAGACACACCTTCCTGTTTGACCGCTTCAAGCTCAATGTCGCTAAGATCAATCTTGTTCAGTGCGATCAAGTGCGGCTCTACGTTCTGTATCATTCGTCGGTGTTTACCTGAGAGCTGCCCGTCCACGAGGCGACTTGAATCAATGACGGCAATAACCGCGTCAGCTTTCCGGATCGCGTTCTCTGCCAGTTTGATTCCAGCGCTTTCGATTTCGCCGGCGCCGGCGCGCAGACCGGCCGTGTCTTTCAATTCGACCGGCCATCCTTCGATTGCTGTTTGCTGGGTAATTACATCCCGTGTCGTACCCGGAGTTTCGTGAACGATGGCTCGACGGAAACCTGCCATAGCGTTGATCAAGCTGCTCTTGCCTGCATTCGGAGCGCCGCACAGAACAACGGTGCGCGGAAGAACAAGATGATTGCCGAATTTCGCACGGGCCGTCATCGCGTTGACCGTTTCTAATGCGCCCGCCGTATCTCCGGTAGTGATCAGTTCCCGCAGGCGTTGGATTACCTGCGGAAGCAGTTCTCTCTGGCGAAGAATGAGTTTGGCTGTCTTTCTCGTCACAGCCCCCGCAAGCGCGCGGTTGATTTCGCCTGCCCAATGACTTTCACTAGTAAGGCATTCAATCTGATACGGAGTTGCTTTTATGAATCCGACTGACTTGAGTGAACTTACGATTGCAGCGATCGCGGCAGAGCCACCGTGGCAGTGAATTTCAGCGGTTCGCAAATCGGCGTCCGGGCAGACTACCAGATCTTCGCCTCCCTGCCACTTTCCATAGATAACCCCTCGGTCAGTAGATTCCAGAAAAGGCTTGCCGGACGCCGGCTGGAAAAGGGGATCAAGTCGTTGCGGTAATTTCTGAGCGAAGACTTTCAATGTAGCGACAGCCGACCTACCTTCCGGCGTCAGCAACGTGAAGACCGACGCATCTTCGTCGAGCATTGCACTTTCCTGTGGCCTGAAAGAATCACTCATGCTCAACCGACTGGTTGTGGAGTTGACCGATCATTCTGACGCCCTGAAGGACGAGATCGGTAACATAATTCCAGTTAGAAGGAAGCCCCTCTTTTAGGTCCGGAATCCCTCCACCGGTCACGTAAACCGGGGTTTCCCGTGACATGCCCGGCATGGCCATCATCCGTTTTGCGGTATGCCGGATCGCTCCGATTTGAGCCTGAACGACACCGCGAACGATTGCCTCGTTTGTTGACTTGCCCACGAAATCATTTCTTACATCACCGGCAAGCTCGAGGAACTCCGGTGCAGCAAGATCCGGCAGCGCATCCGTTGTATTCGAAAGGCTACTGAGGGTCGTTCTCGTACCGGGAAATATGACGCCCCCCTGGAAACACCCGTTGGCATCGACCAGGTCGATTGTCACTGCAGTGCCCGCGTCGATGATCAACACCGGCCCTTCTCCATCATTAAATTCTCTTGCCGCCCAGGCAGCCACAAGCCGGTCTACCCCTGTCTCATGACGGGATTTGACTTCAGATTCGATCGGTATGTCATCCTGTCCAATCACCTTGACCTTGTGCAAAGGGTAGCTGGTTTCGATCCATTGCCGGACTTCGGCCAGTCTTGCGCTGTTCACGCTTGCTATGCACCAGATTGCGTCTGTGCCATCAAGGTTGACCGAGAACGGCTCGTCGTTTGAAAGGTGCTTTTCCAGAAGCCAGCGATCACCGTCGGCGGCTCCCTGCGTATCTGCCGAAATCCGCGTCGAACTGTTTCCGATATCAATTGCGATCAGCTGCATTGTCGCTCCGCTTGAAGCCGCCCGTGAAGTACGAGGCGGCTCTCCTGACTATCAGATTCCCGAAACCGGACTATTGTTCGCAGGCAGCAGCATATTGATCAATAGCTGCCGCGATGCGGCGGACGAGGTCAGGCAAGCCGGCTCCGGTAACTGCGGATATGAGCAGGACTTCTTTTCCTGTCTCTTCTGCGAGCTGCGACTGGACATCTACTGCACCGGGAAGCTCGGCTTTGGTGACAACGAGAATCTCCGGGCGATTCCCCAGTTGATCGTTGTATTGCAGCAGCTCCTCTCGAATCCTGCGATAATTGTCGACAGGCTCCGTCTGATCCATCGGCTCCGGCTCGACGAGATGCACGATGATGCCGGCGCGTTCAATATGCTTCAAAAAGTCATGTCCCAACCCGACACCATCGGCCGCGCCTTCGATCAGCCCGGGAATGTCGGCCATGACGAAAGCTCTGTCGGCATTCACCTTTACTTGACCGAGGTTGGGAAACTTGGTGGTAAACGGATAGCTTGCAATCTCCGGATTTGCGCTTGAGAGACGGCTGAGCAATGTACTCTTACCCGCATTCGGTTTCCCAACGAGCCCGACATCGGCGATGACTTTCAGTTCAAGGATCAGACGCCGGTGCTCGCCTTCAGCTCCCCGCGTGAATTTCCTGGGCGCCTGATTGGTAGAACTTTTGAATCGTGCATTTCCGCGCCCGCCTTTGCCGCCATGGGCTACCACGACGGTGTCTCCGTCATCAGTCAGGTCTTTGATCACGAAGTCATTCTGCGGATCAATGATGACGGTCCCGGGAGGGACTTCGATCAACTCATCCTCTGCGTTGCGGCCATGACGATTGGAGCCCTGGCCATGAGTTCCTCTTTTTGCGCGTATGTGTTTGCGGTGCGCAAGTCCAACGAGGCTGTTGACCCCGTTGCGGGCAACGAGAATCACACTGCCCCCGTCACCTCCGTCGCCTCCGTCAGGCCCACCACGTGGAACGTACCTTTCGCGGCGGAAGCTCAGGCATCCATCTCCACCTTTTCCGGCGGTCACTTCAACTTCGACACGATCTACGAACATAGTTTTGAACCGTTGAATCCGCCCGTGCTTGCGGGACGGAATGGGTTAGCGCAAAAAAAGGATGCCGCGCGGCATCCTTTCAAATATCAAGTTGCTGGCCGACGGGTCATCGCCGGCGTGCGTTGTGGCGCGCTCATTTGCGCGCGGACGCTACTGAAAGCTACGCACTTTGGACGACGTTAATTCGACGACCTTTTCGATCGAACATAACGTTTCCGTCTACCAGAGCGAACAGTGTGTAGTCTTTCCCCTGGCCGACGCCACGACCTGGATGCCACTTATTACCACACTGCCGGATAAGGATGTTTCCGGCGCGAACTGCTTCGCCGCCGAATTTCTTTACACCACGTCGCTGGGCATTTGAGTCGCGACCATTGCGACTGGAGCCCTGACCTTTCTTATGAGCCATTTTCGCCTCGAATATCTATGAAATCTGAACCCAAGAATCTACCGGTAAATCCACAGATGATCAAGTTGTTTTAGGAAGCGAATTCCCTCGCCTCCGGCCACATCTTTTGCCCAGAACTGTGGCTCAAGAGCAAGCAGGAACTGGCTCCCCTGGCCGTCCTGGAACAACCAGCTCTCTCCTGGCACGACGACGGTAACCTGAGTATTTGCAGGGACATTTACGCCCTGCCGGGCAAATGCCTCGACAACTCCCGCCGGCATCTGACCTCCGTTGAGCGGTGCGACGTAGGCAGACGTGAAATCCGTCAGATTAACCTGAGCATCCGATTCCATCACCAGAATATCCTGGTCAGCCTCGTCGCTTCTCAGGTAACCACGCATCAGCGGTCCCGGAAGATCGTATCGGAAGCAGATCTCGGCCTGTTCAGAAGGATCATCCACAAGTGGAATTCCGAATTCGACGCGGTCGCCGGCTTCGTCGGCCACATCGCCGGGACGCCAGAAATTCAGCTGAAGAGTGCGGTGACGACGGCTGAGGTTGCCCGCATCGTCCACCTGCAGCCTGTACGCGTTGGTCAGTCCATTTACCGATACCGAAACAAAGTCGATTCGCGGATCGACGTTTGTCCAGACAGCAACGCCCCAGACTCCGGGGTCAACCGGACTGGTGGAAAGTGGAATATCCGCACGGGACATTTCGACGGTGTCCAGGAGAACGCGATTGGGATCTTCGCGTTCCTGGATCAGTTTTACGAGGTCAGGATGAATCTGATCCCGGTAGCCGACACGGCCCATTTCACCAGGGGCATTTTCAACCCAGCCATTGAGCGAAAACCGGGGAAGAAAATCCCGATCGATTGCAGGCGGAGTTGTCAGATCCTGTGTACCGGTTAACTGGGCAACCGGATCGACACCACCTTGAGCATCTGCAGTCGCGCGGCCCATACCTGAGCCATCCGTTGACGCACGACGTAACTGATAGATTGTCTGCTGGAATTTCCGTTCGAGATTCGGGTTGGTCTGAAGCTGTTCGTAGGTCAGCGAGTTTCCGAAATTCCGGATTCGATAAACCATGTACCAGACATTCTGGAAAGTCTCAGTATCGCCCCGGCGAACACGGACCTTCATCTGGCGTAGTCCCATAAATCCGAACTCGTACTGCCAGATGTTCCGGAACATCACAATTTGTTGTGTCGAACCGTGCAACGTTTCGCGTACCGGTTGACGATTCGGCTGATAGGCGGTCGCGGAGACTCCCGGCAAAGCGAGCGGGGTTGAATAGCTGTCGCGGACGTCCATCGTCGTCGGAATCTCTTCAAGAACTCCGGGAGCCAGCGGTCGCGGGCCCTGGGCCAAAGCCACGCCCGAAATCAGATTTACAATCGCACAAAGCGCGATCGATGTGATCAGTTTTCCGTTGATGATCTGCAAACGCTGCATTGCTTTTCCAGTAGGTCTGTGGGCTGCGGAAGCTTCCGCGGGACAGCCGCATATTCTGCGTCAGGAGTCCGCTTGTAGCGGACTTGATCGAAGTCGTTCCGGCGAGGTCGAAACCCGTTGCGCATCCGTCTCAGAAGCACGGCGGGCGTGGATAAAGTACCACTGTACAAGTATAGTCACGCCCGGCCTGAATAGGCAGGAAATCGCCGATACATCCATAATCGACGCAATGGCATGCCAATGACCGTTTTCGTCCGGTTGTAGCAGTTTTATCGCACTCAACGGTTGCACGGCAGGGCTGGCCGTCACCGGGACCTCCACTGGCAGCAATTACCACGGTCGAGGGCTATTGAGCGCTATTCAAGAATCCTCGGAGCTAGCCAAAGATTCCTTTGCCGAAGTCGTCTCCGGAGGGTCCACCACGGCCTCCACCGCCGTTTCCGTCGCCCGGGCCCTGCTGCTCATCATCGTTGTCACCGGAATCGTTGTCGCCTGACTCATCACTTGAGTCCCGCGCTTCATTTGAGATGGTATTTTCAGGAGGTTGGTGCGGCTTGCGTTTCGCCTCCGGACCGTCCTGCCTGACAATCGGATCATCGGTTCGGGCATTATCGTTTCGAGAACGGTTTCTCGGCTCGTAGTCGTCATCGTAACGCGACTTGTATCCCGGCATTCGGGACAACTCCGTTTCTTTTTCCAGCTCCTTGATGACACGATTCTGGATCATCTCGCGGCACGCGGCGTTCACCGGATGCGCAATATCGGCATACAG
>JBCCFB010000213.1:0-11081 GCA_039029995.1 Planctomycetota bacterium
ATTTGATTTCGACTAGCAGTAGCCGGCTCAATCAGCACAAAGCGGCCGTCATTCGACGGTCGTTTTTCCTGCGCCCAAGTCCGACAATTTGGCGAACGAAAGAAGTATTAAAGCTGGTCTTTGAACTTCGTCATCGTGATCTGGTTTCCAGCGGCATTGTGAGCCACCTGGTTCATAAATGATTTAATCAGAAACAGACCACGTCCACCGACCTTCTGGATATTTTCATCGCATGTCGGATCTGGAATGGAGCAAGGATCAAACCCCGGACCTTCATCCGAGATTTGAACGCAGAGATGCTGTTCAGAAAACTCCGCCTGCACCTGAACACGGCGATCACTATACGGCGTCTTGACGCGACGTTCGCGGATTTGATCGTAGTACTGTGCATCGTCGTCATCGCGCAGCTGCGAATCAACTTCGAGATTTCCATGATGCATCGCGTTGACCAGCGCTTCGTCGATGGCCATAGCGATCTGCAGCCGGTCTCTTTCGGACCAGACTGGCATCTGGCTTTGCAGGTGCTCAATGAGCGGCCCGATCAGGCCGACATCATTTTCCAGCACGAATGCGAGGTTGGTTGAGACGAGTTCAATCGCGTCCAGCTGCGACGCGCGAACATGGTGTGATATTTCCAGTACCTGTCGCACCGTGCGAACAAGATCCTTTTGCAACATGTTCTTGGGTGAATAGCTGGCTGCGCCGAACTTGAGCGCCTCGATTGCCGTTTGTTCGCTGCCCTGGGAAGTGACAAGCACGACTGGAATCCGGCTGTTGACAGCCTGCAACTCCTTGACGAGCTGCAATCCGTCAACGTAGGGCATCTGCAAGTCAGTTACGATCAGATCCGGTTCCGACTCACGGCTTATCTCCAGAGCCCGCGCGCCGTCAGAGGCGGATTCAACTTCCCAGCCGTCAACCGCGCTGAGGATACTGCAAACCAGATGACGATCTACTGCGCTATCGTCAACGACAAGAATTTTCGTCACGTACTACCTGCCTCGAACCGACCTTCGGGGAAGAAATCAATCAACCCACGGCTGAGTCCAGTCAACCGTTACTCCAATATCAGTTTCTCATGGCAGAAGCCCGTTGGCAAATCAAGGCACGATTCTTCAAAACCGGACCAAATCAACCGGAGGCTGACTCAGGGTGCCGGGCAGCCGGGTACTCCGATCTAGTTGCCCGACATTTACCGAATTCTCCGGAGATGGCCGGCAATGGAAACCGGACACCGGCATGTGTTTCAACGCCTCAGGCGAGTTGTCGGAATGGACGCCAAAACGATATCGACACTTCGGCCGCCCGAGCAAACACACAGTGACCGGCATGTATCAGACGACACGCCTCGCCGCTGGCGTGAATCGTACTTCGGCATTTCAGACTAGTACCGAATATTAAACGCTCAAGTGACTGGCTTTCTCGAATTCGATCAGGATTCTTGATCAGGCATCACGTGTCCAACCACGACTGTTTCACAGGGCCAAATGAATCCGACGCTGTGACGCGCAGTGCTGGCTCGCGTCACAACATCGCTGTCATACAACTAGAAATCCGACGGGCGTTCCGGTACACGAGCACCGTCCGAGCCGCCGTTGCCGCGTCCGCCGCCGCGACTTCCACCTGGTCCGCCTCGACCTCCCGGCCCCCGCTGTCCGCCGGCACCACCGCCGGGCCCGCCTTGTCCCCGCTGGCCACCCATACCCGGACCGCGACCACCGCCTTGACCGGGACCGCCACCCTGGCCGCCGCCGAAACCGCGGCCCTGACCGTCGCGACCGCCTTGCCCCGGTCTACCTTGCCCGGGTCCACCTATTCCTCGTCCGTTTTCACGACGCGAGTTCATCATTTGAGCCAGTTCAGTTGCGTTGAGCTTACTATCACCGTCGGTATCAAACTGCTCGATCATCGCGATCACCATTTCATCGATGCTCATTGACTCTCCAGGTCCCTGCTGCCCCTGCCCAGACTGTCCCGGCCCGCCGCCCCGATTGCCCGGTCCACCACCACGATTGCCCGGTCCGCGCTGGCCTTGTCCGAATTGTGGACCGCCATTTCCGGCACCGTCGCGCTGGCCGCGATTGCCCGGCTGGGCGAACGAATCCGCTGCCACAAACAAACCAATCGCAACGAAAGTCAAAAGAAGTGTTACGTTTTTCATTCTTCTCTCCGGAATTATCTTGTAGCCCAGCGCGAGCCCGAACAAATGGCCCGGCTTTGTGGAGAGACCAAACTCTCTCCTCCACTAGCTACTTAGCGCTGCGTGATCATTCATGACCGGATTTTCCCTGGAAACATTCGATTGACTGATCGGCCATGAAAGTTCTTCATAGCCGGAAGACGCATGTCCACCTGGCCCAAGCCTCTTACGAGGACTTTTCGACTAGAATTACGCTCACACAATTACGCTCACACAATTACGCACACACGGACATTGCGCGATGGCCGGAACGTGATCCGTCGATTCAAGGAATGGCAACATGCGTCTGGCTCTGATCTCACTGACTACCTTGCTACACTGTTTGCAGCCATTTCTTCTCCAGTCCGCCACCGCTGCGAGCACACCAGACGACCGACAACCGAATGTCATCATCGTAATGACCGACGACCAGGGTTATGGCGACTTCGGCGCAACCGGCAACACGGTCATTCAAACGCCGTTTATTGACCAGATGGCAAGACAAAGCGCGAGCTGGCAGGAGTTTTACGTCAGCCCCGTCTGCTCTCCCACCCGCGCTTGTTTGATGACCGGCCGGTACAACCACCGGACCAAATGCATCGATACCTTCAAGGGCCGATCGATGATGGCTGCGGACGAAGTCACGCTTGCCGAAGTTCTCGCCGAAAACGGCTATGCGACAGGAATATTCGGAAAGTGGCATCTTGGCGACAACTATCCGATGCGTCCGACAGATCAAGGGTTTGACCAGGCGCTGGTGCACAAAGGCGGTGGACTGGCGCAGCCATCAGAGCCGGTTGAGAATCGAAGCCGGTATACCGATCCGCTGTTGTTCCTGAACAACCGCGAAGTCGCAACGACCGGCTATTGCACCGATGTTTTTTTTGACGCCGCTTTGGATTTCATTTCGGATTATTCTGATTCTGAACAGCCCTTTTTCGCTTATGTACCGCTGAACGCGCCGCACGGTCCGTTTGGCGATGTACCTGAAAACTGGTACAAACGATATCGCGACACTGACTTCCTGCCGATACTGCCGGATCGAGAATCGGTCGGTGCCGATCTTCAGGACAGATTGGCAAGAATCTCCGCAATGATCTCAAACGTGGATGAAAATGTCGGCAGGCTGTTTGCGCGGCTTGAGCAACTGGAAATCACCGAAGACACACTGGTCATTTTCCTTGTCGATAACGGCCCCAATTCCGATCGGTTCGTCGGACCGTTCCGTGGCCGAAAATCACAGATGTACGAAGGCGGAATTCGATCTCCCATCTGGTTCCACATGCCTGGAACTCTGGACGCTGATTCGATAGCGACAACGAATGTTGCCGCTCACATCGACATCATGCCGACTGTTCTGGACGCGTGTGGAATCACAGAGGTTCCAGATGGGCTGGACGGCCGGAGCATGTGGCCGAAACTCGTTGACCCTGCTTTCGAAATGCCCGAGCGCCCGCTCGTCATTCAGTATCATCGCGGTGATGTCCCCGTCCGGAACCATAGCTGCATGGTTCGACTGGGAACCTGGAAACTAGTTCATCCAAGTGGAACACAGAAAGAAGTTTTTGAAGGAGAGCCCGCCTGGGAACTATATGACTTGTCAGCTGATCCCGGCGAGTCCAATGATGTTATCAATGAGAATCCGGCAATAGCCGCGCGTCTGGAGGAAATCTACGGACGTTGGTTTGACGATGTCGTCTCGACTCGTGCTGATCAAATCGGCCCGCCTCCAATCGTTATCGATCCGGGATTTGAAAACCCGTCAATTCTTACCTGGCAGGACATCATCGACGGTTCCTGGCGAGGGGATCAGATCGGCTATTTCAAACTGGAGGTTGCCAGTCCCGGGCGCTATGACATTCGTTTCGAAGCGAGGCCGGGAACGGATGAATCGGAATATGCCGGTGCGACAGCCAAGCTTCAACTCGGGGACACCGTCCACGAAACGTCGTACGATGCCGCTTCGAGATCTGCGATTTTTCGCGCCGTCGATTTGCCACAGGGGCCCGTCAGGCTCACCCCCTGGATCGAAACAACCGCCGGAAAGCAAGCATCGATTTATCATGTGTGGATTTCGCCGCGTTAGCATTTCGTAAGCGGATAAAAAGCGACTCAAGACAGAGCACAATCATGCCGGAAACCCGATCAGCAATTAAGCGAGTGTTACTGGCTGCAACAATCGCGGTGAGCTGGTTCAACGCGGCTACGTTACTCGCCATTCAACTTCCAGGGGTTACCCCGGATGACGCCGGCCTGGATGGCCAACGTTTGAACAGAATTGCTACTGTCATCGAAGCGGGTATTGAAGACGAGAAAATGCCCGGATGCGTTGTTTGCGTCGGGCGCAGCCAGGGCATCGTCTACCTGGAAGCATTCGGCCAACGGAAACTACCGCCGGATGCAGAGCCGATGACAACTGATACGGTTTTCGACATGGCATCGATAACCAAGCCAGTAGTCACTGCCACCTGCATCATGAAACTGGTGGAGGAAGGCCGGCTGAGACTCAGCGACCGTGTTGAGAAGTTCTTCCCGTCATTTGGCGTCAACGGTAAAGAAGACATCACGATTCATGACCTTCTTACCCATCAGAGCGGGTTGATTCCCGACAATGCACTTGCTGACTATCTGGACGGACCTGAACTCGCTTGGCAGCGGATTTGTGAACTGGATCTGATCTGCCCGGTGGGCGAATCATTCCGGTATTCCGATGTCAACTTTATTGTTCTGGCAGAGCTAGTCCGGCACCTCACAGGCCGGGATGTCAACGAATACTCGAAGAGTGAGGTATTCGGACCGCTGGGAATGAATCAAACCGGCTTCCTTCCGGGACCTGAGTTACAACGTCGCGCAGCTGTTACTGAAATGCGCGACGGCAAGTGGATGAGAGGTGAAGTGCACGACCCACGGGCGTATGAACTTGGCGGAGTCGCAGGCCATGCCGGCCTGTTCTCAACGGCAACAGACATGGCTGTTTACTCCACCATGATGCTTGGCCGTGGAACCTACCATCGGGACGGAGAACAAGTCCGGGTTCTTTCACCGCGAACATTCGAAGTCATGACACAGCCGCACACGGTCTCCAGCGGGACCCGCGGACTCGGCTGGGACAAGCAAACGGGCTTCTCCAGCAACAAAGGTGACCTGCTCTCAGACGCAGCATTCGGCCATGGTGGCTTTACAGGAACAGTTTTGTGGATCGATCCTGAACTGGATTTGTACTTCATTTTCATGAGCAACCGGGTTCACCCTGACAACAGCGGAGCGATCAATCATCTTGCAGGTCAACTGGCGAACATCATCGCGAGTTCGATCATTGAGAACCCGGACACAAAAAACGAAACTGCTACGGTACTCCCCGGCGTAGATGTTCTGGCTGAAGAAAATTTCAAGGCGTTGGCAAACCAGCGGGTCGGCTTGATCACCAACCAGACGGGTCGCAGCTCGACCGGAAAAAGCACCGTGCAGATTTTGCTTGAAGCCGGCAATGTGGATCTCGTTGCGCTTTTCAGTCCCGAGCACGGAATCGAAGGTCGTCTGGATGATCCGTTAATCGAAGATGGCAAAGACTCTGAAACCGGCCTTCAGATTTACAGCCTCTACGGAGCAAGTCGCGCTCCGACAGAAGATGAATTGGCCGGCGTCGACACACTTGTGTTCGACATTCAGGACGTCGGCACACGTTTCTACACCTACATCTCAACGATGGGTGAAGCAATGAAGGCCGCGGCCGAACACGGGAAACGGTTTGTGGTCCTTGACCGCCCCAATCCGATTGACGGGATAACTGTCACCGGACCAATGCTGGACGAAGGAATGGAATCATTCGTTGCATTCCACTCGATGCCTGTGAGGCACGGCATGACGGTCGGGGAAATCGCCTTGATGTTGCATGGAGAACTGGATCTGGATCTGGACCTGGCGGTCGTAACATGCGAAGGCTGGCGTCGAGACATGACCTGGGACCGGACAGGACTGACATGGATAAATCCTTCCCCGAACATGCGCTGCCTGACCCAGGCGCTTCTTTACCCCGGGATCGGATTACTGGAAACGACAAATCTATCTGTCGGGCGCGGAACAGACACGCCATTCGAGGTCGTAGGGGCACCATGGCTGGACAATCGCGCCCTGACGTCGTGCATGAACCATGCGCGCCTGCCCGGCGTCACATTTGTCCCGATTGAGTTTACCCCGAAGTCCAGTGTTCACGAGGGCGAGCAGTGCTTCGGGATCAACGTCATCATTACCAATCGTAATCGTTTTCAGCCCGTCAGGACGGGAGTTGAACTCGCGCGGCAGATTCGCCTGGTCAGTCCCGAATATTGGGACACGGACAACCTTAACACCTTGCTTCGCAACAGGGAGCTTTCGGATGCGATCATCAGCGGCGAGCTTTCGTTTGATGCAGAGGCCTATCTTTCCAAAGATCTGAGCAACTTCCTTATTCTCCGCGACAAATATCTCATCTATCGCGACTAGGCTTCACCTGAGCGCGGAAGATTACCGGGACATCATCATTCGATGGTTAGCTCGCAGCCTTCTTTTTCAATCAGCCCTGCGAGAGTGTTCAGGAAAAAACCGCCTGTGTGAGTCACATTAACGGCCGCTCCGTCGTCCTCGCGAGTCAGGACTGCAACTTGAAACTCGGGCTCGGAAATCGTGATGATTTCGTCGTTACCAGTTTCGACGTTCAACCAGATGAGCGTTTCGCAAGTTTTTCGACAGTGTTGCTCCAGCTCCGCAAAGGTTATTGGCCTTTTCAAGCGGACGATGTTTGTGAAATTCATGTCATTACCGAGTGCATGAAGCGAATGAAAAGCAGGGAGTCCCAAGAGGCTTCAGCTTGATTCGGATGTTGAAATGACCTCCGAATTGATTCTGGCGCAGTACGATTGGTCCGTACCGCAGAAACCGCTGCAGACTTGACTCTGCAATCTTACCACCGCATATCGGAGCGAAAGGTATCGAAAGGAAAGATACGTCAGTGACAGGTGAATGAAGCCGCGAAGCATCAAAGAAACGAAACATTCAACAGATCGTTTCACAAACACGAGCTACTGCCGTCTCAAAACCACAGCCCCCGCAGGCGATCAGCTGCATCGTTTCACAGCTGTTGTGGCAAAAAAAAAACGGCGAATCCAGGATTCGCCGTTTCATGATTTTACAGAGTCGTTTAGCGACGACGACGCATCAAACCAATTCCCGCGAACACTGAAAGCACAAGTGCACTTGTCGGTTCGGGTATTGCATTGAAGAACGGGTTTGCGGAACCAAAGGTTGTCAATTCCGGATCGGCTGAGAAACTCGAGTTGCTAACCAGATTTCCGTTGGCATCGAAAACTTCCTCGGGCACGTCACCGGCATCGTTCACTACGTACCAGTCGCCTGTCAGGCTATCACGGAAAGCGATCTTTGGCTCGTCACCGGAATACGCGATATCGATACCACCCAGTTGATCTCCGAAAACAGGGTCGGTCGCGTTGTCGGTAATGCCGACAGCATCAAAAATGGTCCCGAAAGCGGCTAGCGAAACATCGAGAGTTCCATCGTTGTCGGTATCGTAATCTGTGCCTAATCCGCCACCATCCAATGATGAAAACATGAACGTGTAACTTGGATTTTCGAGGTCACCAATTTCTACAACGGCCAAACCGTTGGCGTCGTAAGTGCCCGAAACGGCAGCCGAACGATCAATCTGACCCATTCCACTCGCGACATCACTTTCGAGAGAAGACAAAAATCCGCTGAACGCCGCGCCCGGAGTTCCTGACAATTCAATACTCACAAGAGTTGGATCAGTTCCAAGCGGATTTGGTTCAAATTCGTTGATTAAGTCTGCACTTACTGTTCCGCCAACACAGGCGAATGCGGCAGCAAGCAAGAATGCAATTCTCTTCATGGGTTGTAGGTCCTAAGGAATATTGGAAATTTCCGTATTGATTGTTTTCCCCTCTAGTCTAATTCTGTTCAACATCTGGGGAGAGAATTCGGCCTATCTTAACAGTAAATTCAATTTGTTCACAGGACGAAGATCAGTTCAAGATGCTTGAAAAGACGTTAAATCGGCCTGATTATTGCTACTTATGGTTGAACTCTTGCTCAATCTGCCTCCAGATCCCGACAACGGCCTGATCCGGACCACAATATTTTGAGGCCGATCATCCTGCCGTAACATCCACCTTAAGGACCTTGCTGGCCAACTCGTTGCGACCGGGCACCACCACACTATTAATTCCAACATAAAGCAAATTGGTACCGCGGCATTAGTTGAGCGGGACTTACTTGAACGGGACTTTTAGTGGATCGTTTCGATCAAAAACAGCTGGTGAGACTTTTCCCGTCTCCTCTGAACCGCCTCCGCGGCACAAAAAAGAAGCCAGAAAGGGCATGCGTCCATCCGATAGTGGCTGAGAAAAGCAAACAACTTGGATTGCGGGTTTGTGCAACGTACCACGCTCACGTTAACGGGTGTTCGTCAAGCCGGCAATTTGAATAGTATACTGATCAGGATCTGCTACCTAATTTGCTACCAACTGACTTGAGGATACGAAAATGAAAAGTCTCCTTTCAATTCTTTCCGTGATGCTGCTTTGCGGCGTTTGCGTTGCTCAGGATGACGCTGCTGAAATGACTGAAGCAGACCAGCTTCAGATTGCCGTTCAAAAAATCTGCCCTGTATCAGGAAATGAACTCGGCGCTGACTCGATCAAGACTTCGATCGAAGGCGAAACCTTTTATCTATGCTGCGATGGTTGCTCCGAAGGAGCTCCGAACGCTGACCATATGGCTGCGATTCACGCTCGCCGTGTAGAAGCCCAGGCTGAATGCCCGATGATGCCCAAGCCGGTAACTTCCGAATCACCGTCGGGACTGGTTAACGGACAACGTGTATGGGTCTGCTGCCCTCGTTGTGCTCGGGGACTTGATAGCCGCGGTGAAGATGCACTTGAGAAGGTCAACGTTACACTTGCCAGCTACGTTGCGGCTGAGCAGGCTCAGTCCACCGCACGCCTCTACATGATGGCTCAGGGAATCTGCCCGGTTTCGGGTCAGGCACTCGCGGGTCAGGAAGCTCCAATCACTGTTCAACACAATGATCAGATGTACTTCCTCTGCTGCGGTGGCTGTGAAGGAAAAGATTTCAACGAAGAGCACGTTGCAACGATCAATGCAAACTTCGCCGGTGTACAGAAATTCTGCCCGGTTGGTGGCGAAAGCCGCGAGATCACCGTTGATTCTCCATCGCAGCTGTACAACGGTGTCCGCGTCTGGACCTGTTGTGACGCGTGTGCAGAAAAGTTTGCAGAGAATCCGGAAGAGTACGTCGAAGTCCTGCAGCAACAGTACGCTGCGGCTGCTGCTGCAAATGCAGGTGGCTAGACACTGAGAGTCGTTCGCGAGATCGACGACAACGGATAAAGAAAAACAGAGACGCCTCCTTACTGGGGCGTCTTTTTTTGTGCCTGAACAATTTACTTCATAACACTCAGCTGCTGATTGCCGATATCACGTGCTGCCTGATCTTATCCAGCAGCCCTCTGAAGTGTGTTTCCGTCGTAAAGGGGTTGGCGACAGTCGTCCTCAACCAGGTCCTGCCCGACAACGTTGTTTGCACGATGTAGTATTCGCCCTCTTCGATCAGCGACTTTCTTACCGATGCGTTCAAGCTGCTGCCAGGGCTGGAATCACCTGAGTCCGTGCCTTTGTATCGAAAACAGACAATGTTTGTTTCGGGCTCGACGGCGAGTTCGAAGTCTTCGCTTACCGAGATCATCTCTGCGAATTCTCTTGCACGGTCGTTCAACCGCGTCACGTTTTCATCGAAAATTTCCCAGCCATGCATGGCAACAATTGAATACACCTTTAAACACATCATGGTCTTGGTGCATTCAAACGTCCTTTTGGCAAGGTTGTACCACTCTTCTTCCGAGCTGTCGGACCAGAGGTAATCCGCCTGTTGAGCGAAAGAGCCGTAGGCGGTTCTCCCGTCTCTGAATACAAGCGCACTGGTAATTGCCGGAGCCATCAGCATCTTGTGAAAGTCGAGCGTCACACTGTCGGCAAGCTCGATACCTTTGACAAGCGACTTGTACTTTGCAGAGAACACTGCTGCAGCACCATGAGCGCCGTCAACATGAAACCAAAGATCATGCTGTCGGCAGAACCTGCCTATCTCCTGCAGGTCGTCGTAAGAGCCTGTTGATGTCGTACAGGCACTGCCAACGACAGCAATAACCTGAATTCCTTTTCTCCTCGCCGCCTCCAGTTCTCTTTCAAGAGTTTCAGTTCGCATTCGGAAACGACTATCGGACTGAATCTTGATAACGCCTTCTGCTCCCCAACCCATGATCCTCGCAGCGCGGTCGACACAGTAGTGGGACTGATCCGAAACCATCAGAGCCAGCTTCTGTTGCGAGCCTTCCTGCCAGACGTCCGGACATTTTCGTGATCGAGCAGCAAGCATAGCTGTGAGATTGGCAAGGCTGCCTCCGCTGGTAAGAAAACCTCCGGCGTTGCCGTCAAAACCGATCCGTGCTGCAACCTCTTTGATGATGAGATGCTCGACGGTTGTTCCGCCGATTCCCATTTCAAAAACTCCCATACCGTTATTTGAAAAGTCGCTGACCAGACCGGCCAGTGACGAAACGGGGAGCGGAGGCATTATCTGATGCCCCATAAATCTCGGATCATGAAGCGAGATGCAGCGATCAAGCAGACTTTCGAAGACAGACATGCCGTCCGGCCAGTTCTGAACTTCAGAGATAGCCTTTTCAGGAGTAATCCAGTTCAAAACATGTTCGTTGGATCCGGCAGTCATCGCACTGAGCCGGTCTGCCAATGCATCGATCAACTGGTGGCCGCGAGTCCGGAAACGATCTGCGTCGTACGCCTGATCAAG
>JBCCFB010000214.1:0-11059 GCA_039029995.1 Planctomycetota bacterium
GGGCGGATGGAACGACTCAGACCGTGGCGGCTGAAGGCGCAATTGACCGGATGGTGATTTCCAAGGAATCGGTCAAACCGTAAGCAGCTTCTGGTAAAGGGCGATTTGCAAAGTGTACTAAGCTAAGATTTCTCGTACTACGATATGAGTTCTCGACTACGCCATGAGTCCGCGCATTGCGCTAGAGGTCTTAGCCTGTTGCGCAATGCTATTTAGCCTATTTCGCAGCTTAGCCTATTGCCTGCCTTGCAATATTCTGCAGTTGCGAAACAGCTACTCGACTATCAACCAGACTGCGCGATCCGTATTCGAACTGAATCGCTGTCGCTGCGAATCCGACTGAAACCGCACTCTAGCCTCCACGCATCCGGTTCCAGATTCGATAAATCTTGCCAGGTCACCTGCCGGCAGTATCTGGATTGTGGAATCACCGAATCGACTGGCATTCCTCGAATCGACCAGCTCGAATTCGCCGTCATCATAGTTGAACAACCAGACTGAATGGACGACGTTGCTGCGTGCAAAGACTGAAGTCTCGACCAGAAGTTCTACTGTTTGCGGATTGGAGACCGGAAGCGTCGATTTGATCTCGAATTCCGTCCGGGAATTCACGTCCTGATTGCTGCGGCTGATGGACAAATCCTGGTTGTCGCTCAGGGCAATTTCGTCGATTCCGCCCGCGACTGAATTTCCGCGAGTGACTTGCAGTGTCTCCGGAACCACTTCAATGGGATCCGGAATCGTTGCTAGAAAGCTTGATCCACCTGATTCAAGAACAGTGTCGAAGTAGTAGTGCAGGCCTTGATATGTAACTTTAATTCTGTAGCTGCCTTTGAACCCTCGTGTGTTGAATGAACCATCGGGCGCCGACATTCCGTTGTCACTGGTCCACCACTGATCAAACACGAGGTCGAGATAGGCCTGGCCATTTAAGTTCGGATTGAAGTTCAGGTCAAAAAGTGCTGCCTCGACTTTGTTGATTTTCCCTTCCCAGAAACCCCAGAAAACGAATGCCTCAACTGACGGGTGCGCAAAACATGCCGTCATGAAATCCTTCGTGTACGCAGCTTGTAACGGTTTATCCAGAGTCTCGTAAGTGAACTCGGTGATGTGAACCGGAAAGCCGTTGCTGCTGAATTCATCAAGAAGAATCCAGACGTTTTCAATGCCGGTCAAAGGTCGGCCCGCGTCATTGAAATGGGATTGAAAACCCAGAGCATCAATCGGCGCGCCTGCAAGCAACATCGCGTTCAGGTTGTCGCGATAGTTGTTGCGGATTGAGTTGGTCAAATCGTCGCCGCCTGCTATGACTGCGAAATCATTCAAAAACATCTGTGCCGATGGATCCGTCTGTTGAGCAGCGCTGAACCAGCGCTCACGCAGGTCAGCTCGACTGGTGATCATCGTCTCACCATTCGGCGTGAAACCAATCAATTTATCCTCGATATCAAATGAGGTCCTCGGTTCGTTGAGCATGTCCCAGCAATAGACTTTGCTCTCGATGGCAAGTCCGATATCGGAAATGTGATCGAACGATGCGTCGTAGATGGCCTGCAATTCCTGTTGCGTCGGAGCAGGCAGATCGAGAAGGGCTCGAACTGAATCCGGCACACTCTGATACCGCGGCCACATCATCGCGTGACCACGTACTGGAATCTGTCGCGCGGCCAGCCAGTCCAGCCCGTCAAGCGTGACCGATTGAGCAAATCCTGCACCCCAATGCCCCGACCATGCTCTCCACTTCAAGTGATTTTCCAGCGTTGCAACGTTAAAGAGACTTTCGACGTGTGCAGCATATTGCGCGTCAAATTCCGTCCTCGACGGCAGGAAGTAGCGCGGATCGACTGCTGATCCGAAAGGGAATTCGTGACGCGTCATCTCAATCGATACTTCAGCACCCTCAACCGGATTTCCATCGGCCGTCTGAACGGTAACATCGAGATCGGCTTTGCGGTTCTGATCAATCATCTGCTCAGCAACGGCGCGCCAGGCAGCATTTGCACCGCTTCCACCATACTGCGCGTAGCAGATGTTCGCGGCAAAACCTGGAAGCACGAAGACAGCGAACACAAAGGCCGCTGCGCGGTGGAGGACTTGAATCGTTGGCATGGATAGAGTTTAGAGTTTGAGAACCTGAGTCCAGTCTAGGATCAGCATTGCCAGCTTGCAATTAACCAGTAATTGTCCAAAGTGCAATTAACCAGCGTGCAGTTGTCCATAGTGCAAATGACGAGTACCCAATTGGCAAGCGCCGGATTAGTGAGCGTGTGTTCAAAAGACGATGATCACCGGACCGATTCAGCGTGCTGCAGGATCGTCGCGATCATTTTCGCTCCGATGCCTTTGACCTTTTCGAGAGAACCGCTCTTGGCGGCTGCAACAAGTTTCTTGAGGCTGTCGATGCCGTGATCCTGATAGAGCATTCGCGCCGTTTTCGCGCCCAGGCGAGGGACTGCAGTCATTTCCAGTACAGAGCGCGGAGGAGGAATGAAAAACTCATCACCGTAGTCCATTTTGGAACACGTCCCCGTTTCCATGAGTTCGGTTACGATTTTTGTAATCTTTCCACCGATCCCGGGGAACTCTTCAAGGCGGCCTTCGGCCTTCAGCTCAACCAGTGATTCATCATGACGTGATATGGCATGAGCCAGCCGCGGGTACCGCGTTGCGTGTGACTCTTCATAGTCACCAATGATCAGAAAGTCATACAGCTGTTTGAGAAGATCTGCCAGGCGGTCGTTTCCGCGCCAGCGTAATCGACCTTTGACGTCGATATACGATTGATCGAGATGGTCAGTATTCGAACCCAACTTGCAAGCTCCCGAATCCCTGGCCGGAAGGAGTGCAGGCCGCGTCCGTTGGGAATCAGACTCCGTTTGGAATTGCGGTTGAGGTTCCGGCTTCTCTGGTCTGCTTTTCCAGTTCGTCTACGAATTCGATGAACGAATCGAATTCAACGTTGGGCAGAACCATGTTCAGCTTGAAGCCGCTTTTGTAGCATCCCAGGCCACAGTGTGTACACCGGACGCATTCGCCTTGAAGAATGACACGTTCTTCAGTTCCTCCGACGACGATAAAGACTTCTCCCAGCCTGATTTTTTTGGTAGTCAAAGCGGCTAGGCCATACATCGAGATATCGCTCGAAAACCCGGGAACGTAGTCCGGTTTCCGGCCATCGTCGCAAACAAAAATCGCAAGTGGCACCTGGCGCTTTGCACGATTCTCCGAGCGCTGCTGCGCCTCATCAGAAAGCTCTGGAAAGTCAGCTTGTAGCGAATAACTCTGGTTGATTATGCGACCCATGGTCTTGTGCAACTCAACCTGTTGTTTCTTCTTTTTGCCCCAGAACACGTGGCAGCTCCCGCAAATCAAATGGTTCTCTGTATCCTTTCATTGCATATGGAGGTTCTTGATGCCGATTTCAGACCTCCTGCAAGCGGGTAATTGGGGCGAAAATCAGGAGTGTTGAGACCTTTGACGGTTTTGTTGCCACCTGTGCAAAATTCGCTTCTGACAACGGTTTCAAGTTTCCCTCCACATTGGGGGATACCCTTCATTTGCGAGAAAATCCCTCGATCTAACACGTATCCCCACACATCAGGGGGAATCCAAAAGCGCAGCCAAATGAGTGCAAAAGACCACAACGATCAGACCACAACGATCAAAACGCGACCAACAGACCACGACGCTGACAACTGAAAGGTACGTAGGATGTGATTCAGGTGATCAGCATCGCATCGCCGTAACTGAAGAAACGATACTGTTCTTCAACCGCTTCAGAATAGGCTCGAGTCAGCAATTTATCGCCGCCGAAAGTGCGGACGAGAACAAGCAACGTGCTGCGTGGAAGATGGAAGTTCGTCAGGAGGCCATCTATGACGTTGAATTGAAACGGCGGACGGACAAACAAGTCCGTTTCACCACGCCATGGCTGGAGTTCACCATCAGCTCCGGCAGTTTCAAGAACGCGAACGCTGGTAGTGCCCACTGCGATAACTCGTCCGCCCTCGTTTCGTGTTTTGTTAATTGTCTCTACAGCGGCAGATTCAATCTCACCCCATTCGTAATGCATCTGATGCTGACCAAGGTCATCAGCGCTTACTGGTCTGAATGTTCCGATGCCTACGTGTAGCGTTACGCGCGCTATTTTGACGCCGCGATCAATGAGGCTGGTAAGCAGCCGGTTGGTGAAGTGCAATCCTGCTGTCGGAGCAGCAATGGCCCCCGGTCGTCGCGCAAAAACGGTTTGATAGTCGTCAATGTCCGCGTCAACCATATTGCCGCCGCGAATATAGTGAGGCAGAGGCACACGACCGATGCGACCAATCAGTTCTTCAGGAGTTCCTTCGGCTTCCGGCCTGGCGACCCATGAAGCGTCATCCAGCTTGGCAATCAGAGTCAGCTCGAACCTTTCGACACCGTCACGATCCTGAAGGATGACTCGTTCACCGGGCTGGATTTTCCCTCGTGTCTTACTGAGAAGCCTCCAGTTGCCACTTTCGTCTGACTCAAGAAAGAGGCCATGCCAGCGTCCACGTGTTTTTACCCGATAGCCGACCAGCTGCGCGGGAATCACCCGCGTGTCGTTGAGTACAAGGCAATCGCCATCACGAACAAGTTGCGGCATATCGCGGATGTGAAAATGATCGATTCCACTCGACTCGCGATCGACCGTCATCAGCCTTGCATCTTCGCGGTTCATAACCGGATGCTGGGCAATCAACTCCTGCGGGAGTTCAAAGTCGTAGTGATCAATTTTCAGAAGCTTCGCTGCTTCTTCCTTTGATGCGCCTTTGAGCGTTGAATCTTCGTGCGTTGAGTCTTCGTGCGTTTCTGACATACCGAGAATGTTCGCGTTCGGTGTTGGCTGGCTACTGCGCTGAATCTTACATCAATCATGACGTGCGACCGATGGGGAGTAGCATTGCCGTGAACGGTTCAACCATCCAATCAGAAGTGAACAGACTCCCTACCTGCAAAGTCTCGACCGGCCGCGCCGAACCCGGTCGCCAAACCCAGCGGTCGGGGAGGTCAAATCCGCAAGCTTCTTTTGCTGGCATTTCACCTCGAAAAGCTGTAAATGCCGCCAACGGCGGGGAATATCGGGATTGGGCAACTGTAGGAATTCGCTTGCATTTATGGGCCGGGCCAAATTTTCAATTTTTCAAATGCCCTGATTCCTTCGGGATTTACGGCAATTCTGGACCGGAAAGACCCGCTTTTTCGAGGGTTTGTTTGCATTGACGACGAGGCGACCATGGATATCTTGGGGGATCGGGAGAGCATCTGAGAACAATTCATCTCGTTCCGGATCGTCACGAAGCGACGCAAATTGCACTGATCAGTCACGTTACAAAGCTCGTCTAGTATCGACACAAGCGACAGGCCGGACTGACTCAGCATCGCCTCTTCAGCTTGCGTTGTTGGATGAGGTGCCTTTTGGAGAAAAGCCGTCCGGCGGAATATGTTTCTGCAACGGCCACAATACGTCCTCTGTTCACCCTAGCCAGCAAGTGAATGTCATCGCCGGTCACAGGTGGACATTCGTTTGCCGGGGCCCGCGTTCAAGATGAGCGTGGGCCGGTGAGCGAGCCGTCTGAAATATGGCGGCTCAGACGAATGACCCGAAGCGAACGGACTCGCCGCCCTCGGGTCATTCGTTTTTTTATGCGCGTGATGCTCGTTTGATCACACGCGATCCAGCGAGAGAATTCAAGCAATGGCGGCTTTCAGGCATCCCTGGCTTCTATGCAGTAGGCAGGTTCTGCCTTCCAGCTACGGGCGTTCTTACAGCTACGGGCGTTAACCTGATCGCGGGCTTTGCCTACAATCCGTGATACTCAAGATTTAATCGATCAAGCATTGAACACGTTCGCTCACCAAAACAACTCAGTTTATCAACATGTCAACCGTCCATATCCCTGTTCTTCCGGATGAAGTCGTTGAGTGGTTGATTCCGCAGGACGCACGCGATAGCGAATTGACGCTGGTTGACGGGACACTGGGCGGGGGCGGCCATACACGCTTGTTACTCGAAGCAATGGGCGGCCGCGGCAAGTTGATTTCTGTGGACCGTGATTCGGAAGCGGTCGAAAAGACTCGCGCCTTACTGAGTGCCGAACTGGATGCCGAAATACTGCGGCCGTGGAGATCAACAGCAGCCAACTATTCCGACCTGCCGGAAATCATCAATTCAATTGATGACGTAGACAAGGTCGACGGCATCCTGCTTGACGTCGGCCTTTCCAGCGATCAGCTTGCCGATCACGATCGCGGCTTCAGCTACAATGCTGCAGGCGCACTGGATTTGCGATTTGATCGCAATTCAGGTGAGCCTGCATCCCGACTCGTGAACAGGCTTGGAGAAAAACACCTCGCAGACATCATCTACCGGTATGGCGAGGAAAGGTACAGCCGGCGCGTCGCAAGAAACATCTGCAAAGCACGCCACGAGCAGAAGATTGCCACCGCTGAACAACTCGCCGATATCGTCCGGCGCAGCGTTCCACGATCACGCGGTCACAATATTGATCCGGCGACTCGAACCTTTCAGGCGCTGCGAATTGCCGTCAACGAGGAACTTAAATGGTTGCAGGTTGCCGTCAGCCGTCTGCCTGAAGTGCTTAGCCCGATGGGAAGACTGGCAATCATCAGCTTTCATTCGCTGGAAGACCGGATCGTCAAAAACGGTTTCAATGAGAGCACTTCTTTAAACGTGCTGACAAGACGTCCGGTAAAACCTTCCGAAGAAGAAATTGATCGAAATCCCCGCAGCCGCAGTGCACGATTACGAGTCGCTGAACGGCGTTGACCGCACAGACATTCTGTGTAGATCACCGGCGTAGTGGACCATCGAGGCTTCAACCAGGTAGTCTGCCGGGCAATAATCGGGCATTCACTTTCTGATGGAGTCCAACATGCCTCGCGCCCTTCTCGCCTTTGCTTTGACCGTCGTACTTCTGAATCCCCTGGTTTCATTCGCTCAGGAATCCAGTCGGGCGACCTATGTTCCCGTGCCTCTCACTGCTGATCTCGACCACCTCAGCCAAAACCAGCGCGAAATGATTGCGCTTTTGATTTCGGCGGCGGATGACATGGACGCCGTTTTCTGGCTGCAGGCCTTTGGCGACAAAGCGCCGCTGCTCGAAGGATTGTCGCAACGTGATCGCGAATTTGCAGAAATCAACTACGGACCGTGGGATCGTCTGAATGCAGATCAGTCTTTCGTGGAGGGAATTCCCAGCAAGCCTGAAGGCGCGAACCTTTATCCCCACGACATGACCCGGGAGGAATTCGAGCAGCATCTGGAAAACAACCCCGCGGACGAAGAAGCATTCAAAAGTCTGTACACGTTGATCCGCCGTGACGAAGACGGAGGGTTGATCGCAGTGCCCTACAGCGAAGCCTTCCAGCAGCAGTTCAGCTCAGCGGCCGGCAAACTTCGCAAGGCAGCAGAACTTGCGGAGGATCCGGGTTTCAAAGCCTACCTGCTCGCGCGAGCAGATGCTCTGGTCACAAACGAGTATCAGGAAAGTGATATGTTGTGGATGGACATGAAGTCGAATGAAATCGACGTCGTGATCGGTCCGATCGAAAATTATGAAGACAAGCTCAACGGCTACAAAGCCGCCGCCGAGTGTTATGTCCTGATCAAGGACATGAGCTGGAGCGAAAGGCTGAGCCGGTATGCAGGCATGCTGCCTGATTTGCAGCGCGGACTGCCGGTTGATGACGAATACAAAGCGGAAGAACCGGGATCGAATTCGGACCTTAATGCCTACGACGTGATCTACTACGCCGGCGATTGCAACGCAGGATCAAAGACGATTGCGATCAACCTGCCCAACGATGAAGAGGTCCAGCTGCAAAAAGGCTCGCGACGTCTGCAACTGAAAAATGCAATGCAGGCAAAGTTCGATCAGATTCTCGTACCGATTGCGGACTTGTTGATTGTTGAAGATCAGAGAAAACACATCACTTTCAACGCGTTCTTTTCCAACACGATGTTTCACGAGGTGGCGCACGGTCTTGGAATCAAAAACACGATCACAGGAAACGGCAGCGTTCGTTCAGCGTTGAGGGAGTCCGCCAGTGCGCTTGAGGAAGGAAAAGCTGACATCCTCGGGCTGTATATGATCACCGAACTCATGGAGCAAGGTGAACTGACTGAAGGTGAACTGGAAGATTACTACGTCACTTTCATGGCCGGGATTTTCCGCTCGGTCCGATTCGGAGCATCGAGTGCCCATGGCAAAGCAAACATGCTGCGTTTCAATTTCTTCAAAGAGATGAACGCGTTCACCCGTGAGGAATCGGGGCAATATCGCGTTAACATGCCAGAAATGAAACAGGCAATGGAGGCGCTCAGTCGGCGGATTCTCGAACTGCAGGGTAACGGCGATTACGACGCCGCGCGATCTTTTGCCGATGAAATGGGATACGTCGGACCGGAGCTTGCGGCCGATCTGGAACGAGTCAATCGCGAGGGCATCCCGACTGATATCGTCTTCGAGCAGGGGCTTACCGTGCTCGGACTTGAAGAGTAGTCCATCAATTACTACCTGAACACAGCCAGCAGAAAACGTTCTGCTAACAGGCTGATTCCAGGGCTGGAGCTTTCCCTCGGCCCTGCAATGTTCAGGACACCGATATTAGTAGCGGACAGCCATCTCTGAACGCAGGAGACGTCTGCAGCACTGACGTCATCAGGAGTCAGTTGAATGGTCAGGCATGCGCGTTTGTGGTCGGCAGCCAGTTTGCGCGTCAGTCCGGTTCCACCGCTGACTACGCCCGTGTGAAGAATCAGAGTTCCGTCTGATTCGACAACATTCTGTTCTGTGCGCACTGAGTAATCGCTGGAGTCATTCTCAGTCAGTTGATAGGAATCGGGGATGGTCCCGTCTTCGGCAAGCCGACCTTTCGGGCATTTTCCGCCGTGATCAATGTTCAAATAAATTGCCACATCGAGCGCAGCGCGGTCCACACCTGTCTGACCGCCGGAAACAATTTTGTGGACTGAAGAATCTGCCATAGCCGAATTCTACGGGTTCGGAACCGGGAATGGCATCAATTTTTGACAGGTTTACTGTACTTCAACAGGAAGGACCAACCTGATTCCTGCTGGCAAAGAGGACAGGTGGTGGACTTCACGGGGTAACCGGACGTCGTTGATCTCCATGATCTCGAAGTATCGTGACGCCTGTCCGAGGTGGTCACGGGCGATTTCAAACAATGTGTCGCCGTCCCGGGTCACGTACATCCGGCTCGACGCGGCACTCGCCGGTCTCGAATTGCGAAGGACGTCCTCAGGACAATGTTCCGGCCAGAGTCTTACAAGTTCAGAAAGTTCGGGAATCGATATTTCGAGGCCCGGCGACGGTTGTTCAAAGCTGTCAACATTCTGTCGATTGTGTGCGTACAGGGCGCGGAACATGCGTCCGTCGCCGTAATGCGATTGTGCAACAGAATAAAAACTGTCGTCTTCCACGATGATGTAGATCGTACGACCGCCGCTCAATTCCAGTTCCGGTGCGGACTGAAGACGCGCGGGTTCGGAAACAGTGCCCGATGTCGCAGATTCCAGCGGCTGAGGTGATTCGCGGCGCACAAATGTGTTTTCGAAAACCGGCTGTTGAGCCGTGCGAATCGGGTTCAATCGCCCTTCATGGCCTCGTTGAACATCGGGAATGGTTGCCACGTCAACGGCAGGAACAGGCCGTCCCGATTGCGGTCCGCGCAACTCATTGATACCGATCGAAGGTGCCGGTTCCCCTGAATATTCAGTTTGGCCAGCATCAGTTTCGACAGTCGATGCAGGGCTTCGCAACGGGTGAACGGTCTCTTCAACGGTTCCAGACTGGAACGGCGGCGCTGACGCGGGTTGTACTAACGAACGCACATTTGTCCCTGGTGGTTGTGGAGAAACTGGCTGAAACGTTCCGCAGTCTGGAGGCGTTTGCGTCAACACGGGCTCCCGAAGAGGGCTTTCAGCGCCGGAAGTGGTCAGACCGTTTGGGGCCGGTACAAGAGGGCGCAAGCCGTCAGTTGGAACATCGCTTTGAAATTGCGCCAACTGAACGTTGTCATCGGGGACTGTTGACAATGGACGCGGCTCGGGGGGGCTTGATTGAAGCCCCGTTGCAAATTGAGCTGTGGTCGGGACAGAAGCCGAAATCGCAGGTACCTCTGACGATGGCTGTGGTTCAACAGGAAGCAGCCCATGTAGTGGCTCTGCCGGATTTGGAAGCGATCCCGAAGCGTTGGTGACGACTCGCGAAGGCAACTCTGAGCCTTCATCGCGGTAGATTGATCGGTCCGAAGGATTGATCGCTCTGGATTCACTATTGCCTGCTAACTCAGGCGACGATTGACGAGGCTCAGGTCGCGAATCGGATGAACGGTTGTTTGATGTAAACGTCCGCCGTGTGGAATCAAGAAGGTCTGCAAAGCTCTCGCTCAACGTTCTGGGCTCGGATTCCGGCGCATTCTGGCCCGGCCAGACTTGTTGTGCGATTGGAGCGGAGGCCACGTTTTCCGGAAGCCGTGTCGGGCGCGCGATCTTGAACCATGCGACATAGGCAAACAGTCCGAGCATGACGGCAAGCGCCGTCAGCCCGATGCGAGCCTCGCGCATCAGCTGGTTGTTGACTTCGGAACGAAACGGGTCGTTGCTCATTGAATTGCGGGCGTTCGGGCGGGTGCTTCAGAACGTACGGGTCGCGGCTCTACCGTCATCCAAGAGCGGGACTATACAGAAACGAGGCAGGCCAAGGAACGGACGTTGTCCTACGAAGGAATCAAACCACGTGGTGCTAGCTTGCCGGGTGGTTTCATTGAGCCAACGCTGCACGCCTTTTTTTGCAGTCCGGGCCTTCGTGAACAGGTCTTTCGTGGGCGGGGCACAGTTTTCGCATGAGTCATAAGCCGTTTTGCGAGTCGTACGCCGTTTACGAAAATGCCCGTTTCGGCTTCCGGGGGCGCCGAAACGGGCTGACGCTGACGCGGCGTCCTAGCTGTCCACTGAGCGCGTGAAGGTATCTCGCTTGTGTGTTAGTAGAAA
>JBCCFB010000215.1:0-10922 GCA_039029995.1 Planctomycetota bacterium
AGCATCTCAGCATCCAGACATTGAAGTTCTCACTCGACTTGTCGAAATCGAAAAACGTCTGGCGCGATTGAGAAACAGGGCACTTCTCGGAGCAGACGAGGTAGCAACTGAAATTGTGAATCAAATCAATGATGAATTCGCCCGCCTCCACCCTGGAGTCGGTGAGTATTCTCTCGACAACGTCCGTTACGCCTACAAACGGGCTGATGGAACACTGGGCATCACATTTCATAGTGTTTTTGAATTTGAAGAGGGAATGCCCCGGGAATTCACCGCCGGTTACGAATTGAAGGGTGGTGAAGAGACTCCGGAGATATCTTTTCGAGAAACACCACGTCGCTGAAGCCGTCGATCATGTGCAACCGGGATTGCAGAACCTTAGGCTAATCCGTCAGAATTCAGCCAGCGCCGGATTTTCTACCGAGTTGTTGCGGACCGATTGATGCCACACCCACTGCTTTCATTTCCCATGCTGTTGGTAAACGGGCAGGCGCGCTCCGGTACGACCGTATTAACGAAAGCGATAGGTGCGCATCCCGCGGTGCTTTCCAACATGCGCGAAAGCAACTACATCGACGATGTTACCCGGTTATTGAAGAATAACCTTGCAAAACAAAACGTGCTGAACCAGTTACCGGGAACTGAAGAAGACTTCAGACTGCAGTTTCGAAATGCGACGATGAATGTTCTGTTTCCTCAACGAATGTTTGCCGCTGACGACGAAACTCGTTGCGTTTCAACCTTCTCTTCTTTGCGAATTGATGTTGCTGACGGGTTACATGATCTTTTTCCAGGTATGAGACTGGCATTAATTATTCGCAATGGTCATGAAGTCGTTTCGTCTCGTCGCATTCATGATCACATCGGTAGACTCAGTTTTGACAAACATTGCACCGCGTGGTCGAAGTCAGTCAACATGCTTGAATGGTGTGAAGGTCGCGACGACACCTATGTATTCCGGCATGAGGATTTGCGGCATGAGGAGACCTGCCGGCGTGTTTTCAAAGAGATGCAGGTAAGTTTCGATCTCCCGCATTCAGAGGCACCTGCAGACTTTGTTCTGCATAAGATGATCAATACAAAAGAATCCAGTGACGAATCGGTGACTTCCAAGTCAACTGACGAGCGTGCTGACCAACTTGAAGAACGTTCTCGTCGCTGGGAATCCTGGAGTGACCAGGAGAGGCGGATGTTTGAAGAGATCTGTACGCCTGCAATGGAGAGATGCGGTTATCAGATACCGTGGCGAGGCTAACACGCCTCCCATCCTGCCACGCTTTTTTCCATGCGAAGCATCAGCTTTCTTTGCGAAGCATCAGCTTTCTTTGCGAAGCATCAGCTTTCTTTGCGAAGCATCAGGTTTCCTTGCGAAGCATCAGTTTTCCGTCGTCCTATCCTCATGCCAGAACTCTTTCCAGCTTCCCGGCGGTTTTTCCGGCAGCTCATACTCTTCTTCAGAAACCCGTGATTCGAGAATGCGCAACTCTTCGTCGAGGGAGTCCATGAGTTTGCGATAGGTCGGATCACGTTTCAATTCAGGCTCAATTCGCGCTTTGATTGAGAACTGGTGTTTCACCTGAGCTAACTGTCGTCGCGCCAGTCCAGCAACGTCTTCGATGGAAAGTATGCCTGCTCGTTCTGCAGGCCAGAGATTCGGCCGTGCAAACATAATCACCAGGGACGCCGCTGCGCGGATCTGATGGGGATACTTGCGAGGTTCCTGGTTGAGCGTTTTTTGAATCAGTATCGCCATATTTATCCATGACTCGACCGTACCGATCCAGCGGATCGCGTCCTGGTCGGCCCACGGTGCAAGGCCCTGGTCTTCGTCAAATTCGTCATTACGACCGGAAAAGAACATGCTAACTCCAGAGTTTGCCCCAGGATTCCGGTTGAGCGATCTTCGAGACTCTGTTGGAAACGCCGGCTCGCCGACGAAGAAGCTCAAGTTCGACCTTTATGGTTTCTTCAAGTTCGCTCAGGCGCTGATGTTGAGAAAGGGTCAACGGCTTTCTTTTTTTCTTCGGCTGATTTCCAGACTCCTGAATCTGTTTTGATTGCCGGCTCAAACGACTCGCAGCCCGTGCGAGAACCCGTTTCTGTTCATCGGGCCAGATACCCGGCCGGCCGATAAAAAGGAGAATCGCTGACAACAGCCTGGTGTGCGAAAGTTCAAGAATGTCGTCATCAAGTTGCAGAATCTCTTCGACCTCTGCGACAAAACCTGAACGCTCCAGAAGGGTCGCAAAATACCTTTGCGCTTTCGGATGGGCGAACGGTGACAGGTCGGATGTTTCAGTCATCAGTTAAACCAGTTCAGGAACTTCTTTCCAGGGGTTCGCCATGCTCCGGGCTTGCCGCCGCTTTTTCCAGGGAGTCTTTACCGCCAGTCGCTATGGCAATCCTGGCAGGAATTGTCGAGCAAGTTAAACGCTTCTTCAGCCTGATCGTAATTCTCATTTCGACATGCTTCTACAAGTTCCATCGCAGCCTGTTTCATGGCGATCGCAAGTTCCTGGTAGCTTTCATCGTCTCCATCGTCTGAGTTTTCGTCAGCAAGAACATGTCCGATCACTGCAACCATACTCGCCTCATGCAGGATTACATCAAGATTCGATTTGAACTCGGTATTGCTGGACAACATTGGCTTCACGATGGTCCGCGTATCTTCGAGTCTGCGCATCAACGGCGACCGGTCAACGATGTTGCCCCAGTCCATTTCTTCAGCGGGCGACTCCTGCCCGATAAAAGCGCCGCCTCGCACCAGTTCCGTCAGCTCCTCTAGTCTGGCCTTTGCGCTCTGATAGGACTGTTCGCTGCCCACGCGGGCGTTGGCGCTTGCTCGCTGGAATGCAACCTGTGCCTGGGGTGCTTCGTCTTTCCAGCGTACGTCATCGGTGTCGTACTGAATAATGACTGCAAACAACATCGACAGCATGGAATATGACTGTCTCGCTTTGCGATAATCGCTCTTGAATTTCCCCGGGGTCGTAACATCGACCATCAACTGTTGTTGCAGAGCTTTGACCTCGTCTTCGATAACCTCCCGGGGAACCATCTGCGACCAGACAAGCCCTTCAGGTACAGCAGGGCTTGAACTGGCTGTTCCCGTTGTTCCGGTCGTTGGAGCCGGCGCAACAGGCCTCTGGACTAACTGTCCGTCAGCAGGCAGTGGCCGGTCACCGACAAGCCCGTCATCGAACAGATTTTCAAAGTAGATCCCGTCCCAGTCACGCTGGGAAAATTCGGGCCTCTTAACCCGCGTAACCCGTTGTGGCCCGTCTTGAATTACCACTGCTCCCAGAGTTCCTGCACAAATGGCAGATGCAACGCAGATGCAGATCAGGATGCTTCGCTGAGTCATATTTCCATCAGATTGCTTGTATCGTAGGACATTGCGGGGCTGCCTCCCGACTTTTTAGCTTGTCTGTCAGCTCCCCGGCTTTCTAAAATGGGCAACGGACGGGGTGCGATGCCATGTCGGACAAATTTGTCCGCGAGCTGATCAGCTTTGATCAGTCCTGCCGGCATATTTTTATTATGGTCGAATCTGAATTCAGGGCAACATTGCCGGCGACTCAGAATACTTCTGAATCGCTCTAATTCAGTGGCGGATGATCGCAACCTTGTTGATGTATGCAACCACTTCCACGACTACTCAACCGACCCGACCTATGCGCGAAAACACTCTCTGCCCGGCTTGCAATTGCCACATGTCGGCAATCACCGAGCGCGAAGTTGAAATTGATTGTTGCTATTTGTGTCACGGAATCTGGCTCGACCCGGGTGAACTGTCGGCACTTTTCGAAGCTCACGATGCAGAGCCGAGTCCTGAGGCGCTGGCGGATGCCGCGGCCTCCTTCTTTTTTGAATCAGTATCACGAGATGACCTGCTTTGCCCGTGTTGCATGGAAGAGCTGGTTGATACACCATTCGGCGAAGGCCACATATCAGTTTGCCTGACCTGTGGTGGTATGTTTATTGAGTCGGCTACACTGGATCTGATCCTGCCTGATGCAGAAAGCATCCTTTCAAAAATCCGCAACGAAAATTCCCGACAGCGTGGTCTAGGTAGTGCCCTCGTTTGCGCTCTGGCTGGCATGGTCAGTCCATCCTGATTCGTCGATTAGAACGCCGCGTCGATAAGCCATGCCTGAAGAACCAGATTCCAACCGTCGGGACTTCTTCAAAGGAACGCCAGCAATCCGGAAATTCCGTGAGGCTGTTGGCAAGGCTCAAGACACACTGTCTCAAGGTCTGGAAAACCGTTCGCCCGAACCTGCCAGCAATTCCGGTTCGCAACCCGACCCGATCTCAAGTACTCGCAAGAGTGCCTATCTCGAGACGTACACAGCTAACGCTATGGCCTGTCAGTTTGAACTTCTGTTCAACCTGCACCAGTACACGCGGTCGGGGACAGCAGCCATGCTGGCTATTGAACTACTGGAAGAACTTGAGGATCGCATGTCGATCTATCGGGAGCACAGCGAGTTCAGCCGGGCAAACCTGGAGGCCTTTTCAGCTTCGTATTTAATGGAACCCGGCGTTTACGAAATGCTGAAAATGGCTAAAGAACTTTTCTATCAAACAAAAGGTGCATTTGACATTTCTTCCGGACCTTTATCAGCTCTCTGGGGGTTCGACCATCGACAAGGACAGCTTCCCGAAACGTCAGAAATTGAAAAGGCAATGATGAATGTCGGAAGCGAACTATTCGAGCTCAATGATGAAAAATGCTCGATCAGATTTTCGGTTCCGGGCATCCGCCTGAATCCGGGTGGAATCGGGAAGGGTTTCGCTCTCGATAAAATGGTGGACCAGATCCGTGCCAAAGATATAAATGATTTTGTAATTCATGGTGGCCAGAGCAGTGTGATTGCTGCCGGCTCATCAGATCCTGATGATGCGTCCGCCGGCTGGACGATTGGCCTGACTCATCCGACGATTCCGGGGGTCCGACTCGGTGAGTTCGTACTCCGAAACAAGGCCCTTGGAACATCAGGAACAGCGCGACAGGCTTTTTTTCATCAAGGCAGAAGATACGGTCACGTTATTGATCCTAGAACAGGCTGGCCTACCGATCACACGCTTTCTTCGACCGTCGTTACCGATTCTGCGGCTGTTTCGGATGCGCTTGCGACTGCTTTCTTTGTCATGACTCACGAGGAAGTTTCAGAATTCTGCAATGCAAACCCTGATGTCACCGCAATCCTGGTCGTCCCGCAGAGTGACAGCGGGCAGGTGTTATTGCAGAAATTCAATGTTGATGAGAATGACTGGAAACCGGCACAATGATGCCACCGGGAAATGGCAGCTTCTTGTACGCTTGCGTTTGTCCAGCCAAGGCAATTTTGGCATCGTTTAGTTCCTAACTTTCGTAGAGCAGACTTTGATGGCCGGTCTACCTATTGATTCAAGAACGCTTCAACGCATTGGCGAAATGAAGATTGAGCAGGCGATAAAAAACGGTCAATTCAGGAATCTACCCGGGTTTGGCAAGCCTTTTGAATTTGATGAGTTGAATTACGATCCCAACTGGTGGATCAAGGCCAAACTCAAACGCGAAAATCTTGCCAGCCGCGTCTCTCCGCAGTTTCTACGCGAACTTGATTCCTGAGTTTTTGTTTCTTCTCCGGACTTCAGGTATAGCTGCCACGACAATTGCCTCCTGTCCGGCTTTTTCTGATCAATTCGGGCTGGCTGTCTACCGGTCGAACCGGTTGTGTTTTGATTGCGGCTGGAAGTTCCGTCTGCGCGCTGCAGGAAGGCGCAAAGTTCCATTCGCGAACAGCCGCACAGAAAAATCAAGAAATTGATCCTGATCGTTCCCGCGTTGTCGCAGGAACTTTTCTGTTCATCTATAATGCCCGCTCCAACCCCTGCTGAAATGTAGACGCCCGCCCCGGCCGTTCCTCGCGGCTGGAAAGATCATGACAGAAGATAACGTTAGAAATTCAAGGGACTCCGATTCGACGTCCCTTTCACTGCTTCAGCGTGTTCGTAAGAACGAAAAAGAAGCGTGGGAATCGCTGGTTCAGCTGTATGCGCCGCTGATCTATGCCCGTTGCCGGCGACAGTTCAATCTTTCGGAACCTGACTCGGAAAATGTAGGGCAGGAAGTCTTCGTAGCGGTAACCCGAAAGATCGGGGAGTTTGAAAGGCAGCGTTCCGGGTCGTTCCGCTCGTGGCTACGTACAATTGTTGACAACAAGTGTCGCGATTTTCTGCGCAAGAAAATCGTAGCACCACCCGTTGGTGGTAGTGAGGCAAAAAAGTACTACGACAACCTTCCCGCGTTATTCGATACTGCTGATTCCGTAGCTGACACATCAGAACGTAAAACGCTGCTCCGTCAGGCCGTAAAACAAGTCGAAAACGAGTTCTCCGATCGAGACTGGAAAATTTTCTGGGCCGTTGCAGCAGAGGAAAGAAACTCTCAAACCGTTGCCGATGAATTTGAAGTTACGATTAACGTTGTTTATCTGGTTGTCTCCAGAATCCGTGCTCGACTCAAAGCAATTTTTCAGGATTTGCTCGACGATTCTGACTTTGGTCCTGAGCTACCTGACAGTTGATCTGCGAACATGCTGACCTAACGGGCGTTGATGAACGATCAAGAGCACGAAGACGAAGTTGCCCCGTTGCTGCACGAGCCCGGCTATCAGCGTTTACTTGCAACCGCTTTGAATCTCGTCAATTCTGACACAGTCGAGATATCAACCGACTCATCTTCAGACGCGCTGCCCAGAGACTTCGGGCGTTACAGGCTGGTCGAGCAGATCGGTCAGGGAGGCATGGGGTGCGTCTATCGGGCAATACACCCTGATTCTGATCGCGCAGTAGCTGTCAAGGTAATCCGGGCTGGTTTGCTCAACGAAGAGAGCAACTCACTGAACGGCCCCACGCTGCAACGATTTAAACTGGAATCGCAGGCAACAGCCAACCTCGAGCACGACAATATCATCACCGTCTATGACGTTGGCGAAGTAGACGGGGATCTGTTTTACGTGATGCGGCTGGTTGAAGGTGACTCCCTGAACCAGCTGGCGCGCAAGAACCCGTTGGAGAATGATCGTGCGGCGCGAATCGTCGCCGCGGCGGCAGATGGCGTCCATCACGCCCATCGTTCCGGCGTCCTGCATCGCGATTTGAAACCAGCCAACATTATGCTTGGTAACGACGACCGTCCGCTTGTCATGGACTTCGGACTCGCGAAACTGCTTGAATCGGAGACGAGTCAACAAACGCGTACTGATGCCATTGTTGGTACGGTCGCATATATGTCACCTGAGCAAGCAACAAACGCAGCGAACGTGGGGCCTGCTACGGATATATACGGGCTCGGGACTGTACTCTATTTTCTTCTTACCGGTCAGCCGCCGTTTGGTTCCACCAACTACATTCACACATTGAAACTGGTGCAGGATTCCGAGCCCGGGTTACCTTCGGCGCTCAACTCCAAAGTCGCAAAAGACCTCGAAACTATCTGCTTGAAGTGCCTTCGGAAAGAACCGGAACGGCGCTATCAATCCGCAGAAGAGCTCGCAACAGATCTCAGGCGTTATCTTGACCGGCGTCCAATACTTGCCAGGCGAACTACCGTCGCCGAACGATCCCGTAAGTGGATACGTCGAAACCCTGTCGTCGCTGCGCTCGGGTTCCTACTAGCGGCCAGTCTCATTGCAGGCGCGATCGCCAACCACTTCGTGTCTCTGAACGCAAGGAAAAACCTTGCCAGAGACCAGGCTCGTTCTGTCCTCACGGCGGATTTAAATGGATTGCCACTTCTTATTGAACAACTTCAAGCCAACGCTGATTTTGAAGCTGAGATGATTCCATCGCCGGTAGATGAAGAGTCATTGTTCCGCGTTAATCTTGCGCTGCTTAATGTGGAGCCGGATCGACTCGAAAGCCTGCTGGGTTCGCTTGGTAATTTTGACGCTCAGCAAATTGACACCCTCCTCAAGGTCGTTCGAGGCAGTCACGACGACCTGGTGCTCTCTCATCTTGACCAGATAAAGCCATCGAACGAAAGCGCTTTGCAGCTTTCCTGTTTGAAAGCAGGCATCGCTGCGCAAAAGCAGCTGCCGCTGGAATCCGCAGAGCAGCTGGCAAAACTCCTTGCCGAAAAACCGGCAGATGAGTTGGTGCCGTGGTTGGATCTTTTGAGGCCCTATTCGGCAACGATTTGCGACCAATGCTGGAAATTGATGGGACAAGGTCTGGATGAATCGAGCCTTTCCTCGGTTGCTACGGTTGTCGTCCACCTTGGAGAAGATGACAAAGAACAGTTGATCAACCTGCTTGCGGTGCTACCTGCGACGGAATTGCCGCAAGTCATTGATGCCCTTGAGAAGAATGAACCAACTGAACTGCCCTCATTCGATTCGTTCAGGTATGCGCCCTACGTATCAGATCAACAGCGTGACGAATTCAGAAGAGAAACCAATTTCCTGGTTGCGCGCATCGGCTTGCTGGATGACAACGACTCATGGATTGAATTCAGCGATTATGAAAACGCTGAACGCCAGACAGAGTTGATACACAATCTTTACCTTGCCGGCATTCCATCTGACTCATTGATAAAACGACTTGCTGACGATCAACATCCCGATATCGTTTACGCTGCGATCCTGGCGATGAGCGAGTATCCGGCTCATGAACTATCCGATCCGGAACTGGCGAACCAACTTCTTGAGATCTATACGCGACACCCGGATGCCGGAGTTCATTCAGTAACCGGTCACGTGCTATCCAGACTTCGTTTGCGTGAAGCACTCGAAAATACTGCGTGGGCTGAAGGGCGCGACTGGTACGTTGCCGGTGGCGTCGAGATGAGCGTAATTTCCGGTCCGGGCGAGATTGAACTTTCATGGAATGAGGCGGCTCAATTCATCGATGAGCCGTTGGCACGAGGAAAAAAGAAGGTCCTCATTGATTCGTTCGCTATCAGTACCAATGAGATCACGCGCGAGACCTTCGAAGCGTTACTTGAAAATCCGAATCCTTCTCCGGAAACAAGCCCTACTTCGAAGCATCCTGTCATACACGTGACCTTCAACGAGGCCGCGAGGTTCTGCAATCTGCTCAGTCTCGAAGCGGGCATTGCAGAAGACCAGTTGTGCTACGACATCACCGCAGATGGCAAGGTGACTCTAGTAGATGATTTCCGGGCGAGAACCGGATTCCGGCTACCCATGCAATCTGAGTGGGAGTTTGCCGCATCGAATGGACTCTTCAAGAATCCCTTTTATGGCAAACGAACAGAGCATGCCGGGAGTTTCGCCTGGCTACGCGAAAATTCTTCCGGCCAATACACCAACATTCCAGGAACACTCAAACCTAATCGCTTCGGATTGTTTGATGTGATTGGAAATGTTTCTGAATGGGTGCATCGGGATATCAATGAAATACCCAACGCAACGGAACATAAGATCGAAAGCTTCGTCGGCTATGACTTCACTGTCGAAGCAGGCACCGTGGGGACAGCATACGGAGCAATGATTCGAACATATTCAACGCGGAGCACAGGGTTTCGCATTGTCCAGTCGATCCCTGGTCGGCAGTAGTTTTTTGAAAGGAATGAGATGGCGAGATGTCAGTTCACGTATAACGGCACTGCATGGGAAGGCCCGAAGCCTACAGATGCGGTTGGATGCAATATTTCCATTGGAGTTACGGCAAACACAGGCACGACAATTGAAGTTGATTGCTCGACGGATCCGCCGACACTGGTTGAAGTCATTGCCAAAACGGGTCCTCCAACTGCAACCTACCCGTTTCCAGCCCCGACGGCAGGGCAGAGCGTTCTGCAATGGCAGGACAATCAATGGAAGCACATCGACGGTGATGCCTGGACCGAAGATCTGAAATTCCAGGGGAGTGACAACATGCGGATCATTCTCGAGGCAGGCGCTGAGCCGAGGATTATCGCACTTGACTGGCCAGATTTTCATTCCTAACCATCGCCGGGGAAGCGTTCCCCGATAAGGCGACTGGAATTCGCTCCGCCAACCATTTTTTTTACAATGGTGCGGAGCGTTTTTCGAATACGGCTTCGGGGACCAAAATGATCAAGTATGCAAGTATTACAACCGGAATTGCGGCAGTGTTCTGCTGCCTGATAGCAATCATGGTATCCATGATGCAGTTCAAACAAGCCGAGAGCGAAGGCCATACCGCAGAAATGATGCGGATGAGTGGCAATGCAAGGAGATCGGGTGACCTGCAAATGCAGGAGATGAGCGAACGCAATCGAAATGCGGGTATATTGCAAACTACTGCACATATCGAATCCATCCGGAACGGTGACGACGAAACCATCAACGAAATTGAATCGCTTCTGCGTGCCCAGGATGAATGCTGGAACAACGGTGACATCGAAGGTTTTATGTCAACCTACTGGCAGTCTGAAGAGCTGACATTCAGCTCGGGGGGACAGACCACTCGTGGTTGGCAGCAGACTCTCGACCGTTACAAAGCGCGATATCATCCGCCGGAAAACATGGGGCGCCTCAACTTTGACGGCCTCGAGACAACCTTATTGAACGATAACTCTGCCCTTGTCCTCGGTAACTGGCATCTAGTAATGGCAGATGGTGAAGAGCTGGATGGCAACTTCACACTCGTTTTGCGAAAGACGGATACTGGCTGGAAAATCATCCACGACCATTCGTCCACTCTGGAAAAAGACGAAACTTCTGATGCGGACAACGGGTAGAAATCACCGTAAAACACGGGGTTTTAGCGGCAATGCCCGGAATTGTCTGCGGCCGGACCATTACACTGTTTGTAATGCCGGCTCCAAGTAAAGCCCTGAAGCCTCGCTTAAATCTTGATGGCGACGAACACGCATTTGTGATTGTTCTAAAGCATGAAAGCCAACAGAAATCCCTGTTAGCTGCTCAAATAAAGGAATGTAG
>JBCCFB010000216.1:0-10897 GCA_039029995.1 Planctomycetota bacterium
GAATCCTCGGGTGTTGGTTGGGGCTGGACGCGGCAGACTATGCGTCTGTAATCATGTCGACTCTTTCCTCGTCTGAACAATCCACATCGCGGTATACACGAATCTGTGCCGCGAGAGATGAAGTGATCCGCCTCCTGCATCAGGAGCGCGAACCCGGCGGATGGTGGGTTGGTGAGCTTTCCGCGTCAGCACTTTCCACCGCCACCGCGATCAGTGCCCTGTCGTTTTATCTGGAGACTGATCAGCCGGACGCAAAACTCCGCGACCGGATATCGGCTCAGATTGAATCCGGAATCCAATGGATCGGCGCACGTCAGAATGAAGATGGTGGCTGGGGTGACACGGATCTCAGCTATTCCAATATCTCGACAACGATGCTGGTCATCGCCACATTGCACGCCGCCGGAGTCGAGCAAGAGTACGAAGAACAACTTGCCGCCGCGCAGAAGTATGTGGATTCCAAAGGTGGAATTGAAGGTATCCGCGCGAGGTACGGTGAAGACAAGACGTTTGCGGTACCCATTCTCGCCAATTGCGCAATGGCCGGGATAGTTCCCTGGAAAGAAGTTTCCGCTCTACCGTTTGAAGCCGCCTGTGTTCCACAGAGGTTTTACAACCTGTTGCAGTTGCCGGTTGTCAGCTATGCGATCCCTGCGCTTGTTGCGATCGGGATTGTCAAATTCAAAAACGATCCACCATGGGACCCGTTCCGCAAAACAATCCGCAGCCTGGCAGCCGGGCGAAGCCTGAAGGTGCTTGAGCGCATGCAACCTGCAAGCGGCGGGTTTCTTGAAGCGGTTCCGCTGACTTCATTTGTTTCCATGGGGTTGATCAAGGCCGGGCGAGCTGACAATCCGGTTGTAAGAGAGGGTGTGAGGTTTATTGTCGAGTCTTTCCGCGAGGATGGTAGCTGGCCGATTGATACGAACCTCGCAACATGGGTTACAACGCTCTCGATCAATGCACTGGCAAGTGGTGGCGATCATATCGATGCCGATCCTGAAAAGTGGAAGCCATGTCTTCGCTGGTTGCTGGATTGCCAGAACACTGAGAAGCATCCCTTTACCGGCGCAGATCCGGGTGGCTGGGGTTGGACCGATCTAAGTGGAGCGGTCCCTGATGCCGACGACACTCCGGGCGCATTGATCGCATTACGTCATCTTCATGACCGCGTCGACTTTGACGATCAAACAAAACAGGAGATCAGAACAGCTGCCGCCGCTGGCGTGAACTGGTTAATCAAATTACAGAACCGCGATCGCGGATGGCCGACGTTTTGTCGCGGCTGGGGCCGTTTACCGTTTGACCGTAGCGGCGTCGATATCTCTGCACACGTTTTGCGTGCCCTCAACGTATGGCCGGAATACCTGACCTCTTTGAAAGCATCCCAATCGTTCAAACACGGATGGATGTACGTTGTGGGCAGCCAGCGCGATGACGGCACCTGGTTGCCGCTCTGGTTCGGAAATCAGGACCAGCCGGATGATATCAATCCGTTTTATGGAACAGCTAAAGTTTTCTCGTGGTATCGCGACCAGGAAGCATTTCACACACCCGGGACGGAAATTGGTCTAGAATGGTTGCTGAAGAACCAGAATAGCGACGGCGGATGGGGTGGCACGTTCAGAAATGCTGCGAAACTGATGTCTCCCGAAGCGGGTAATCGCAGGAACACTTCCGAGGACACCTCCAATGACCTGGAGATGGTCAGCAGTGTTGAAGAAACGGGGCTGGTCGTGGAGTCGTTACTCGATTTCCTTGCCTCAGGAGTTAGCGATGCTGATTTCGAGGTGGTTGGACTTTTCGAAAGAGTTCGTCTCTCTGCGGAAAGAGGCCTTCAATGGCTGGTTTCGAGTGTCGAAGCCGGCACGATTGACCGACCTTCGCCCATCGGCTTTTACTTTGCAAAGCTCTGGTACTACGAACGGATGTATCCGCTGGTGTTTGCCGCACCGGCGCTGATCAAAGCTGCTGAACTGCAACCTGTGCAATCAATCGACTAAGGAACAAACTTTGAACGCACCACGTGAGAGCGAGACTGCACAGGCGGCCAACGAATCGATCGAACAGCTTTCCAACAAGCCGCGTCGATCACGTCGTCGGAAGACTGCCCATCTGAAGATGGTGCCTCAGGACAAGGCACTTCGGGAAGAGATGCGTCTGATCTGCCGCAAGGTTGCCGCATCGCTTGATCCGAATGTCCCACCGGACAAAGACGGTCTTGAAGCGCTCGCGCGCAAGATTCTTGAGGACACCGGTCAGCCCGAAGGTTATCTCGGCTGGACGATGGTAATTTTATCCAGCGAATTCTGGTCGGAGCAGATTCAGTCGATTCCACACAACCGGCGTCTGTTCCTGATGCCGCATTGCCTGAAGCATGCGGAAGGCTGCCCAGCCGACTACGACGAGTTCGGCCTGGCCTGCAAGACCTGCGGCGCCTGCAGCATTGCTGATTTTCGCGCGACCGCTGAAGAGCTTGGTTATAAAGTTCTGGTCGCAGAGGGCTCGCCGATCGTTTTGAAGATCATCGTCAGCGGGCACGTAGACGCTATCATCGGCGTGGCATGTCTGAATGTTCTGGAAAAGGCAATCGACAAAATCATGCTGGCAGGAATCCCCTGCATGGCGGTTCCGCTGTTGTCGAGTGATTGTCGGAACACTTCGGTCGACGAAGACTGGGTCGATCAGATGGTCCGTGTTCCTCATTCCGACAAAGCACAACAGACGCGTAGCTACCTGCATCTGCTGCGCAAAGCACATGACCTTTTTGAACCGGAAAACCTGGAACGAATTGTTCCGCCGGTTCGTGGCAGCAGTTTCGGCGACGAAGTTTCCGAACTGGATCCGATCAAGGCAACCGAACGCATTGCCTACGACTTTCTCTCTGCAGGCGGTAAGCACTCCCGCCCCTTCATCACTCTTGCGGTTTATGACGCCGTAACCGGAGGCGACGCGACACTTGCAAATGGAGCCGAAGTCGTTGATGGATACTCAGATGCTATCTTCCGCACGGCGATGTCAATCGAGACATTTCACAAGGCGTCACTTGTGCACGACGATATCGAAGACGCCGACCAGTTCCGCTACGGCGATGAAACACTGCATATCAAACATGGCATTCCAGTCGCCATAAACGTGGGCGACTATCTGGTGGGAATGGGATACCGGCTGGCCAGCCGTGACCGAAAGGAACTGGGCGCCGAGGTTTCCGCCGACATTCTGGATTACCTTGCTGATTCACATCAGCGACTTGCAGAAGGTCAGGGAGCAGAGTTGATCTGGCGTGAAGCCAAAGACAAGTGCCTGAAGCCGCTTGACGCGCTGAAGATCTATGCTTTGAAAACTGCCCCCGCATTTGAAGCAGCCTTCTACAGCGGTTTGCGACTCGCCGGCCCGGCCGATGAGTACCTCGAGCCTGTCCGCGCCTTTGCGCGGAATCTCGGCGTCGCTTTTCAGATTCTCAATGACCTGAAAGACTGGCAGCATGACAGCGATAACAAGAAAGCAATCGGAACCGACCTGCTCGGCGGTCGCCCGACTGTCTTGTGGGCGCTTGCGCTTCAGGGACTGAAAGATGAAATGCGTGAAGAACTTCTTTCGCTGGTCGAAGATGACTGTCCGCTCTCTCCCGAGAGACGCGTGATGCGTGCGCGGCAGCTTTTCTTCGAGGCAGGCGTATTCGACACGGCGTATAAGCTTGTGGATAAACACCAGCAGAAGGCAGAAGACGTAGCCGACGAGATTCAACCTGATGAATTGCGACGCCTTCTTTATTACCTTGTCGACACCATCCTCGATCGCACCAATGAAGTTAAGCCGACGATCGAAATTAACGACCTGACTTACGAAGAAGTTCTTCCGGTGATCAACCGCGAGCTTCCGGTTGTTAACAATCAACTCAAGCCGAAATAGCGCTCGCGATAGTTTCGCGCTTACTTTCCACGCTTACTTATCGAGCGGGAGTGCATTCGCCCAATCCGTCAGACTTCTGGTCCGCTTAGAACTGGACTCCTTTTGAACCCTGCAGACTCAACTGAAATCGAACTGGATGAACTGATCGGCCTGTTTTTCGATGACCGCGGGGTACTCGGTGAATTCGAAAACGTGAACGCGGACCAACTGCACAATCCGGCGCGCGGCTTGCTCGATCATTCAGGCCATATGACGGTCACCGTCGAAAAGTACCACGGCTGTCCGGTGAACGTAAAGGTTCTCGATACGCGAGTGGATGGTGACCGGTATTCCCGCAGGATACTGCTGACCAAATCAACCGACGAGCAGGTCGTCCAATACGGCATCGTGCGGCTCGACCTGACCGTGCTTGCTCCTGATGTTCGCGCAGAGATCGAATCTCAACAGACTCCGCTGGGCAGAATCCTGATCCGCCATAATGTGCTGCGAACGGTAAAGCTGGAAAACCTTTTCAAGATCAATTGCGGTGAGGAACTGGCCCGCTGGTTCAAAGTCGAATCGGGTAGCTCCGCTTCAGGTCGAACGGCGATGATCTTTCTGGATGAGCAACCGGCAATTGAACTGCTTGAAATCGTACCGGGTTAACTCGAATTCGTATCCGGTTGGCTGGTTCTCAAGTGTCGCTACCCGTGCGATTGTCGTTCTGAGCGAACTCTTGATCGGGCCGGATGACCGTCGGGGCTGCATGCGAATATAATTTCACAGCTGTTTAAAGAAACTTTGCTGTGGCTGCGGTGTTCTAAACTCAGCCAGCAACCGGTGGCCGGGAGAACCGCCGGAACCGATGTGCCCGGAAGGAAGTCAGTTTTTGACCGTCAGCGAATCCTCAATCCAGTTAGCACGCAAGTACGAGCTGCTCGATCCGGACGTGCGTCTGATGCTGGAGGTGCGCGACGACAATGCTGCTGCGTTCGAGCAACTGGTTGCCAAATACCAGTCACGCTTGATCGGTGTTCTCGACCATCTTGTGCCGGCTCGCGGTCAGGCGGAGGACCTTGCGCAGGAGGTGTTCATGCGCGTCTATCGCGCGCGACACAACTACGTGCCCAAAGCAAGATTTTCAACGTGGCTGTTTACGATCACTAACAATGTTGCCAGCAACGCAATCAGAAAGCTCTCGAGGAAGAAAGAGGTCAACCTGGTCAACTCGCCGTCCGGTTCGATGCCGGTTCAGCCGCTTGAGTCGATGGCAAAAGAGAAAAGTGCATTGATGCCGGCGAGACAGATCGCCAGTAGTGAAGCTTCGCTGATTGTCCGCGAGGCGATACAGGGCCTTAACGATCGCCAGCGGATGGCGTTGCTATTGTCGAAGTTCGAGGACATGAGCTATCTGGAGATCGCTGAAACGATGGGCATGTCCACGCAGGCAGTCAAAAGTCTGTTGTCCAGAGCGCGCTCGAAACTGCGTGACATACTGGAGCCTTATGTGAATTCAGGTCAGCTCCCTGCGGGCGTGACCGACGTTATGGAACAGGACTGATTCAGAAGCCAGAACCCGGGCTGATCATTCATGTCGGAACAGGATCCTAAAAACCGAATTGACGAGGAACTCACATCGTATCTCGATGGCGAGCTGGGACTCGACCAGACGCGACGGGTCGAGGAACGACTGGCTTCCGATGATGGCTACCGGGGTCGTCTGCAGGATTTGCAGAAGACATGGGATATGCTTGATCATCTTCCGCGCCCTGAATCGAACGAGAACTTCACCCGCAGCACAATTGAAATGGCGGTTCAAACGGGTGCCCCTGTTTCGCGCAGTTCGCTCAACTTCGGCTGGCTGTTCCCAGCCCTCCTGTTGATCGCGATCCCTGTATCCGGCTTCGTCGCGGGCAAGTTCGCCACCGATCATTTTCAGGAAGCGCCGCGCAGGCAGCTTCTTGCGGATCTGGCTTTGCTGGAAAACCTGCAGTACTTCCGTTATGCAGAAAGCATCGAATTCGTAGATGCGCTTTCGGATGTTTTTGTGGACGAACAGACTCCGGATATGGAGACGCCGGTTTCCATTCTGGATGAGTCACCTGAGATGGCGGGTGAACGTCTGGATAGTTACGACCTGGAGCAGCTGAACGAAATCCGCAAGAGCCGCAATACGTTTCAGCAGCTTCCCGAAGCCGATCAACAACGGATCCGCAAACTTCAGGCGGAACTCGCGGTTCACGAGGAGCGTTCCCGTCTGATTGCGGTAATGCAACGCTACAACTCCTGGCTGTTTGACGGATTGAGTGCGCGTCAACGGCGTGAAGTGCTCGACCTGCCGGCTGATCAACGGATTGAGCGCATTCGAGAATTGCGACTGCATCCCGAGCTGCTGGACGGGGTCGCCCTGGACAGTCGCGATCTCGACGAGGTCTACAAGTGGTCCCGTGAAACGATTCAGGCGGAGAAAGAACTGATCAACGTGCACGCTGAGTCACGTGAGTTTCTTGAAAAGCTGACGCGTTACATGGAAGTGAATCCGGACAACCGGATTCAAATGAAGCTGCTCGATGATCTCGGACTGCTGGACCAGGTGGATCCTGAATTTGTTTTCGAAATCGTTTCGCGAAACGTTCAGCTACTGCGTGTAACGCTTTCGCATGAAGCCGACCGAATACTCGATGACGCATGGGATCCGGAGAAGCAGAAAGAGCTGGTCATCAGATGGGTCGTAACGGCTACGGCCGCCCGTGAAGATGTTACCCGGGACGAGTTGATGGAGTATCTGAAAACACTACCCGAAGCTACAGTCGAACGTCTTGATCGACTCTCGCCGGATGAATTGCTCGAAGAGTTGCAGCGTATGTTCCGGCGCGAAAAACTCCGGCGCGGATTTTACCACGTCCCTGAAAACTCCTCGGGCAGCCTGGACGATACAGGGGCTGGATCCGAAGCGTTGATCCGCCGCGTTCAGATGCGAAGTGCGACAGGTTTACAGCCTGTCCAGTCGGAAAATGGATAGCATCGGTACCGTGAACCGGCAGATCGCCTGATATTGCCGCTTTTCAGCAATTCGGTGAAACTCCCGCTGACGATGAATCGTCTATAATCGAAGATCAGACGAAACTTCCGGAACAGAGTGGTCGCCGGCATGGCAAGCCCGACAACATCGAAGCAAACAGCTCGTAGAACTGCTGCCCAGCAACGTTCAGCAAGGATCCAGCAGTACGTCAACGAACAACTCGAAAAGACCCGCAAGCGGGTCAAGACCGTTGATATCTTCACGTCCATTCTCGGGATAGCCGCAGTTGGACTGGGTGTACTCCTTCTGCTGATTCTGATCGATGCCTGGATCATACCTTTGACTCCGGCCGGTCGCTGGGTCGGCTTGATTACTTTGATCGTATCTGTTCTGGGCTATGCGGCATGGACCGTATTTCCACTGGTTGTTCGAAAGATCAACCCGCAATACGCCGCCAAGATGATTGAAGATTCCGAGCCCGGATTCAAAAACCGCCTGCTCAACTATCTCTCTCTGCGCGACAGCGGAAGCAAGATGCCCGGTGCAGTGACCGACATTGTTGCCCGACAGGCGGCTGAAAAGCTCTCGAATGTACCCGATGACACCACCGTTGACCGATCCGGACTTATCCGTGCAGGATTCCTGCTGGTAGGTCTGGTCACACTGGCCGTCCTGTACACCATCCTGTCTCCGAAAAGCCCGTTTGCAACCATCGGCCGGATTCTCTCACCGGGTGCAAAGATTTCGCAGCCGTCAATCGTCACGATTGCCGAAGTGACTCCGGGGGACTGCGACGTCTTTTTCGGTGAATCACTGGAGATCACAGCGCGAATCAGCGGCAGCCATGATCCTGCTGACGTCAGGATTGTCTTTTCCAGTGAAGATGGACAGATCACCGATCAAATCCTTCCGATGTCGTTGGACGGGACTGCCGGAAAGTACAAAGCGAAGCTTACGACTGACGGTAACGGAATCCAGCAGTCGCTGATTTATTCAATCGTTGCCCGCGATGGAACGTCTCCTGAATATTCGATCAACGTCCGGCCGAACCCTACGATCAGTATTCAATCGGTACACATCGCGCCTCCGGCATACACAAAACTTCCCGAGCGAACGATTGAAGGCCAGGGCGATGTACAGGTCATCGAAGGGACCACAATCAAGATCAATGCGTTGGCCAACCTTCCGATATCAGTTGCCTACATCGAACTGCTCAAGGCGCAAAAGCAGGACGATGGGGAATCAACGGAAATTGCGACATCGACGGAATTCGTTGTTCAGCAAACCACAAATATGGCCGTGACAGGTGACGAGGCAATTGGAGAATTTATTGCGACCCTCAACTCGACACGCACGCGGCCTGCATTTACGCACTACCGTATCCGGTTCGTGTCTGAAGATGGCGACCGTAACGAGAATCCCGTCGTCTATCCCGTGAAAATCACGCCGGATCACGCACCGGAAATTGAGATCGTTGATCCGACCAGCCGTGAAGTTACGGTGCCGCTGAATCACAAACTGCCGGTCCGCATTGAAGCGAACGACCTCGACTTTGAGATCAGTGCAATCGATCTGCACATCGATCATCAGGGAACCAAGATTCTAGACCGCGATCTGCACCTCAGTTTTGACGACCATGGTGGCGGAGTCGAAGCGGTTTACTTTATTGATCCAGCGGAACTCGGGCTTTCCGTAGGAGACAAAGCGGTCTTTTTTGCAACTGCCGCAGACAATCGGATTGCCGTTACCACTGGAATGCCCGACCCCAACATTACGGCAACAGAAAACTTCACGCTTCTCGTAACCGAAGAACGTGAGCTGACAGAGCGGGAGCGCAGACAGCAGAATCCGGAGCAGGAACAACAGCCGGATGAAGACCAGCAGCAACCTGAGCAACAGCCCGAACAGGAGCGAGGAGATAACGCAGAGCAGCGAGGACAGGACGGCGAACAGCAGCAGCCCGGTGATGAACAGGGAACCGACGAGCAAACCGGCGACCAGACCGACGAGCAAACCGGCGAGGATCAGAACCCCGGTGAGCAGACTGGACAAGATCAGGAGCAAAGTGGTCAGCAGGAAGACAGCACCGGAGGGCAGGAGCAGAGCGGCGGACAACAGGATGGTTCCGGACAGCAACAGGATGGGACAGGACAGCAACAGGATGGGACAGGACAGCAACAGGATGGTTCCGGACAACAACAGGATGGAAACAGCCAGCCTCAGGATTCCGGTTCGTCGCAACAATCCGGCTCCGAGCAGCAGCAATCGTCCAGCGATCCATCTCAGAACGGCCAGCAACAGTCGGCGAACTCTGCCGATCCATCAGAATCCGGCGAGTCGAACAATCAGGCCGGCAATCGCGCAGGCCCCGAAGGAACTGGCGAGGAGACCGTCGGTGAGAACCAGACAAGTGAAGGCCAGCGAAATATGAACTCCGAAGGGTCCCCTTCCGGAAATGGCGAAGGTGGACAACAGCAGGCAGGCCAGGCGGCTGATTCTTCCAGCCCGGGCTCTCGCGACCGCGGTCTTCAGGAAGGCGATATCGAAAAACTCTCCGAAGATGCCTCGGAAGGCGAGCGGTTTGAGCAGCTTCAGCGCCTGCTTGAGGAAATGGAACGCAAAGAGCAAGAGCAAGGTGGCGCGGGTCAGCAGCAACAGGAGAACGAACAGGAAAGCGGGTCTCAGAGCGGCGATCCGTCGGACCAGCAGCCAGGCGAACCGGGACAAGGCCAGCCTGAGGAGAGCCAACAGGGCCAGCCCGGTCAGATGCAGGACTCCGGAAATCAGGAGCAACCATCCGAATCACCTCAACAAAACCCGGCAGACCAATCGCAGTCTGGAGATCCGTCGGGCGAATCAGGGCAGCAGGACCAGCAAACGGGTCAAGGTTCCAATCAGGAAAACCAGCAAACGGGTGAGAACGGCAGAGAACAGGAACCCGGTCAGCAACCATCGGGAAATGAGGGCCAGCAGCAATCTGGAACCGACAATTCAGAAAACCCAGCCGGTGAAAACGAGGCTGGAGACCAATCAGCCGGAAGCGGCGAGCAGATGCAACAACCAGGCGATGAAGGTGGTCAGGAATCCGGCAGCCAGGAATCCGGCAGCGAAGCAAACGGAGGAGGACAATCTGAAGATCAAACCGGTCAGCAGCAATCCGGATCCAGCGAACAGCAAACGGGACAACAGGACTCCGGTGAACAGTCGGGCGGTGGAGGCTCTTCGGAGCAGCAGACCGGCGGCAACGAGCAAGGCGGCGGCGAGCAAAGCGGCAACGACCAAAGCGGCGGCGAACAACAAAGCGGCCAGTCCGCTCAAGAGGAAGGCGCTGATCAGGAGTCCTCCGGCGGAAGCGAACAACAGAACGCCAATGAACAGTCCGGTGGTGGCTCAGGCGGCGAACAACAGCAACCGGGTGGTCAATCCGGTCAACAGGGTTCAGGTCAACAGGGTTCGGGCCAGCAATCATCCGGTGAACAGTCGTCCGGCGACCAGTCGTCTGGTCAGCAACAGTCTGGTGGCGAAGGAGGCTCCGGCGGAGATAGTGGCGAATCCACCGGCGATTCAAATAGCGAGAGTCGCGCTTCGAATCCGAGCGGAGGTACTTCAAGCGGTCGCAGTGGAAGCCGCGATCTCGGTGAGGAAGATGTCAATCTCCAGTTTGCGGAAGAGACGACTGACCTGATTCTTAGAAGGCTGGAAGAACAACGAACTGATCCTGATCCTGAACTTCTGGAGAAAATGGGAGACTGGACTGCCGAAGATCTGGCCAACTTCATTGATAAATGGAAAGCCATGAAAGACGCAGCCGAGGCAGGAGATCCACAGGCGCTTCAGCAGTATCGCCGCGAACTTCAACGGCTTGGTCTGACTCCGGACACCGGACGCACCAGAACCGTAAATACCGAGAGCAATGCCGAGGGCGGATTGACTGAAGACGCCGCTCGCAGCCTTCCTCCGGCTGAATTTATTCCAGGTTTCAAC
>JBCCFB010000217.1:0-10821 GCA_039029995.1 Planctomycetota bacterium
GCGGAACCAGCAAGGCCGAGTCGTCAACCGAAAGTACTAACGCCCTCGTTGCATTTCAGTTCAGCATGCGCACGCTTTGTGTAGTTGTCTTCCTTGTGGCATGCATGATGTGGGGCGTAATCGGTATTCGTAGCGCGTGGCGATATGAGGAAGCGGTCCGCGATCTCCAATCTAAGGGAGCGTGGATTTACTTCGACTACGAATTTGATAGTCATGGGAAGGCGGTCTACCCTGCCGATCCACCGGGGCCCCGATGGCTTTTAGATCGAACGAGCCCCTACCTTTTTGCCAGGGTACAGCAAATTCGTCTGCAGTACGGTCACAGTCTTGAAAACCTGGACTCACTGAGACTGTTCCCGGATCTGCAGCGTCTTAGTTGGACTTACGGCGAAGCCGGCGTTCTGGAATTTATTGGCGCGTTCCCGAAACTGACAACTCTCAATATTTCCTGTACGGGAGACCCCGCACCAATCGGGCAGCTCAAAAAACTAGAGGAGCTCTGGATCAGGAATCCTGACATTGTTGATCTTCAGTTTCTCTCGGGTTGCTCGCAACTTGAAGTTCTGCAATGCGACTCTGAGAATCTAGCAGACATAAGTGCCCTTGAAGGTCTTGGACACATCAAGGAACTGACCTTCGATTACCCGTTGCCGTCGGGACTGGAGACGATTGGAACACTGTCAACGCTTCAGTCGCTTTCCATCTGCATCGAAGAAAATAATGTAGACCTGATTCCACTTGCGAATCTGCCGCAACTAAGTCACCTGACAATTCGCTCGTCAGGTGCGGAAATCGAATTCGAGGATATTGCTGAATTCAGCAGCCTTAGATCCTTGAGGTTGATCAATATTGCTCCTCCAGCAAGATCGCAAGTCGAACCGCTTATTACAAATGGACTCGAAAGGGTCGAGCTGGAAGCCTGTGAATGGGTCAAAAACAACAGCGCAGTCTCAGTTTTCGATGGGGTTTCCGAGATCTGTGCAGACAGTTGCTACCTCGACACTCTGGATGGCATCACTGCGCTTAAGGGATTAAAGTCAATTCGCGTTGGAGGCCTTAATAGGCTGCGCAATTTGAACTGCCTTGAGGGGCTGACGTCGCTTGAGTCTTTGATTATCGAAGATGCGGGGCAGTTCGATAACGAAGATTTTCATGTGCTCAGATCACTTACCGGAATGAAGCATCTTCGTGTTGCTTCGCTCTCCAAACTTGAAAATGTCACCGCACTAACGTCTCTTGAAGAATTGGATCTTGCGTACGAGTCGGCAGTGAGTGATTTGAGCCCGCTGGAAAATCTGACCTCATTGAAGCGGCTTAATCTGGCGGGCTGTCAATCCTTGCCCGGCATTGACGCGTTGAGGCAGATGCGGTGGCTGGAGTTTCTGGATGTGGGCGAAACCAACCTCACGCGGCAGGAGATTGAGACACTTCGTCAGGAGCTGACCGAAACTGAAATCGTTGCGTGGGATCCAGGGCGACCGTATCCAGAGTATTGATCGCCGGGTGCCCGGCATCATCGTCGGTTTTGGTAGTTTCCTGCTACAATGCGGACCAGTTGCCTGTACCCCTGTCCGGCCTCCTTCCCAACGGACCTGTCGATGAAGCGTTTGACACTTGCCTGTCTTTTCTCATGTTTCCTGATAATCAGCGGATGCAGTGACGACCAGCCTGCCGAAACCGAGCCGGAGGCTACCGGGCAATCGACCGTTGAAGTTCAGCCGGCCGCGCCGGCCCAGGAGCCGGAGCCAGAAGAGCGAGTTGATTTCTTCGCTGACAAGCCGGTCCCTGAGCCGAAATATGTCGCCCCGGAAGCAGAGATTCCTGTTGCGAGTCGAGCTCCGGACATAGCGGGCCAGACGCTCGAGGAGGTGGCTGAACGTACAGGTTATTCGGCAGAAGAAGTCCGGACGTTGTTTCCTCCGACTCACATCTGGTCACACTACGGAATCGACACCGCGACACTGGCTGACAGTTACCGGCCTGCACGGATCGGAGCTGTTGAGGCGCCTTACGTTCATCCCAGAGTGTTCTTCGGTCCTGAGGAGTTTCGACTGATTCGAAACCGGATTCAAGGAACTCAGAACGGCCAGCAGCAGATGATGCTGATCGGCACGCGCTGTCGCCAGATCGGACTCAACGGTGCGGCATGGCTGGAGCTGCCACCGGGAACGACGGAAGAACAATACCACGAGCATCTGAGAATGAAGCGGCTGCCTCGCCGAATGGGCTACCACGGACCGTATGTCGGTGGCTGGTTCAACAAGCTCGCGGCAAGAGAATGTCCTGAGGAGTTTGCCGGAACCTGGACGAGTGAATTGAACGAAGTCGCAAATCACCGTCAGCTGATCTTCAATCTGATGCCCTATGAAGCATTTCGATGCGAGTTCATGGGGGACAAGCTGGGCCAGCGCCGGCTTGCGCGTGCACTGACCTACATTTGCGACCTGCTGGCTGAAGACATGGATGTCTGGACCGGCACGGACGACTGGCAGGAGGTCTATCAGCGACTGGGCGCTGATTCGATCGGGATCACCTACGACTGGCTCTATCACGCAATGTCAGAGAGCCAGCGGAACACGGTCAGAAAGTTTATCGCAGATGTTACGCGCGGAAAGAAGTTTATCGGACACGAACACGTTCCCGCATATCCGGGAAACACCAGCAACTGGGTGATGATGCATATGAGTCTGCTCACGATGGTGTGCTCGATCGAAGGGGAGGAAGGTTTCGATCCGGAAGTCTACAACCGCTGCGTTGACGCAGTCAGGAAATGGGCGTTCGTCGCGACCGGGCCCGATGGCGCACCGTTTGAAGGTTACAACAAAAGCAGCTATGCATCCCACTGGATGTTGCCGCTTGCAAGACGAGGTGAACACGTACTGGGAACCGAACACGTCAAAAATACCGTTCGCGGATACCTGCTGGCGACGATGGTACCCTGGGGTGGTGAACACATTCTGGAGACCGGAATAGAAAAACCTCGTGATCTGACGGCAATTAAGTTTGCGCACCCTTTTGATCCCGTCGTTGACTTGATGTATGCCTCCACGATCCGCAGGTTCATTTCAGACGACGAACCACCTGAATACATCAACATCCGGACTACCTATGCACCGTGTTATGCGGAAACCCTGTTTCACGATGACCCTTTGTTTGTCAAAACACTGGAAGATGACTACGACTTCAATGCTCACGTTGATTCAGTTCAGCAGCAACTGTCAGCTGATGGCGAACCGCTTTCGTTTTACAGCGATTTTCGTGGTCTGATGACAACACGTTCCGAGTGGAATCGTGACGCTGCGATGTTGTTGTTCGAACCTCGAAATGTACCCGGCGGGCACTCCCGGGCGTCGCGCAACGAATTCGTTTTTGCCTCTCACGGTAGAATGTGGGCAACGCGCACGACTTCCGTTGAAAGTTTCTCCGACCGTCACAGTGTCGTACTGATCGACGGTGAAGGTCAGGGGCATCAATGTCCACCGGGAAGAACACTGGCATACGTTGATAAACCTGACGCTACTTTTTGCGCGGGAGACGCAACCTGGGCCTACAGCTACAAAGCTGGAACTCCCGGTACCGACGAACCCTTTGAGGTGACTCCAAATGATTCGCGTCTGACCGATAGCGAGTTGCCATGGTGTAATTTGAACTGGAGCGATCTGCCGGGATGGCGAGACGGGAAAAGAGGTGGAGACCGGCACGGATGCATCGCTGAACACAATCCTGTCGAATACGCTTTTCGCACTTGTGGTCTGGTCCGGGGCGCAATGCCATATGCGGTTGTTGCAGACAACATTCGCAAAGACGATTCCAGCCATGACTTCTTATGGCAGATGCAGATTGAAGACGATGTGGATCTGATCCAGAAGAAAACGGTGGAGGATGCGGGGATCATCACCGTTGTCCTCGGAGATGATCAGGGGCGCAGGCTCACGTTGATTATCGCCCAGGCGGGAGACCGGCCGTTCCTGGAAGCACCTGACCAGATGCGAGCCGTCTACGATGCGATCGACATCGAAGAACTGGATCAAGACAAAGAAAAACAGGGCCATTTCAAATTCGGTATCCGTCGTCTAAGTATTCCTTCGATCGCAACGGACGGAGAGTTCAAGATCGTACTTGTGCCGCACCTCGATTCCGACAGTGCTCCGATTTCGCACGCGCATGATGACGCCGGCAACCTTTCAGTCTCGGTTCATTTAGCTGAGCAGCGTGACGTTGTTTCATTTGAAGATTCTGACGCGGATTACTCCCGCATCAAGGTGAAGCGCGGTGAAGAGCTGATTTTTGAAATGGATTAGCCGGATACCTTCATATGGTGTTTCGCGGGTCAGATCTGAGCCGGCGAGGCTCGCTGACAGTTTGGTGAAGCGGCAAACCTCGTCGGGAACCCCGTCCTGCCTTGTTTGCCCAGGCTGCCAGATTGTTGTTGGAGCGCTTATTTGATTTCGCTAAGATCCCGCCACCATTGAGACGGCAAAGTTAATTCTCTGATCAGGGATCGATCATGCGTTTGAGAATAAAGGACGGGCAGTATCCGGCTTTCACTTCCTTGTGCATCGCGGCAGCATTACTGCTGTTTGTGACGGGTTGCTCGACATCGCAATGGCCTTCTTTTTCACTGTTTGACAATAGTGAATCGAGTCGAGGCTCCGGCAGTTCTTTCGCCGGCGGGAATGATTCAAACGCGATTGGCTCCGGAGTGAGTAGCGGAGCACAATGGCTGACTTCCCTGGAAGAAGCCCGTGAGATTTCCAAAGCGACCGGAAAACCGATTCTTGCTGAATTTACTGGAAGCGACTGGTGTTCCTACTGCATCAAATTGCACGACGAGGTTTTTGCACAGCCGGAATTTGAGCGGTGGGCGGCAGAGAAGTACGTCCTGCTGCAGTTGGATTATCCACAGCGCACTTCTCAGCCTCAGGAATTGAAGGATCAGAACGACAGTCTGAAACGACAATACAACATTAGCAGTTTTCCAACCGTCCTGTTGCTGGACGTTGAAGGCAGTGTGATCGGGCGGGCTGGCTATGTCAGCGGCGGCCCGTCTGCCTGGATAGCGGAAGTAGAAAGCACCACTCGGTGATCGGTCCGCTGATCAGCCGGGTTGTCGGCACAAACGCCCGGCCGGACCAATCCATTCCGGGCGCTCTTGTTTTCTATTCGCGCTGGCCGTCATTGTTTGCGCTGGCCATCAATATTTGAGCTGGCCGTCACTGTTATGTAAGCCGTCGACATTAGTCCGTATCGCCAGTCGCATCTTCTGCAACAGCGGCTTTTTTCTTGGCCGTTTTCTTTTTCGTTGCCTTCTTAGTTGTCTTTTTGGCAGCCTTCTTTTTGGTTGTCTTCTTAGTTGCTTTTTTGGTGGTTGTCTTTTTCTTCTTGGCCGTTTTCTTTTTGGCTTTCTTTTTCTTCTTAGTCGGCCCCTTGGCTGCTTTGGTTGCGAGCATATCCAGGGCACGTTCGAAGGTGAGTTCTTCCGCCGTCATCGTCTTCGGCAACGAAACGTTTGTTGTCCCGTCCGTGATGTACGGACCCCAGCGCCCCTCTTTCAAAACAACAGGCTTCTCAGTTACCGGCGACTCTTCGAAGGCTTTCAAAGGAGGCTTTGCGGCTGCACGGCCACGTCGTTTCGGCTGTGACAGAAGAAACATGCATTGTTCAAGAGACACGTCGAGCGGTGAAATGTCTTCAGGAAGCGAACGGGTTTCGGAACCTGTTTTGATATAAGGTCCGAATTTGCCGTTGAATGCTTCAATGGGCTCTTTGGTATCCGGGTGTTCTCCTACGACTCGCGGAAGAGAAAGCAGTTTAAGTGCGGTCTCGAGATCCATCGCTTCGGCAGTCATGCCCTTGAGGAAGCCGGCATTGACCGGTTTTTCCTCGGAATCCTCGTCCAGTACGCCCAACTGGATATACGCACCAAAACGGCCTTGCTTAACAAAGACGGGACGATTCGTTTCAGGATCAAAGCCGAGTGGCTCTTCACCTTTTTCGGCGGCGTTGAGGGCTTCGATTGCCATTTCCATCGTGACTTCGTCAGGAGCGACGCCTTCGGGCATCGTTGCCCTCCGCTCGCCCTGCTCAAAGTACGGTCCGAATTTACCGACACGAACGTTGATGACCTCGCCACCGTCTTCCGGGGCCCCGATGGGGAACGTGCAGATCTCGCGCGAATCGACGATGCCGATCTTTTCATCCAGCTGCGGACGCAGCCCCGCGGCTTTGGAATCGCCGTAGTAGAAGTTATGCAGATAGTCGAAAGCGGCGGCTTGTTCCCGGCTGATTTCGTCCAGAAGGTTTTCCATTTCCGCCGTGAATTCATAATCCACGAGGTTCGGGAAGTGCTCTTCCATCATCCGCACCATCGCAAACGCGGGCCACGTCGGCACAAGCGCGCTGCCTTTTTTGAAGACATACTTGCGAGCTTGAATCGTCTCGATAATGGCGGCGTAGGTACTCGGACGACCAATTCCACGGCTTTCCAGTTCGCGAGTCAAAGCGGCTTCACTGAAGCGCGAAGGCGGAGAAGTGGTGTGCGATTTGGCTTCAAGATTTTTGCATTGGATTCGGTCACCCTCCTGAACCGCCGGCAGGATTCGTTCCTGATCTGCCAGTTCCGCATTCGGGTCATCCGATCCTTCGACGTAGGCTCGCAGGAAACCGGGGAAGTCGATCGTCTTACCGGAAACGCGGAAAACAGCGCCGTCTGCTTCAATCGTGAGTGTTACGCTGCGTCCACGTGCATCTGCCATCTGGCTGGCGACGGTCCGTTTCCATATCAATTCGAACAGACGGAATTCGTCGCGCGTCAGCTTGGATTCGAGGGCCTGCGGCAGGCTGAAGGGATGACCCGCCGGACGAATCGCTTCGTGAGCTTCCTGCGCGCCTTTGGCCTTCTTGGTATAGACGCGAGCCTGGTCGGGCAGGAACTCGTTTCCGTACTCGGACTGAACCAGATTTCGTGCTGCCTCGATTGCCTCTTTGGCGAGATTTGTCGAGTCGGTACGCATGTAGGTAATGTGACCGTTTTCGTAGAGACTCTGCGCCGCACTCATGGTCCGGCGAGCGGTATAGCCAAGTTTGCGGTTGGCTTCCTGTTGCATCGTGCTGGTCGTAAACGGCGCCGAAGGTTTACGCGTGTACGGTTTGACCTCGAGTTTGGTAACCGTGAATTCGGCACTTTTCAGACGTTCAAGCAACTCTCTGGACGCGGGTTCGTCCATCAGCATCAGGTTTTCGTTTTTCAGCTTTCCGGTGGCAGGATCAAAGTCCTTACCGACGGGAAGTTTTCTACCGCCGACGGAAACGAGCGTTGCCTCGAACTGTTCCTGCTTTTCAGTTGCAAACTGTCCCAGCAGGTCCCAGTAGGTCGCCGAAACAAATGCCTGTCTGGCACGTTCGCGCTGAACGATCAGGCGTACAGCAACGCTTTGCACGCGTCCCGCAGAGCGCCCGAGGCTTTTTTTCCACAGGAATTCGGACATTTCGAAGCCATACAGTCGGTCCAGGATTCTCCGGGTTTCCTGTGCCTGAACCATACCCTGATCGATTTCCCGCGGGTTCTCGATCGCGTGCTTGATGGCCTCTTTTGTGATCTCGTGAAAGACCAGGCGATGAACCGGGACTTTCGGGTTAAGCAGTTCGTGGAGGTGCCACGAGATGGCTTCACCTTCGCGGTCTTCATCGGTCGCGAGGTAGAGGGCTTCAGAATTTCTTAGAAGCTTTTTCAGCTTGGTGATGTGTGATTTTTTGTTTTGCGGGACGACATAAACCGGCTGGAATTTGTCTTTTACGTTAACTCCGAGCCTTGCCCATTCCTCGTTCTTGAGGTCTTCGGGCATCTCTTTCTTTCCCTGCGGCAGATCCCGGACGTGGCCAATACTGGCCTCGACCGTGTAGTCCTTGCCCAGATATTTGCTGATTGTGCGAGCTTTTGCAGGAGATTCGACGATTACCAGTGCTTTTCCACCGTCGCCGTTATCGTCACTGGTTTTCTTTTTCTTTTTTGCCATAGGAATTGGTGATTAGAAATTGGATTCGAAATTCCCTGTTTTCATCCCGGTCGTTTCTTGCACGACGAGTGAGCCTATCGACTTGCGCACTGGCCTGACTCGCCGTTTTGGCATTGAATTGACCACGATTCACCGATAAATTTGGGCCAAACGGCCCTGTTTCCGGAAATGCAAGCCTGTTGCCTGCAAGCTCCGGTTGGGAAATGATTAATCCGGCGAATTGGCCGCTGTCAAGCCCCCGCATTGTTTGCGGGAGCGTTCCGGCCCTGTTGTAAAAGCGCTGCCAGGCAGCGAAATTTATCCGTTAGCAACGGCATCAACTTTCGCAGATTCGTCGCAAAACGCTCCATATATATAGTGCTGGTTCCGGTACGTACTTTCGTGCCGGATGACTCCGCATTTGAGACCCGAAAAAAAGTTACAGGAAATACAGATGTCCTCTCCGCTACGCTGGTTCCGACGTCACCAGAAAGGCATGCTCATCTTTTTCGGGGTGGGCCTGATGGCCGTTTTCGGTTTAGGAACGGTGTTTACTTCACTCGGTTCGAATCTGGCGCAGGGAGGTCGGGACAATCCTGTTGTCGCGACATGGAAAGGCGGCGAGTTTACGAAGCAGGACCTGTCTTCGATGGTGAACATGCACTTCCAGGCAGTTCGCTTTACAAACGCCCTTCAGGAAACTGCAAGAAGCCAGAAGCCGGACAATTTCCGCCCGATGGCTGGACCTGTCCGTGCGGTAATCGGTCGCGGGCAATCGTACAACGAGGAGTTTGTGTTTGAGGCGATGATCAACAAAGTCCTTCTCGCTGAAAAAGCGAAAGAAGAAGGGGTGATCATCGGCGACGGGTTTATCGACGACTACCTTTCGATGGTCGCGGGCAACGTTGAGTTTTCGCGGAACGATTTCGAGCGGATTCATGCCGAAGCTAATCAGGTTTCCGGCGGCATGCAACAGTTGCGCGAATACCTGAAAGTCGAACTAGCCGCACAGCAGATGAACACGATGCTGATGGCCGGCCTTCCCTTGATTCCGAACTTCGGCGATTCAGTTGAAATCTATGACAAAACGCGTACTCGAATCGCATGCGAAATTTATCCCGTTGAAGTCGACACCGACGCGATTACAGAATCACCATCGTCGTCGGAGATGCGACAGCTCTTCGACGAAGGCAAATACATGTTCTCGGATCCCCGCGGCCTTGAGCCAGGGTTCAAGATAAACAAGAGAGTTCGCGTCAATTATCTGTATGCGGACATGAATGTTTATATGGAGAACGCAAAGAACTCGTTCAGCGATGCTGAAGTCCAGGCTGAATACGAACGGCTGGTAGAAGAAAACAGCCCGATTGTTACCGAGGTAGTTCCCCTGGAAGAGCCAGGTGATCAGGGTGGACCGGACATTACCGCGCCAGGTGGTGAAGAAGCTCCTGAAGCATTTGAGAACGCGGATCCCGACGCGGCACCGGCTCCTCCCGGCGACTCGCTTGTCCCCGATGATCCTGCTCCGGAAATTTCAGGAGCTGGAGAAGGTGCTGATGGTGAGGCGTCTGATGAAGAATCAGCGGATACAAATTCGGACGAGGGCAGCCAGGACGAAGGCAACTCATCCGATGAAAACGAAGGCGAAGAAGGTGGCTTGACCGCTGTCACTCTGGGTACCGGTGGCAGCTATGTCGCACTTCAGGAGGAAGAGGAGGAAACAGCTCCTCAAGAAGAGTCAGAAGTGGCCGGTCAGGAAGAAGTTGCTCAGGAAGAGCCCGCTTCTGAAGAGACTGCCGCGGATGAGCCTGGCGAAGCCGGTCAGGCGGATGAGCCGATGGAAGGCGACGCCGCTTCCGATGAAAACCAGACAGAAGCTCAAGGTGAAGCTGAAGCTCAAGGCGAACAAACCGAAACGCCGGGACTGGACACCGCTGAATCGCGTGGCGATCTCCGGCAGGTTCCGGATACTCAACTTCCGGGTATCGCTGACAGCCCTTCGATCGAGCGTCGTGTCCTGCCCCTTTCTGAGTGTGAAGACAAAGTCAGAGAGAGCATGGCTCGCGACAAGGCCCGGGAGATGATGAGCAAAGATCTGGATATCGCTGAAGTGAAGCTCGGCGTTTTCCGCGGTCGTTACATCAAATGGAACCTCGCTGACGAAAGCGACCGTGGCGAAGAGCCGACTTTCGACTATCGCACCGAGCTTTCCGACACGGCATTGATTTTCGGTGAAACCGACATGGTGGATGACCTCGAAATTCTGGAAACACCAGTGGGTCAGGTTTCATACGTGACTCAAATCATGACTGCTCGCGGTCCACAGATGGCATTCCCGAGTCTTGGCGAGCAGATCTTTGACCGGTTCGAAGATCTCAGTGAGTACGATGCCGGACGCGAAAGCGACATTGCCACTCAAAACCAGTACCTGTACTGGCTGCGGGAAAAAGCAGACACGCGTGTTCCAGAGATGGACGAAGTCGAAGACGACATTGTTGAATTCTGGCGTCGCCAGAAGGCATTTGAGGCAGCAGTGGCAAAGGCAGAAGGAATCGCCGGATCAGTCAGTGAGACAGATACGCTTACCACGCTTTATCCTGCTGACGCAAATGAAACCGGCGAATTCTCGTGGTTCAACACGGCAATGGGGGAGCCACGGATCTCTGATCCGATCGGCGTTATCGGGGCCAGCGATGAATTCATGAACACCGCGTTTTCACTGGGACAGTATGAGGCCGGTGTTGCTCCGAACGTGGTTCGCAACACGGTGTACGTTATTCAGCGAACATCCGAGCCCGCATCTTTGCAAGCGACCGGTGAAGACTAC